>JBDRMC010000021.1:0-17102 GCA_043812515.1 Patescibacteria group bacterium | reverse complement strand
ATCATGCTTGGCGAGTTCCGGCCCGCCATTCTTAGCGCGCGCCATTACGAGTAATTGCTGAATTTCAAATGGAATTGGGTCTTTTTCGCAGAGCGATAGCCACTGTTCAATAGATTCAACTTTTGTGAAAGATTTTTCAACCCTTGGCCTTAAAATTCTATCCAAAATTTCTCTCTTTTCTTGAGTCTCAAAGGCCTCAATCAGGAAACGGAATGCGGCATAACTTTCTCTACAGACTGATTGCTCCCATCGCTGAGCCGCATATTCCAACATTTGGAACCTCGTCTCTTGCATAACCGGCGCAAATTCATTACGCCCACAACTCTTTTTGCAAGCAATTGTTGGATATATAGAAGTAATAAATTCGAAAAACTTGTCATTAGCTTTTTTGGAAGCATCTCCAAAATGAGGCCGCTCTTTTTTCTTTTCAACCTCTTCTTCTATGCCATGATAAGTAGCGTTTATTTTGTTTAGTAGGTTAAAAGCTAAATCATCTCTGTTCGCTTCAATCGTCATTTCAAACAAATATTTAAAATACTCCAGCAGTTCGGGGTTAGATATTTTAGTACCTCCGCCAAAGACAAGAATCGTGAAGAGTTGTGTAAAATCGGAAATTACGCTTGACCGCATTTTACCCATCAAGTAAGCCCTTAGTTCTTCCCGTGTTTTCATGCCTAGCCTCCTTGCAACAAAGTTGCGGTTTCTTTTCTCTCCGTGAAGAGAAAAGTCTCGGCGAAATCCGTGAATTCCAACCGAGAGGGTTAATTTTTCAAACAACTACCGTCTCCACCCTTATAGCGTGAATAGGCTGAGATGTCCAGTCATTGTACGAAGCTCCATTTATCCACAGCCAATTTCCAAAATCTCCTCACAAATTTATAGGTGTCGGGAACCTATAAGTTGGGGAGTGTCGGAAAATATTGGAGTATAATGAAAGTAATGGATATTAAAGACTTATTAAAAGACTACTTGGACTATTTGGAAATTGAAAAAAACCGCTCGGTAAAAACGCGGGTAAATTACGAGCGGTATTTGAAGCGGTTTTTGGGATTTGCCAAAATTTCCAAACCGGAACAAATTTCCCAGGACTTGGTCCGCCAATATCGTTTATGGCTGAACCGGCAAGGTATTAAGAAGAACACGCAAAACTATCATCTCATCGCATTGAGGAATCTTTTGAAGTATTCGGCAAAACGTGACATAGAAATTTTGCCGGCGGATAAAATTGAACTCGGCAAGCAATCGGAGCGGCAAGTTATTTTTTTGGAAAACAACGAGCTTGAGAGATTACTGAATTCGCCGGAGGGAGCGTCGCTCAGCGCCCTTCGCGACCGCGCGGTTTTGGAACTGTTGTTTTCCACCGGCCTGCGCGTTTCGGAGCTTTGCGCTTTGAATCGCGATTCGATAAATATGTCCGCCAGAGGCGGATCCGCCTCTGGCGGAAAATCCAGAGAATTTGCCGTGCGCGGAAAGGGCGACAAAGTCCGCTTGGTTTTTATTTCGGAAACCGCCAAAACGGCTTTAAAAAATTATCTTGAAAAACGAAAAGATATCGATCCGGCGCTTTTTGTTCGCGTCGCCAAAAATCCGGCAAAATCCGACAATTTGCGATTAACTGCTCGCAGTATTGAGCGACTAGTGAAACACTATTCCGCCAAAGCGGGGCTTTCGAAAAAGGTCACCCCCCATTCTTTACGGCATTCTTTCGCCACCGATTTATTGATGAACGGCGCCGACATCCGTTCGGTTCAGGAGCTTTTGGGCCATTCAAGCATTACCACCACGCAAATCTACACTCACATTACAAACAAACAGCTCCGCGAAGTCCACCAAGCCTTTCATGGAAAAAGAAGGAAATAGGCAATGTTTTACCTTGAAAAAAAGCATCTTGTTTGTTATGGTTGTGGCAATGTCGTTTTTATTTTCAACCTTGACAAACTTGGTAAATGGGTATATACTATAGATACAGTTAAAATACAGTAAATAAGGGTGATTTTGGATGGATTTTTGACAATTTAACAACAAATTTTGCCTGAAAGGAGGGCGAGAAATGGAAATTAATCGAAAAATTCCATTAATTAAATCGCAATTTATTCAAGTAATCAAAAATAATAATAAAGCCATAATTTGGCACTCGCTCTTTGGGAACCCCAAAATCGTTTCAAGAGATACTATTACGTTGCTTGATGTTTTTTCTAATTCGCGCCCAATATCTTCTGTCCTCGGCGAATATAATATTGGAGAAAATGGCAGAGAAGTTATTCGAGACTTGATTGCAAGTCACTATCTAATTTCCGAAAATTTCGACGAAAGAAAATTTCTCGCTAAATGCATGCAATGGCGCAGAGAATCCATTACCAGTGGATCGCTCATTGATTATCTTGAGCTTATCATATCTGAAGCATGTAATTTTCGTTGCACATACTGTATCCATTTCAATAATCTCAAAACATCCGATCGGATAAAAAATCCGAAGAAATTCATGACCTTTAAAATTGCGAAAGACGCGGTAGATCAGTATCTAAAGATTTTGCGACGACATGGGAAAAATATAGCGAGTGTAAACTTTGGCGGAGGCGAGCCACTTCTTGCGTGGCCAGTAATAGTACAAGTAATTGAATATTGCCAACTGAAATACAGCGAAAAATTCAAGTTTAAGCTCTCAATTAACACCAACGCTTCCTTGATTACTGCTGATATCGCGAGAAAACTTAAAAAATATCATGTAAAAATTGCATCAAGCCTTGATGGTCTTCGTGATGGCAATGACCAAGTTCGGCTTACAAAATCCGGTGGTGGAACCTTTAAGGCCATAATGCGAGGATTTGATAATCTTGTGGAACAAGGGTATCCATTGAAGGGAATCGCTGTTACAGTAAATGAAAAAAACTTTCCGTTTCTTGACGAGAAAATTATTAACTGGGCTTCTGGAAGGCATATGAAGGAAATCCGCATTGATATAGATATTGTTGGCATGGTTAGGATATCAATTAAGGATATTGTCGCGAAATTAATGAGAATACGGCAATACGCTAAGAGCCGCGAAATTGAAATTGCCGGTTTTTGGTCCCGGCCAGCTGAAAATCTCAATGATTCGACACTGAATGCGCATATAGCGTTCTGCGGGGCGGTTCGCGGTAATAGTATATGTGTAAATCCTTCCGGCGATATTTATGGATGCGGTTACAGCACTAAGCGACTGGGAGCGCTCCATCAAATTGAATCATTCTATGACTATGGGAGTCGGTATCATCTTTTTGTGAGAGATCATCTGACTGGAGCGATTGAAATGTGTAGAGGGTGTATAATTGAAGGGCAATGCGGCGGAGGATGCAATATTACGCAAGAATTCGCTCGCACGGCCAAGACTACAAAAATAAAACGAATGTGTGCTTTTTACCGAAAAATGACGCGAGAACTTCTTCTCGAACAACTTTAAGGAAAGGAGGTGGAGGCAATGAAAAAGGCGCAGTCTAGTAAGCGGCTGAATCTGGCGATAAAGCCCCTTCCCAAGCGGAAAGTGCTCAATACTTGCCAGGGTCCCAGCAATTGCCACTAGGGCGGCTTCACGGGGTTGAGAAAAGGTTATATACTATTCTCAGCCCCGTTTTATTTTTTCATGAAAAAAATTTCATTAAGAGAAATTAAATTATCTGATAAAAGATTCTTCGCAAAATGGTGGAGAAGCAAAGAATTGCTTAAATTAACAAGCGGTATTTTGAAGCGGATTTCAGACAAAGAAGTGGAGAAATATTTTTCTGCTATTTTTCATCGTAGGGAAAATTACCATTTTATTATAGAGCTAGATCGAAATGCGGTTGGCCACATCTCTTTAGTGAAAAGAAAAAACGGCTGGTATGAAACTCAAATTATTATAGGCGAAAAGAAATATTGGAATAAAAACTATGGAACAAAAGCTATTCAATTACTAATTAAAAAAGCAAAAAAATTCAACTTCTCAAAAATTTATTTAGAAGTTAGGCCGGATAATGTCAGAGCGATTACAGTTTATGAAAAATGCGGATTCGAAAAATCAAAAATTAAGAAATATCCTAAAAACAAATATTTACCAGAAGTTTTGATAATGAGATTATGAATCAAATAATGTGTCATAAATAAAATAGTATGGAACCGGATTTTCTAAAAGAAGGCGAAAAAACAAAAATTTTCGGATATTTCTAGACGAGGCAATAAAAATTATTAAAAGTTCTAGAAAATAGTTTCTTGGGCTAAAAGAATCAGGATGCTAATGACTTATATTTCGCCTTGAAAAAAAGCATCTTGTTTGTTATGGTTGTGGCAATGTCGTTTTTATTTTCAACCTTGACAAACTTGGTAAATGGGTATATACTACAGATACAGTTAAAATACAGTAAATAAGGGTGATTTTGGATGGATTTTTGACAATTTAACACAAATTTGATTGAAAGGAGGGCGAGGGAGATGAAGAAAATAGCAACTATTATGACGGTTTTGTTTGTGGCGATCGCTGTTTTCGCAACAGTTTCTATCGCCGCCGGTCCCACAGTGGTAATTTTGGGGGGAGTAGGGGGCGCTGCGGAACACTATTTAGAGCTCCAGGAGAATATCCCTGGATCGGTAGTGATTGTTCCTAAGAATCTGTGGCCGCTGTACAGCGCTGCGGATGATCTCCTTCAGCAAATAAGGGAGGAGGGAATAAGCGGGCAAGTGATTTTTGTCGCCCATTCATGGGGTGGAATAATTGCTCGCAAGATTGATGCAGAAAATCCAGGAGTGGTGGCGATGATTATCACTATTGCTACTCCGTCCGGCGGATTTGGCCCGGATTTCATCAAATTTTTCTTTGATGCCGGAGACAAGAACAGCGATACCCCGCTGTATGCAATAGTGGGGTTTAACAGTACGATTCCGAAAAAGATGTATATGGAAGAAGGAGAAGAAAATGACGGA
Source organism: Patescibacteria group bacterium (assembly GCA_043812515.1). Classification (GTDB taxonomy): domain Bacteria; phylum Patescibacteriota; class Minisyncoccia; order UBA10092; family UBA10092; genus UBA10092. Next base: position 12,170 of record JBDRMC010000021.1, on the reverse strand, counting down.
GTCGTTACTTTAAAGTCCGCTTTGGACTTTCGAGGCAAAAAAGTCTCCGAGCTTCGGGTTCTTGAGGGGCTTGAGCATACGGAAATGCTCAAGTCGCAAGAAGTTATCCAACTCGTAAAGAGTTGGGTACAGAATTATAGAGGCCCTGCTAATCAAAGCAGGGTCTTTTTTATGGTATGATGGAAATTAATGATTAATAATTTAGAGCACCAAATAAAAGATTGGCCCGCGTTGAATGTGGTTAAGTTTGCCTGCGTGGCAATGATGCTTTTTATCCATGCTCACTTAATGTTAGTCACTAACGATAATTACGGTTTTAACGATATTTCCGGTTTTTTTTACAGAATAACGGATAAATTTATGTTTTTGGGTTTGTTTTTGACTATTCTCCCCGCGCTTGCCGGCTATATTTTTAGAATTAACAATGATTATAGATTTAAAAAAACGATAAAAATCGCGATTTTTCTTTCATGTACTGGATTTCTTATGAATATAGTTGTTTGGGGGATTAAATATACTTTTTCTTGGAATGTTCTTCAATTTGTGGGTTTATCTTTTATAGTAATTGCGTTTCTAATGTTTTTTTTCTCGGAGCGCGCGGTTTTTTTATTAAGTTTGGCGGCTATTTTCGCAGCGGCACCGTTAAGAGATTTTTTAATGAACGTTAAGGGTAATTATCTTATTGATATTTTTATCGGCAATATCAATCGTTTTATTTTTTGGCCGTTTTTTCCCTGGTTCGGCGTTGTGGGATTCGGATTTTTATTCGCGTATTATCAATTGAAACGAAAAAACGATTTTAAATTCAAATTAGTTTCATTACTCGCGGGCGCTGCGCTTCTTGTATTTGCCGTCGTAAGAAACGAAATTTCGCCGTCTCTTAATCGCGATTATGCGTGGAGTTCGAACATATTCCAGCCTGAAACAGGTTTTGTTTTGGCGACAATAGGGTTATTTTTGGTTCTTTTCGTTTTGGGAACGGTTTTTTTTAAAAAAATCAATTTTAATAAATACGGCATTGTCAACAGTTATAGTAAAGGAATTTTATGGATTTATGTTTCAATGATGTTTGTAAACGGCGTTTTTTATTCTTTGATAAAAGATCGCCTGCCTTTGAATAATCCGACATTTATTTATTTTTTTTGGATGATTTTTATTTTTGCGTTCAGCTGGTATGTAGGCGCGATGAGTATTAAATTACTTCAGGAGAAGAAATTAATTATTACATTAAAGAAGCTCAGATGAGAAATTACTATTACAACGGCGATATTTGTATAGTCGGCATCGGGTGTGTTTTGCCGGACGCCAACAACCCGTCGGAATTTTGGCGTAATGTTTTAGCTGGAAAATGCTCCATTAGGAAAATACCGGAAGAACGGTGGTCAAGCCGCCTTTATTTTAGTCCGGACAAAAACGAGCCGGATAAGACATATTCTAACGTTGCGGCTTTTGTGGAAAACAAACAGCTTCAGGTTTTGAGTAAAAACTTGGGTCTTGATTTTGGCAGACACAACAGATTGCAGATAATGGCGTTGGGAGCAACCGGGCAAGCCCTGGCCGGTTTAACAGCGACTTTAGACAAAACCAGAAAAAATACCTCAATTTTTTTGGGTTGTATGGAACTTGACGAGGCTCTCACATTGGAAAAGTTTTACCGGTACAACAAAGAATCATTAAAAAAATTTATTGCCAAAAATAATATAAAAAATCAGCGGAAAATTTTGGCAAAAATCAAAGAATATTTCTGTCGGCATGAACCGGAAACCGAAGCCGGGGTTGCTTCGGTGCTGACAACTTCTGCCATAAATTTAATTAAACAAAGATTTGATCTTCAGGGAGAAAGCGCCCTGATTGATGCCGCCTGCGCTTCTTCTTTAGCGGCGATTGATGTAGCGGTCAGGGCTTTGAAAAATTATCAAACAGATATGGCAATTACCGGAGGCATGGAGAGCAATTTAGCTCCGGATACTTTTATTTTATTCAGCAAGGCCGGCGTTCTGTCGCCAGGCAGATGCTTGCCTTTTGATAAAAGAACCGAGGGATTATCGCAGGGCGAGGGAGCGGTTATTTTTGTCCTGCGGCGGCTGGAAGACGCCCTTAAAGATAAAAATAAAATCTACGGCATAGTAAAATCAATCGGCAGTTCCAGCGACGGAAAAAATTCCAGTTTATTTTCACCGAGCAAAGAAGGCCAAGTTTTGGCTTTTAAGCGGGCTTATCAGGGCTTGGATAAAAACAACGTCAGTTATATTGAAGGCCATGGCACGGGCACAAAAGTGGGTGACAGCACGGAATTAGCATCTTTGAATGAATTTTTTGCCGGTCGGCGGCCCTCCATCGGTTCGGTAAAATCTTTAATCGGCCACACCAAAGGCGCGGCTGGAGCGGCGGGGTTGCTTAAGTGCGTTTTGATGCTGGAAAATAATCTTCAGCCTTTGCGTTTGGGAGTTTCTTCTTTTGGGTTTGGCAATATAAATTATCACCTGGTGCTGGATGAATTTAAGAGCGGCGGGGAAATAATAAAAGCCAAAAAGATTGCGTTAAACAGTCCCATGGTTATCTTGGGCAATAGCTCGTTCTCTTTGGAAAAAGTTGATTTTAATTTGATAACAGCAAAATTCAAGATTCCTCCGCAGAGTCTGCCGCATATAGACAAGGTTCAATTACAGGCTTTGCTGGCGGTAGCGGAAGCTTTTGAAAAAGCCAATATTGAAATTGACCTGTTGGATAAAGAAGAAATTAAAGTCATCTCGGCTGGTTGTTTGGGCCTGGATTCGGCTATTGATTTTGTTAATCGGGTCAGGCATTGGGAGTTTAAAGAAGCCTTGGGCTTTCTTGATAAAAACTCGCTGAATCTTTTAATCAATCACAAAAACAAATTTCCCGAAGCAACCGAAGATACAGGACCGGGAGCTTTAAACAACGTCGTTGCCGGCAGAATTTGCAATATTTTCGATTTTAAAGGAAAAAATTTCAACGTTGACGCTGACTTTAATTCTTTTTCCGCTTCCTTAAATATTGCCAGGCGCGAGTTGCAAGAGAAAGAGGGCATAATTGTGCTGCTTAGTAGTGAAGAAAAATTAAATAAAAAAAAGCTTAAAATTGACAAAACAAAAATTCATTGTTTGATCCTGTCTACGCTGGCTTTTGCCCGGAAGAAAAATTACCCCATCAACGAAGTAATAAAGAAGATAGACTATTATGAGGCAAAATAAAAGCCAAGGATACTATTTTGGCGCTTATCAGATTGAGGCAGGAAAATATCAAGGAGCGGATTTTTCCAGGAGTTGCTTTATTTTTTCCGGCCAAGGGTCGGCTTTTCCGGGGATGTTTAAAGAACAATATTTAAGTTTCAGGATGGTTGGTGAAAAATTTAAGAAAGCGGACGTCCTGGCCAAAGAGCTTGGCCTGTCCAAAATATCGGACTATATTTTGAAACCGGCGGGTCTTAAAGAAGAAACACTGCCAATCGTCAGGAATTTGGCCTTATTTACTTTAGAAGTGGCGCTGCACGAAGTTCTTATTTCCCAAAAAATTATTCCTCAAATTGTGACGGGTCACAGCTTTGGCGAATACGCGGCGCTGGTGGCTTCGGGAATAATCTCGTTTGAAGAAATGTTTGATGTTATTTATCATCGTGATCTTTTTTGTCCCAAAGCCAATGAGGCGGGATTTATGGTGGCTGTCAATGCCGACGAGCAGTCAACCAAAAAGATTCTGGGAAAAACAGAGTTTTATATCAGTAATCTTAATAGTCCGCAACAAACAGTGATTTCTGTTTCCCCCGGCGCGCTAGACGAAGTTAAGCGGCTTTTGGAGAAGAGCAAAAAAAGGCACAAAATTTTATCCAATGTGCCGCAGCCCTATCATTCTCCCTATCTTAGTGGCGCGAAAGACAAAATAAAACAATATCTCAAGACCAGGCAGGTGGGATTTAAAAAACCGCAAATTCCTTTATTTTCTTCAGTCGCTCAAAAATTGATTGACGAAAGGAGTTTTAAGGAAGAAGACCTGATATATATTTTAACAAACCAGATAATCGTTCCGGTAAATTTTATCCGTCAAATTTCAACTATTCATAATTTACGATGTTTTAATTTTATAGAACTGGGCGCGGGCAATGTTTTGACCGGCTTTGTTAAGGATATTTTGGCGGGCAAGCCCATAAAGACCGATTCGGCGTTAAATCTTTTGAAGGCCCAAAAGAAAAACGCTCCTGAAATTATTAGTTTCCAAAATAACAGGCTATTTTCTTTAATCAGCCGAACTATCGGGAAAATTACAGGCTATGAAATTGAGAAAATATCTTGGGAGGACCGATACCAGGAAGATTTGGGGATTGATTCAATAAAAAAGGCGGAGATTTTGCTTACCGTGCTTAAAGAGTCGAATATTGATCCTGGCGATGACTTTAATACTTCCGGTTTCGGTAGCATAAAAGACACGGTGGCTTATCTTGAGAACGCGAGTCAGGCTGGCGGACACGAAAAAAAGGCGGTCGTTAAAAAAGAAACTCATTTTGAGAGATATGTTTCTGTTTGGGCGCCCAGACCTTTTAAAAATTATATTTTTGAGTCGGAGAGAAAAACCGCTTCTTTGTTGGTTAATCTTCAAGACATTCTGGGTCAACCGGCCGGTTCAGCGGAAAAAATTGAGACGTTTCTTCGAGAAAATAAAGAAAACGACCGCCCAAACATTATAATTTTTTCGGATAGTCCAAAGTTTAACTTCAATAATATTTCTGCTGACGAATTTCGGCAAGGTGTTATTTTAAAAATAATCCCCTTCTTCAAATTTTTTAGACAGCTGCTAAAAACTATTAAACAAGGGAGTTTTAATTTGGCCCTAGTATCGGTTGGTCGGTCATCTTTCTATGTTGGCGGTTATGCTTCGTTTCTAAAGTCAATCAAAAAAGAGTTACCGGGAATTTTTTTCAAACATATCCATTTTAGCCAAAGCGACGATCCAAAAATCTTAGTTAATTTGGTTGAAAAGGAAATGAGAGACACCGGCGGAGTGGATGTTCTTTATGAAGGCGGTCAAAGACTGGTGGCCGATTTAAGACGCGCGGAAGATAAAGGCGATGTAGATTTAAATGAAGAATCGGCAGTTTTGGCGCTGGGCGGAGCCAAAGGCATCACTTTTTCGCTTGTCAAAAACATCTCTCGCAAATACCGGCCAACGATTTATCTGGCGGGCAAAAGTCCGTCAGAAAATAAAACAGCGCGGGTTAATATCGCGGAATTAAAAAAAGACAACCCGAAAATATATTACAAATCGCTGGACGCCGGCGATATAAAATCTTTGGAAGAACTTTTTGAAAAGATAAAAAATAAACACGGCAAAATTGATTTGATAATTAACGGTGTCGGCGCTGTGAAAATCGGATTTTTGAAAGACAAAACGGACGAAGATATAAATTACGAATTCAATAATAAGGTTTTGCCGGCCTTTAATATTTTAAACCTCTCGCTTAAATATAAACCCAAGAGGATTATTAATTTTTCTTCAATAATTTCAAAATACGGCAGCGCCGGCCAGACTATTTATACGTCGGCAAATGAACTGGTAAGCGGTTTAACCGAAGAATATAATACAATTCTAAAAAGTTTTGGTTCCAGCGCCATTGCGGTTCATTTTCCGCCTTGGGATGGTGTGGGGATGACTCAGGATAAAGGGATATTGCAGAAGCTTAGAGAATACAATGTTTCTTTGCTTGATGCTAAGAAAGCGAACGAATTATTTTCGTTTGATTTATCTTCTTCCGGCGGTGAGCCCGTGTTCTACTTGGATGATTCTGACGATTTGTTCTATGGTTTTCCGCTGAATAATTTAGAAAGTTATCGGCCATTAATAGGAACGCTATCAGATGCGTTTGGTATTTCAATGTCAAAACCGGTTTTTGAAAAGGTTTTTAATTTATCCGATGACGCTTATTTGAAGGACCATGCGATAAAAGGAACGAGTTATGTCCCGGCTGCTGTTGGCATAAGCATGTTTCTTTGCGCGGGTAGCATGTATTTCAAAAAGTTTCCCATTCTTAAAAACATCGAGATTAATAATCCAATTGTTGTTAAAAATGATCCAGTCAGATGCTTATTGGAAGTTGAAGGCGATAGGAATATCAAATCGTTTTCCATAAAATCAAACGTATTGCATTTTCATTGCGAGGCGGAAAGCGCCGAAGCAAAAAAAATACCGGCGCGTGATTTGATAATCGCAAAAAAAGAAATCTCTGTATCTTCCATTTATTCCGATTTTTATTTTAAAGACAGCCTCTATCTGGGCCCGACATTCCAATCAATGGACAGGGCGTTAATAGATAAAAATAGTGATCCTTTTCTTCTTATTGATAATTCCAAATTACTTCCGGTGCTTGGCCTTGGATATTACGATAAATTGATCCAGTGGATTGACGCTTCTTTTCAGGCCTTGGGGGCCGTGGCTTTGAAAAATAATTTAAAAATGATTCCGACAAAAGTTTCCAAACTATCAGTTTTTCCCGGTGTTGAAATTACAAAATATGTTTACGCAATTCCGTCCAAAACCAAATTCATAAACGGCGGACTTGAGGGCGATGTTATTCTAATTAATGAAAAAGGGGAGGCGATTCTTGAGCTTGTGGGGGGTTTTATAAAAAAAATTGGCGAGTATAAAGAAAGCAGATTAAAAATAAAAAATTACAAAAATGGATAAATTAGGCATAAAAAAACAAAGGGCACTGGCGCGTTCATTGGTTTATGAATTAACGGGAAAAGAAATTAAGCATTTGAAAACCGGCAGGCCGTTCATAGATCGATCAATGGATATATCTATTTCCCATAAGAATGATCTGGTAGGAGTGGGGATAGTTCCTTCGCCATATAGAATCGGAATTGATATTGAGCGGGTTGATACTAGTCTCAACGCGGAGTTATTTTTTGGTCCGGTGATAACTCAGACCGAGCAAGCCTACTTTAGAACTTTTTGTGAGGATAATAATTTTTCTTTGGCTTCGGGGGTGGCAATATTTTGGTCCATTAAAGAAGCCTTTTTTAAGTGCCTGGATTACGATTTAAAGCCGGGGAAAATTAGCGTTCTGGGTATCTCAAAGCTGGGAAAGATTCAATTCGGATTTTCGGATGAGATAGAAAAAATAATGAAAGAAAATAGCTTGAAGATTCACTCCGCGATAGTATCTTTTAAGGGCGAGTATGCCTTTTCTCAAACAGTAATGTCAAACTAGATATTTAAGTTCGCCTCATTCTCAATTTTAATCCTCCACAGGATAAGCGGGATTAACGCAATTGACATCCCCAATGCCACCGGATTCAGGCAAATAATGGAAGAGCCAAATGCCATAAGTAGAACGGCCGCGTACATCATGTTCCGGAGATATTTAAATAACTTATATTTTGGCTCGGCTGGCAATAATGGTTTTTGGAGCGACCAGGCGACCCATATTGCCAACACAAAACCGAAAAGAAGAAGAATATATCCCAATAACTGCGACGAGATAAACAGCCACTGAATGGAAACGGTTTTTATTATTGGCGCTCTATCAATCCAAAAAACAAAGTTTAAAACTGTAAAAAATATAAACATTTCAACGGTAGCCGAAAACATTTTTTTTACTCCGGCAAAAGCCGCCCGGAACTCATTTTTTTTGGTGAGGCGAATAATAAGCATAAACGCCCAAAAAATTATCCAGACGACAAAAGCGCTTACTCTATTTATTAACAAAAGATTATCCATTTGATTTTTTATTTTTAATTATATTAAAATTTCTCCTCATAGGATTGTACCACTCTTAATCAATAGAGACAAAATCGTCGGATATTAAGTACTATATAATGGGCTTGACAATTGTATAGATTGAGTGTATTATTATAATAATTCAGTTAAAGTATAAGCTTAAAAGGGTCTTTAACAAAAACAATAAAAGGAGACGCGAGATGAAAAAAACGAGATTTTTTGTATTAGCGGTGGTGTTTGTGGCCGTAGCCATGCTGGCAAGTTGCGCTACCTACAACACAAGGGGCACGATTCCTAATTTGGGTCGCATTGAGGAGAAAAAAATTATCCGGCAAAGCGATGGCAAAGTCACAATTATTGCCTTTCCTATTATGAACCAGGAAGATTCAGAGAGATACTTTGACGAGAACCTCCTGGAAAGCAGGGTTTTCTCCGATAGGATTCTGGCGGTGTTTTTGGAGGCGAGGAATAATTCCTCGGAAATTATTAAGGTTGATTCCGCCACTCTTAAAATCGGAGAAGTGGCCATTGTCTCTGCGCCATCGGACGTGGCCTATAAATTAATCAGGAGAGAGTATGCAGGTAAAGCATTTTTGTGGATGGCTCCCACCCTTTATATAGGTGGGCCAATCAGTCTGGCGCATACGGCGAACATTAATTCTAAGATCGAAGGCGACCTGAAAGAAAAGGCGTTCGTCTTTGGTGAAATTAAGGCGAATGGATCGTCGGTGGGATTTGTGTGGTTCCAAGTCTCCGATAAAGAAATGGCAGGCGACGCTCTGCCAAAAGGAATGACATTGGTTGTGAAGTTGACCAATAAGGAAATACTTTTAAAGTTACCAGATGTGAACTAAGTAGTATACCCGGCTGTAGAAACAGCCGGGTATTTTTTTATTAAGAACTCTTCATCTATAGTTATCCACAGATGCCTGTTTTTAATTACTATAAAATTTGTTATCATAATAATAATGAAATTATTTGGGAATAAATTTTTTGTTTTGCTTCTCATTTTGACAGTAGGTGTGTTCTTTTTTTCAGCCGAAGTGGTTCATGCCGCACCTGTTGTCGAGGCTGTTAGTGCTGTTGTTAGTACTGTAGTTGACATTTTTAACGTGGTAACAAACATAACAATTGGGAGTATAGAATTAGTGATCGGAAATCTTACTGGAATTACTTTTCTTTCCGACGATGGTAATTGCCGTCTTACTAACTCAGATCGTACTTTCGTTAAAATTTACGCTGGGGAATGTGAGAACATTACTTGTACTCCTTCCTGCGGCGGCTGGTCAGCCTGCTCTGTTCCCTGCGGCGGCGGCAGCCAAACAAGATCCTGCGTCAGAGCTGATTGCTCTTCTTATGACGAATCCCAATCCTGCAATACGCAATGTTGTCCGGTCAATGGCGATTGGAGCGGTTGGAGCGCCTGTTCGGTTTCTTGCGGTGGAGGTACCCAAACCCGCACTTGTACTAACCCTTCTCCTTCCTGCGGCGGCGCGGACTGCGTGGGACCCTCTTCCCAATCTTGTAATACGTTTGAGTGCGTCGGAAACTTCAATTTGAATTTGAGTGGCTCTGTTGTTTGCAACTCGGTTCCGCTTTCCTGGACCGCGGCTTCGGGCGCTCAAGCTTACCGAATACTAAAAGGCACTCCTCGCGTTGATATTTCCCCATATCAGCCATACACAGCCTTAAACCACACTGATACCACCGTCAGCCAAAATACATCTTACCCATATCAAATTGAGGCCTACAACGCCGGCGGCACCATTCGTTCAAACACCATAAATGTTTCAACGCCTTACTGCCCGCCGGTCATTAATAGTTTTTCTTGCGACCCGGCTTCTATTTACCAAGGACAGAGCTCAACCTGCAGTTGGACGAGCTTTTACGCTACTTCTTGCACTGCTTCCGGCGCTTGGAGCGGTTCTAAACCGGTAAACGGCAGTGAAGTTGTTGTGCCTCCGCCGCCCAGCGCCACTTACAGTCTAACCTGCTCCGGACTAGGTGGGACCACTGTTCAATCGGTGATCGTCAACATCACGCCATTAGCTCTGCCCGATTGGAGGGAAATTATTCCGCGGTAATCTTAAAGACGCATAATCCACAAAAACACCCCCGCTTAGCGGGGGTGTTTTTTTGTGTGGGCGTTTTTACAATTTCTACATAAACTGATAAAATATGAAGATGAATATTAATAATCAAATCCCTTCCCCGTTTTATCTTGTAAAAAAATTCTTGTCCAAAATTAAAAACGGCGTTGTTTTGGATATTGGCTCGGGCAACGGCAGAAATAGTTTTTTTCTTGCTCAAAATAATTTTAGAGTAGAGGCGCTTGATATTAATACACAAAATGTCAAAAATTTGAAGATTTTATCCAAACAATTAAACTTGAACATAAAAACAAAACAGTTAGACGTCAAAAAATTTAAGTTCCAACCAAGAAAGTATGATTTAATTTTAGCGATTCAGTCATTAATTTGGATGAAAAAGACAGAATTTATAAAAATTATAAAAAAAATTAAGGACAGTTTAAAGCCGGAGGGAATTGCGATTATCAGTGGGTTCACTATCGAAGATATGTCATATTTGAATCTAAAATCAGCCAGATCGCCCAGAGGAAAAAATACTTTTTACAGCAAATCAGAAAAAAGATACTGGCAATTTTTGGACAAACAAGAATTAAAAAAATGTTTTGATGGAGATTTCAAAATTTTATATTACAAAGAAAAATTAATAAGAGAAAAAGGTCATGACGAACTTTCTAAATATCACTATCACGGAATAGCGGAAATTGTTGCAAAAAAATAGCAGAATATTAAATCCCGCTATCATCTATCATCGCGAAAACCAGCTTTTTTTATCGCGTTGTTTATATAAAAGAATAGTTGCTGTTTCACATTGCACTCGGGGTGCGTGCTTTGAAATTTGCCGTTCGCAACAAATCTTTCATAAGAGCATCCGCCTCCGCAGAGCTTAAACCATCTGCATGAAAAGCATTTTTGTGGAATAGTTGCCATTTCTTCGTACATGTCGGCATTCTGTTTATATATCACAGAAAGCCTTCTCTCTAAAACATTGCCAATTTTGAAATCGTTCCTTCCGACAAATCGATGACAGGGATAGACATCGCCATTGGGGGCGACGGCTATAAATCTTCGACAATAATTATAATTAGAAGCGCAATCCAAGGCTTTTCCGCCAAAAAATACCCTAACAACATTGCGAAAATTTCTAATCATAAAACTGGGGTTATCTTCCTTAAACCATAAATCAAATACTTGCTTAAAAAAAGAGCTAGCGGCTTCATCTGTCGGGGCTAAATCGTTGTTTTGCGCTCCTTCATCTTTAGAATACAAATGAAAGACACAGGTTCTAACGCCCGACGATTTTAATGCTTGGTATACTTCTGCCGGGTAATTTACATTTATTGTTGTGATAACAGCGATGGCGCCCACTTGCCTTCCTCTGGCTATCATTTTTTGAATGCCGTTTTTCACCAATGAATGAGTGCCGCTTTTTATTCCACGACAATTAATCATATAACGATTTTTGTTGTGAAGATTTTCGGGTCCATCGAGACTCACGCTTATAAAGAACCCGTTTTTTACAATAAAATTAACCCAGCTGTCATTGATTAAAACGCCATTGGTTTGCAGAATATTTCTCGCTTTTCCTCGAAATTCTAATTTTCTTTGAATATCCAATGTCTTTTGATAAAAATCTAATCCTGCCAGCATTGGTTCTCCGCCATGGTACAAAAAATCAATATTGGGAGCGATATCACGGCTTCCATCCATGGCTTCCCGTAAAACCTCCAGAGACATTATTTCCATTGGGACATTTCTTTTTCTAACGCCGGAATGATAGCAATAACTGCAAGATAAGTTACAATCTATTCCTGCCGGTAAAATCAAAACAGCTAATTTCTGAATCATTTTTACCTCCTTTTTAATTAAGAGCCGCTTAGGAAAGCGGCTCTCTGGTTCAGATGACCGATTCAGCGGATCAGGTCGTGTCATGATGCCCAATGCAGTAGCAAGAGGCAGAGTTACTGTTCTCAACGCCGAGCGCCGCTTCAATGGCGGTTTCAGTGGCGATTTCATCACGAATCGCTGTGATGATGTTCGCGCCTGTTGAGCCCTTCTGAACGACTTGAGGTGCCCGAGCTTCCCTTTCCATGACATTCTCCTTTCCGACCATCGCAAGATGGTCTAATCTCTGATATTTTAAGTTGTCAACGATCCATTGTAACTACTTTAATAATAAACCACTAATCAATTATTTGTCAAATCTTTTTGGAGGGAAATTATTCCGCGGTAAGTTTGGGAGATCTGAACACAAAAACACCCCCGCTAAGCGGGGGTGTTTTTTTGTGTGGGCGGTGCAGGGATTGAGCCTGCGGCCTCTTCGGTGTAGCAGTTGTGTTTTATCCACTT
>JBDRMC010000020.1:0-16693 GCA_043812515.1 Patescibacteria group bacterium | reverse complement strand
GGGCGAATATGGAGCGAGATTTTTACTCAAAGCGCTGACGATTTTAGTTATTGCCGGATTGATTTTTAGTTTTTACTTTTTTGAAAGAAAGAAAATCCAGTACAAAAAAGAAGCTCCTTCTAATTTTTTTGTTTTATCGGCGATAGCCTCAGCCGTATTGGTGATTATCGCGATTATTTTCGGCTTTATTGTCGGCGGGACTCCGCTCGAGGCACGGCTTAGAAATCAAGACATAAAACGGACAAATAATTTGCAGGAATTATCTTCTTGCGTCAGTTCATTTACTTTCGATAATAATCGTTTGCCCGCGGACTTGAACGAAATGAAAAGCGGCGTCAGATATTCTTATTGCGCTTCAAATACAACCGACCCGGAGACACAGAAGGAATATAAATATCGCGTAGTTTCGGGCAATCAATTTGAACTTTGCGGCGAATTTGCGCGGTCAACCGTAAATGAATTTCCAATTGCCGACTATTATGGCAAATGGCAAAAGCATGAAAAGGGACAGGTATGCGAGATTCAAACCGTGACTTTTGACAAGCAAGCTTTTCCGTCCGAAAGAACATTGCCTATTCCGGCAAAATAGGATATTTTTTGGGAGTGATTAAATTCGAAATTCTAAAAAAATCAAAAAAGAGCGGAGCGCGGCTCGGAGTATTAAAAACGCCTCATGGACTGGTCGAAACGCCGGCATTAGTTCCGGTGGCGACGCAGGCGGTTGTTAAAACCTTAACCAGCGAAGAAGCGAAGGCGGCAAAATGCCAGATTCTTATTTCCAATACTTTCCATTTGCACTTGAAGCCGGGCGAAAAAATCGTTAAGGCATCCGGCGGACTTCATGAATTTATGAACTGGAGTCGGCCGTTAATGACGGATTCTGGCGGTTTCCAAGTTTTTAGTTTGGGGTTTGGCCATGATTTAGGCGTGGGCAAAGTTACGGGATTTTTTCCCGGCCCAAAAGATATTGTGATAGAAAAAAATGCTCAGCCAAAAAAAGTCAAGATTACATCGCGGGGCGTGTTTTTCAAATCTCCAATTACCGGTGAAGAATTATTTATCGGACCGAAAGAATCGATTAAAATCCAAGAAGCGCTCGGCGCCGATATTATTTTCGCTTTTGACGAATGCACACCGCCGTTTTCCACCTATGAATATGTTAAAAAAGCGGTGAAACGAACCCACGATTGGGCAAAAATCTGCGTTGACAGTAAAAAAAGTAGCCAAGCTTTATTCGGCATAGTTCAGGGTTCGAAATTTCAAGATTTGAGAAGCGAGAGCGCCAGATATATTAACTCATTAAATTTTGACGGTTTTGGTATTGGCGGGGATTTGGGCGAAACAAAAAAAGATATGGCCAAAATTTTATCGTGGATTATTCCGAATCTCGACGAAAAAAAACCGCGGCATATGCTGGGCATCGGCCGGCTTGATGATATGGAGAATATTATCAAAAGCGGAATAGATTTGTTTGATTGCACAATCCCGACGCATTACGGAAGGCGGGGGATTGCCTTTACAAACTCGGGCAAGTTGGACTTTAATAAATCGGTTTTTTTGAAAGATAAAAAACCTCTGGATTCAAAATGCGGCTGTTCTGTCTGCCAGAATTACAAGCGCAATTATATCGCTCATTTGGTAAAAGCTAAAGAAATCACCGCGATGCGTCTTCTGACTTTCCACAATCTTTATTTTTTCAACACTTACGTCGAATCCCTCCGCCAAAAAATCAAAAACGGTCAACTATAATTTTGATTTTTGGGGGGATTTGTGATATTTTTTATACATGGCTAACAGGCACCTTTCCCGTTCGATAGTGATGCAAACCCTTTACGAATGGGATTTTAATAATCGCAACGATTCAAAAATAGAAGAGATTTTGGAAAGAAATCTTGAGGAGTTCGGTCCCGGCTTGGAAGACAGCCAGTTTGTCCGCGACCTCATAAAAGGCATTCTTGAAAATAAGGATAAAATTGACGAAATCATAGTCAAAACCGCCCCCGAGTGGCCGCTTGAACAAATCAACCTGGTTGACCGCAATGTTTTGCGTATCGGTATTTACGAACTTCTACTTGGCAGCCGCGAAGAGGTTCCGCCTAAAGTGGCGATTAACGAAGCCATTGAGCTGGCTAAAAACTTCGGCGGCGAAGCATCCGGCAAATTCATCAACGGCGTTTTGGGGACCATTTATCGGGCGATAGGCGAGCCGGGGAAAGAAGAAGGCAGTCCAAGAAAAGGAAAAGAAAAAGAAGAAGAAAGGAGACAAGAATAGAAATATATAAAAATAAAATTCTAGGCGGGGGCGAGCCGCTCCGAGCGGGATAGCGAGGAGTGGGGATAAGGAATTTTATTTTTATATATTTCTATTCAATTTTATGGATAAAGATTTTAACAGTTTAAAAAAACAACTTAATATCAAATTCAAAAATGCCGATTTGCTCAAACAGGCGTTTGTTCACCGTTCGTATCTGAATGAAAATCCGGCGTTTGAATTAAACCACAACGAACGGCTGGAATTCTTGGGCGACGCGGTACTGGAACTCGTTGTTACCGAATATCTTTACATAAATTATCCCGCTCTTGCCGAGGGAGAAATGACCAGCCTCCGCGCAGCCCTGGTTAATTCCCAGATGCTTTCTCAGATTGCCGCTCAATTGGGGTTTAATGACTTTTTGTATTTATCGAAAGGCGAGACAAAAGAACTGGGCCGCGGCCGCCAATATATCTTGGCCAACACGTTTGAAGCTTTTACCGGCGCTTACTATCTTGACCAGGGCTACCCGGCGGCCGCGGAATTCATCGGTAAAAATCTGCTTCCCGAACTTAAAAATATCATAGACAAGAAATTGTGGCGCGACCATAAAAGTTTGTTTCAGGAAGCGGCGCAGGAACGGGTTAGCATCACTCCGAATTACGAGGTCTTGTCCGAAAGCGGTCCCGACCATGACAAGAATTTTAAGGTGGGGGTTTATTTAGGCAAAGAATTAGTCGCCCAGGGAGAAGGGGCTTCAAAAAACGAAGCTCAACAGCAAGCGGCCGAAAATGCATTGAAATTAAAAAATTGGTGAAATTATTGATTTCCGAAATCTAAATACCACATGCGGCTTAAGAAATTAGAAATATTGGGATTCAAATCATTTGCCCACAAAACGGCATTGGAATTTCCGACCACGATAAGCGCCATTGTCGGGCCCAACGGCTCCGGAAAATCTAACGTTGTCGATTCCGTGCGCTGGGTTTTGGGCGAACAGGGTCTCAAAAATTTGCGCTCCAAATCGGGCGCCGATTTAATTTGGGCCGGCTCGGCGGCAAAGCCGTCTCAAGGCAAGGCCAGCGTCAGTCTGCATTTTGACAACCGGGACGGTTTCTTCCCCGTTGATTTCGAAGAAGTTGTCATTGGCCGCAAAGTTTATCGCGACGGCGTCAACGAATATTATTTGAACGACAGCCAAGTGCGGCTTAAAGACATAACGGAGCTTTTGGCGCGCTCAAAATTGGGACTTAGGGGGAATTCAATCGTAAACCAAGGTTCGGCCGACGAAATTTTAAAAGCCGACCCGGCGGAAAGACAGAGCATTTTGGAAGAAGCGCTTGGCCTTCGCGAGTTCCAGCTTAAAAAATCCGAAGCCGAATCCAAACTGGCGGAAACAAGCGCGAATTTGGGGCAAACCGCCAGTTTGATAAATGAAATATTTCCGCGCCTGCGTTCGCTAAAACGCCAAGTCGAGAAATTTCAAAAAAGGGAAATTTTGGTCAACGATTTGAATAATCTGGAAACCGAATTTTTCAAAATAAAAATCCGGGAAATTTATTCCGCGAGAAACAATAACCAAAAAGCGCGGGAAGAAGTTGACGCCAAAATAACAACGGCGAAAGAAAATTTTGAAGCAAACGAAAAACTTTTTGAAGAACAATTGACGAAATTTTCCAAAGCCGGAGAGAAAAACAGCCAATTTGAAGTTAATTTGGAAAAACTGAATGCCGAACGGCATGAGATTACGAGGGAGCTCGGCCGCATAGAGGGCATTATTGAATCGGCAAAAAAAAACAATGCCAAAAACGTAAAAACGCTGGAAGCGGTTTTGACGATTAAAATAAAATATTGGGCGAAGCGCCTTGATGCCGCTTCGCAATTGGCCGATGCCGCCGCGGTAAAAGAAGCCGTTAAAAACCTCGCAGGCGAAATAGGAGTTGTTAGCGATTGCCTTGAAAAAAGCGATATTTCAAAAATTCTTTCGCTCGTTGATTTGGCGGGCATTGAGGAAAATAGCGAAAGCCCACTCGAAAAAGACAAGGAAAATTTCAAATTAAAACTTGCCAAAATCGACGGGCAAATAAATCAAAACAGGGAAACGCTTTCGAAAGTCCGCTCGGAAGAGATGGAGTGGAGAAGCAAATATTCGGTTTTCCAAAAAGATTTGGAAATGGCGCGCCGCGAATACTTATTGGTTCAGGAGGCGGCGCAAAGATTTAATCTGGAAGAAGAAAAAATCAAGTTGAAAGAATCAGATTTGAAATCGGAGCTGTGGGGTTCGGGAAAAGATTATGAAGAATTTTGCAAGACATTGCCAAATTTTGCTATAGCAGAAAACGGTAACGATGAGATTTTAAACGTGGTGGAATTGGAGAATAGAATCATAAAATTAAGAAGAGGAATCGCCGAAATCGGGGGGCTTGATGAAGAAATTGTGCGCGAATACGAGGAAACCAATAAGCGCCACGAATTTTTAACGGCGGAGTTTTCCGATTTAACAACCGCTACCGGTTCGCTTAAAAATCTGATAGAGGATTTGACCGGCAGAATCAATAACGATTTCAAGACGGGGCTGGCGAAAATAAACGATGAATTCGCCCATTATTTCAAACTGATGTTCGGCGGCGGCTCCGCGAAATTGGAAAATGAGTCGGGCGTAACCATAAGCGTCAATGTGCCCCGTAAAAGGGTCCGCGACCTCGCCGCCCTTTCGGGCGGCGAAAGGGCGCTTATTTCCATCGCGCTTTTATTCGCCATCGTTTCCGTCAGCCGTCCGCCGTTTTTGATTTTGGATGAAATCGACGCCGCGTTGGACGAAGCCAACGCGGCACAGTTCGCCAAAGTCTTAAAGGATTTCGCGGAAAAAACCCAGTTTATTTTGATTACTCACAATCGTTCAACAATGGAAATCGCCAATATTCTCTATGGCGTTACCATGGGCGATGACGGCGTTTCCAAATTATTCTCCTTGAAATTAGAGGACGCCGTGGTATAATAGAAGGAATTAAAATAATAATAAAAACATGAGCATTTTATATGTAATATTGGGCGTTATAGGTCTGATAATTGTGTGGCTTGTTTTTGTTTACAATCGGTTTGTCGTTTTCGGCACCAGAATCAAAGAAGCGTGGTCGGACATTGATGTGCAACTCAAAAGAAGGCACGACCTGATTCCGAATTTGGTTGAAACCGTAAAAGGCTATATGGAGCATGAAAGAAATGTTTTTGAAAAAGTGACGCAAGCGCGAACCCAAGCAATGGGCGCCCAAAGCAAAAACGAAAAGCTTGAAGCGGAAAATATCTTATCCGGCACTTTGAAAACGCTTTTCGCTGTTTCCGAAAATTATCCGGATTTGAAAGCCAATACTAATTTTTTGGAATTGCAAAGGGAACTGGCGGATACGGAAAATAAAATCCAAGCGGCAAGGAGGTTTTACAACACTAATGTCCGAGACTTTAACATTTTAACGGAATCCTTTCCGTCGAACTTTGTTGCCGTAGTTTTCAGTTTTAAGAAACAGGAATTTTTCGGACTAGATGACGCGGCGGAAAGGGAGCCGGTGGCGGTTAAATTCTAAAACTTATGCCGACGCTTTACACCCAACAGTCGGCCAATATCAGGCGGACCTGGCTGCTTTTTACGGTTTTTCTTGTTGTTGTTATCGGCATCGGCTGGGCCTTTTCAAGAATTTACGGGAATCCGTCGGTTTTATATTTCGCGGTTATTTTCAGCGTTTTGATGAATGTTATCGCGTACTGGTATTCGGATAAAATAGTTTTGAAAATGGCGCGCGCGGTCCCAATCGAACATGGGAGCGCTCCCGAACTTTATCACATAGTTGAAAATTTAAGCATTACCGCCGGCTTGCCGATGCCCAGGATTTATTTAATCCGTGAACGCCAGCCAAACGCTTTCGCGACGGGCAGAGACCCGAAACACGCCGTTGTTGCCGTAACCGAAGGATTGCTTGAAAAATTGAACCGGAGCGAGTTAGAGGGAGTTTTGGCGCACGAATTATCGCATGTCGGCAATCGCGATATGCTGCTTTCAACGGTCGTGGTCGTTCTGGTCGGTTTTATTTCCATTGTTTCCGATATGTTTTTGAGAACAACTTTTTGGGGCGGCATGGGGAGAAATAACGACAGAGAAAACAATCAAGCCGGAGCGATTATGCTCATTGCAGGCATAGCGTTATCAATTTTAGCGCCTATCAGCGCCACGCTGATTCAGCTGGCGATTTCGCGCAAGAGAGAATTTTTAGCCGATGCCTCCGGCGCTTTGCTTACCCGCTACCCCGAAGGATTGGCCTCGGCTTTGCAAAAAATTTCTTCGGACACCACTCCCATGCGCGTTGCCAACAATACCACAGCACATTTGTGGCTGGACGACCCGTTTAAGGGCCAGAAAAAAGTTTCTTTTTTGCGCAAACTTTTTATGACCCATCCGCCGATTGAAGAAAGAATCAAGCGTTTGCGGGAAATGTCGGCGTAAAAAATTTATATGACCGAAGAACAAAAAAAGATTAAAGAATTGGAAGAAGAAATATCGCGGCTGAAAGAGCTGGCCTATAAAGACGAGCTGACGGACCTTTATAACCGCCATGGCTTTAAAGATGAATCAGCGAAATTCATTGACGAAGTCAAAGGCTATCTGGAAAATCCGTCGCGCCGGGAAAATTTTCTTATCAAAAGTTTAAGCTTGGCGATTTTTGATATTGATAATTTCAAGAAAATTAACGATACTTACGGCCATCAGGCGGGAGACGCGATTTTAAAACTGGTCAGTAGAATCATCAAAGAAAGAGTGCGCGGGATTGATATAGTGGCGCGCTGGGGAGGCGAGGAAATTATTGTGGGACTGGTCGGGTCGGATGAAAATAACGCCTATGAAATCACTGATGGCATCAGGAAGAAAGTGGAAGAAACAACGGTCGAATGGGAGGGGAAAACAATAAAATTCACAATCAGCGGGGGCGTGGCCAGCTTTGCCGAAGCCGAAGATTTTGACGGCTTATTTAAAAAATCAGACGGGGCGCTTTACAAAGCCAAGCAGACGGGCAAAAATAAAATCGTCAAAGCCTCGGAGTTATAATTGGAGGGTTCGCTCATAAGATGGAGAGGTCGCATAGTGGCCTAGTGCGCTCGCTTGGAAAGCGGGTATACCGAAAGGTATCGCGGGTTCGACTCCCGCCCTCTCCGCCAAGTTTTTTAAATTAGTAAACTTTATAAATTAAATAACAAAATATGTTTTTTAGATTTTTTGACAAGTTGGAAGACAAGACGCGTTCGCGCCTGAGCAGAAATCCTATACTATACGCGTTTTTAAGCGGTGTCGGCACGGTTCTTTTTTACAGGGGAGTGTGGATGATCGCCGATAGCTTCGGTTTTATGACTGGGCCGGTTACTCTTATAATAAGCATTGCCATTCTTTTAATCACCGGCGTGTTCGTTTTTCATTTCGTGAGCGACCAGATTATTATCAGCGGCCTAATGCAGGAGAAAAAACTTATTGAAAAAACGGAGGAAGAAGTTAAGATGGAAACGATAACTCTCAAGGAAATGCACGCCTTATTGCAGAAGATTGAAAAGCGCCTCGGCGAGTTTGACGGCAAGGCTTAAATCGCGCGTATTGACAAATTCAAATAAATTTGCTACACTTGCCGTAAGTAAGTTTTCTCATAAGTTGCGGTTCTTGCGCTATTCACTGGTGTAAGGCGGACTTAGCGAGAGGTCGTCTTACGCTTAAAAAGTAAAAAAAGAACAACAATGGCTAAAAAGTTATACGTTGGCAATTTGTCATACAACATGACGGAAGATTCTCTCAAAGACACTTTTTCCGCTGCTGGTTCCGTTGATTCGGCGATTATCATAAAAGATAAAATGTCCGGTAGATCAAAGGGATTCGGTTTCGTAGAAATGTCTTCAGACGAGGAAGCCCTAAAGGCAGTCGAAATGTTTAATGGCAAAGAGCTTGATGGCCGCGCGCTCACAGTGAATGAAGCGCGACCAATGGAAGAGCGACCCAGACGGGACAATCGCTACTAATTCTCACCCCTACGGGTGATCTCCCGAAGGGTGACAAAATCAAAACCCCCGCAACTGCGGGGGTTTTGATTTGTTTTAAAGCCGGAATTCACGTATTATAATCGCAAATGTTCGATATCCGCGAAGTTACAAATAAGATAGAATACAATCCATTGTTGATTGATAAAAACGCGCCATTTACACAGGCGTGGTTTTATGGCGAATGGCAGGAAGCGATGGGCCGAAAAGTCAGAAGATTTGAAATACACGGCAATTCGGAAACTCTAGGCTTTTTTCAAATAATAAAATATCCGCTTATATTTGGTAAAAATATTTTATATATTCCGCATGCCGTAGTCCTCCGAAGCTTTAGCGAAGGAGGAGCCCGTTCAAGTTTCTTAAAAATATTTCGCGAAAAATTAACTCAAGTTGCCATTGAAGAAAATGCGATTTTTGTTAGAAGTGAAATTAAATGTTCTCCAGATAAATTTTTCAAAAAAACTCCATCTTATGCTCTTCACTCGGTTTATTTCCAACCAAAATATGAATGGATTTTAGAAATTGATAAACCGGAAAACGAATTGCTTAACGGTATTCCCAAAAAAAATCGCTATGATATCCGCTATGCGGAAAACAAAGGCATAATGACTGAAATTTTTAAAAATGATCTTAATAGCCATCTTGAAGATTTTTATAGTTTAATGGAGAAAACCGCTAGCCGTAGCAATTTTAATCTGCATTCCAAAAAGTATTACGAAAATATTCTACTCAATTGCGAAGAGAATAACAATGCTTTTTTTGTAACAGCTAAACAAAATGATAATATTATAGCAATGAACTTTGTTTTGATTTTCGGCGAAACGGCATATGTTGTTTTTGGCGGTTCCGATGACAAATTCAAGAATTTAAGGGCACCGCGTTTGGTATATTGGAAGGGGATTATCGTTGCCAAAGACCAAGGCTGCAAGTTTTACAATTTCGGCGCCGTTAGTTCCGGTGGTGGCTATGAATCCTATGAGGGGATAACGGAATTCAAAAAAGGCTTTGGCGGAAAAATGCTGGAACATCCGGATTCTTATGATTTGGTGATAGAGCCATTCTGGCGCTGGATATATAATTTAAGAAAAAAAATTCAAAATAATTATCCCAGTTTGTTATAAATGCTATAGCACGCATAACAAACTAGAAATAAAAAAACACGATGAGTATTAAATCCAAAATTAAAAAACTGATGCCGGAGAGATTTATTTCTTTTTACCATTTTTGTCTGGCCGCTGCCGCGAGTTTTTTTTACGGTTTCCCGTCAAAAAAAATGATTATCATCGGCGTAACCGGAACCAAAGGAAAAACTTCCGCCGCGAATTTTATCTGGTCGGTTTTGGATGCGGCCGGATATTCAACGGGATTGCTCGGGACGGCGAATATCAGAATCGGCGATATTGATTTGCCCAACAAATATCACATGACCATGCCGGGAAGATTTATTTTGCAGGGACTACTGAAAAAAATGGCTTCCGCGGGCTGTAAATACTGTATTGTTGAAACGACTTCAGAAGGGATAAAACAATGGCGTCATTATGGGATTTATTACGATATAGCGATTTTTACCAATTTATCGCCGGAGCATCTGCAAGCGCACGGCGGCAGTTTTGAAAACTATAAACTGGCCAAAGGAAAAATGTTTGCGGCTTTGATGAAAGGCGGCAAGAAAACAAAAAAAATAATTATTGCCAACAGCGACAGCCCGCACGCGGAATATTATTTGGGTTTTCGCGCCGACAAAAAAATAACTTATGGAATAAACAAGGGGGATTTTGTCGCAAAAGATATTCATAATACATCAGAAGGCCTTGAGTTTTCCGTTAACAATACAAAATTTAAAATAAATATTTTGGGCAATTTTAATGTTTATAACGCTCTTCCGGCGATAGTGATTGGATTTGAACTTGGAATCGCGCCGGAGAAAATAAAAGAAGGTTTGGAAAATTTGAAAATTATTCCCGGCCGGATGGAAAGAATAAACGAGGGCCAGAATTTTCTTATCTTTGTTGATTACGCTCATGAAGGGGAGGGAATGAATGCTATTTTGGATACGGCGCGCGATTTGGTTAAAGATAAGAAAATTATCATCCTTTTTGGCGCCGAGGGAGGAGGCAGAGATAAGGCAAAAAGGCCTATTTTAGGCGAAATTGCCGCTAAAAAAGCCGATTTTGCGGTCATAAGCAATGTTGACCCGTATGAAGACGAACCCGGGGAAATTTGCGAAGATATAGCCAAATCGGCGGAAAAATTCGGTAAAATCAGAGACGAAAATCTGTTTGTTATCGAAGACAGGCGGCAGGGAATCAGAAAGGCGCTTTCTCTCGCCAAAGAAAATGATATAGTATTGATAACGGGGAAAGGCGCGGAACAGTCAATTATTATCGGCGGCAAGAGCCATCCCTGGGATGATCGCGTCGTTGTCCGCGAAGAGCTGAATCATTTAAATCTAAATAATTAATTTTCCTCACATGATAAAAATTATTCCCGCATTAATTACATCGGATGACGATTCAGTGAATGATTTTAAGGAGTTGAAGCTGAAATTTAAAAAACTTCAGCCCTTTTTAAGCGAGTTTGATAATTGGATTCAGATTGATATTACCGATGGAAAATTCGTTCCGACAAAAACAAATATAGAGTTGGAAGATTTAAGATATTTTACGGAAAAAGCCAATGTTGAGTTTCATTTGATGATAAATAGGCCTGAAGAAACAATCGGAGAATGGGCGCGGCTCGGCCCCAAAAGAATAATCGTTCATATAGAGGCGATTGAGAATATGGATGAATTGCTCGATATTTGCCGCGAAAAAAATATTGAAGTTGGTTTGGCGTTAAATCCCGAAACGGCGAACATTATGATTGAGCCGTGGCTTAGCGCGGTTGATTCGGTTACATTTTTGGGAGTTCATCCGGGAAAAGGTGGCCAGGAATTTATTCCGGAGGTTTTGAATAAAATAAAATCATTGCGGCAAAACTTCCCGAATGTTAAAATTGAGATAGATGGCGGAGCCGGAATTGAAAATATTGAAGAATTAAAAAAAGCAGGTGTCGATATTTTTGTTGTCGGCACCGGCATTTTGTCCGCTCCTGATATTAGCCAAGTAATAGCCGAATTTAAAAGTGTTTTATCAAAATAATCTCTGAAGATGTCTCATTACATTCATGATGATAAGATAAAAGATCTCGAACTGACGGCGAATAAAATCCGCCAATCAATTATAGAGATGTTAGTTGAAGCCGGTTCCGGCCACACTGCCGGATCTTTGGGAATGGCGGATATTTTTACCGCTCTATATTTTCATATATTGAATCACAACCCGAAAAATCCCGAATGGCCGGAACGCGACCGGCTGATTTTATCAAACGGCCATATTTGTCCCGTCCGTTACGCGGCCATGGCTTATTCCGGATATTTCCCGATTGAAGAGTTAAAAACTTTAAGAAAATTCGGCTCGCGGTTACAAGGCCATCCGGAAAGAAATATGTTACCGGGAGTTGAAACAACATCCGGACCGCTCGGTTCCGGTTTGGGAGAGGCGGCCGGTATTGCTTACGGCGCTCGAATGGACGGAAAAAAATTCAGAGTTTATTGCGCGATGTCGGACGCGGAGCACCAATCGGGGAATTTATGGGAATCGGCCATGTTTGCCGGAAATAATAAATTAAGCAATTTAATCGGGATTATTGACCGCAACAATATTCAAATCAGCGGGATGACCGAAGATGTAATGCCGCTTGAACCGCTTCGCGCAAAGTACGAAGCTTTCAGTTGGCACGTTCTTGAAGTTGACGGCCATAATATTGAAGAATTTGTTGATGCCGTGGAAGAAGCGAAGGCTATTTATGAAAAACCGACGGTGATAATCGCCCACACGATACCGGGAAAGGGGATTTCGGAAATGGAGTTTGATTATAAATGGCACGGCGTCGCGCCGAAGCCGGAAGAGGGCGAAAGATTTTTAAAAGAATTAAGAAAGAATGTTGAATAAAGAAATAGAAAAAATTTCAACTCGTGACGGATTCGGTAAAGGACTGGTTGCCGCCGGAGAAAAAGACGAAAGAGTTGTCGTTCTTTGCGCCGACCTCGCCGAATCAACGCGCTGTCATTGGTTTAAGGAAAAATTTCCCGCAAGATATATAGAGCTTGGAGTTGCTGAACAAAACTTGGCGACAATCGCTTCCGGGCTGGCAAATTATGGAAAAATTCCATTTATTTCTTCTTACGCTGTTTTCAATCCGGGGCGCAATAACGAACAAATCAGAACGCTTGTCAGTTTAAGCAAACTGCCGGTTAAAATTGCCGGTGGCCATGCCGGAGTTTCCGTTGGGCCGGACGGGGCGACACATCAAGCATTGGAAGATATCGCCTTGATGAGAGTTCAGCCGAATATGACGGTACTGGTTCCCTGCGACGCGATTGAAGCCAGAAAAGCCACTTTAGCCGCCGCTTTTTACGATGGTCCGGTTTATATACGCCTTGGCCGCGAAAAAACAGCCATTTTTACCGCAGAAGAAACACCATTTGAAATTGGTAAAGCGATTATTTTGAAAGAGGGGAAAGACGCGACAGTGGTCGGTTGCGGGTCGCTTTTATACAATGCTTTACTGGCTGCTGAAGAATTATCCAAAGATGGGATTGATATTGAAATAATAAATTGTCACACGGTTAAACCGCTGGATGCGGAAACGATTTTAAGTTCGGTTAAAAAGACCGGCGCCATTGTCAGTATTGAAGAACATCAGATAATGGGAGGACTGGGTTCGGCCGTCGCCGAAATGCTGGCGCAAAATTTTCCAACGCCCCAAGAATTTATTGGGGCTCGCGACCGTTTTGGCGAATCCGGCGAAGCCAATGAACTTATTGAAGCGCTCGGCATGGGCGTTAAAGATATCAAAGCGGCGATTCTTAAAGTTATAAAAAGAAAAAAATGAAACTATTCGGCAGGAAACAATACGATTTTTTAGGCATCGGCGACATAACGGTTGACACTTTTATTCGTCTTAAAGAAGCCCAGACAATTCATGATGATGATGGCAAAAAACCAAAGCTTTGTTTGAATTTTGCCGACAAAATTCCTTACGAAGAAAAATATTATATTCCCGCCGTCGGCAACGCGGCCAATGCCGCCGTGGCGGCATCCCGTTTGGGCTTGAAAAGCGCCTTGATAGCCGATATTGGCAATGATCGCGAGGGGATTGACTGCATTGGAGCGCTAAAAAAAGAGAATGTCAGCGCCAAGTTTATCGCCGTTGACAGCAATAATAAAACAAACAGCCATTATATTTTGTGGTTTGGAGACGACAGGACTATTTTGGTCAAGCATGAAAACTTTGTCTATCATTTGCGGGATCTTGGTGAACCTAAATGGATATATCTTTCTTCACTCGGAAAAAATTCTTTGGCTTTTCATAATGAAATCGTAAAATATTTGAATTTTTATCCGAATATTAAATTGGCTTTCCAGCCGGGGACTTTTCAAGTAGCGCTCGGCAGAACAGCGCTGGCGGAAGTTTACAAAAGAAGCGGTATACTTTTTTGCAATAAAGAAGAAGCGCAGAGAATTTTAGAAACAAGTGAAAATAACATCTTAGAACTTCTTAAAATGATTTCGGCGTTGGGGCCGAAAATTTCCGTTATTACCGACGGCGTCAACGGCGCTTATTCTTATGACGGGACGGAAGCGCTTTTTATGCGGCCGTATCCCGACCCGAAGCCGCCTTTGGAACGAACCGGCGCCGGTGACGCCTTTTCCGCCACTTTTACCGCCGCCCTAGCCTTGGGTATGGGCATTAAAGATGCGCTAAAGTGGGCGCCGATTAATCCGATGTCGGTTGTTCAGCAAGTCGGCGCGCGCGAAGGACTTTTAACGCGGGAAGAGCTGGAAGAATATTTATCAAAGGCTCCGAGCGATTATGAGCCGAAAATTTTATGACAATAAAAGATTATTTAAAAGATACAATAACAAACCATTGGGCGCTGGGCCATTTTAATTTTTCGGAAGACGACGCTTTGCGGGCGATTGTTGAATCCGCCGCGGAATTAAAAACGCCGATTTTTGTCGGCACTTCAGAAAACGAAAGAAAACATATCGGCACAAAAGAGGCCGTTGCCCTTGTTAGGGCGTTCCGCGAAGAATTTTCCGCCAGAGGCGGATCCGCCTTTGGCGGAGGGTTCCCTATCTTTCTTAACGCCGACCACCATAAAAATTTTGAGGCAATCAAAGAAACAATTGATGCCGGATATGACGCTATTTTGGCCGATTTTTCCGCTTTGCCGCTTGAAGAAAACATAAAAATGACCAAGCAAAGCGTTGAATACGCCAAATCAAAAAACCCCGATATAATCGTTGAAGGCGAGTTGGGCTATGTCAGGGGAGAATCAAAAGTTCAGACGGAAATTATAGAAATAAAACCGGAAGATTTGACCAAACCCGAAGAGGCGGCGCGATTCGTAAAAGAAACGGGAGTTGATTTATTGGCGCCGGCGGTCGGCAATATTCACGGCATTGTGACCAACAGCTCGGAAACGATAGATGTTCAAAGAATTCGCGATATTAAAAAAGCAGTCGGTGAAAATATTTATTTGGTTTTACATGGCGGTTCCGGCCTTAGCGAAATTGAGTTTAAAAGCGCGATTGAGGCAGGCATTTCCATGGTTCATATAAACACGGAAATCAGGGTTGCTTTTACGGAATCGTTGAGGAAAACCCTTCAAGAAATGCCGGAAGAAACAACGCCGTATAAAGTTTTGTCTCCATCCGTTTCGGCAATGAAAAAAGTCATTGCCGAAAAATTAAAAATCTTCGGCAGTATCAATAGATTATAATTGACATTTTTCAATAATTTATTTATATTTAGCGGGCATGACTACTCTGGAATTAAAGAGCAATAAAAGAACACTGCTTGGCAAAAAAGTTAAATCCCTGAGAAGGGATGGTATTTTGCCTGCGGTTGTTTATGGCGGAAAAGATGGGACTACGCCCATAGAATTGAATCGGAAGGACTTTGGAAAAGTCCTTAAAGCCGCCGGCGAAACAACATTGGTTAAACTGCTCGTGGGTGAAAAAGCCAAAAATGTTTTAATCCACGATATAGATCGCGATCCAATGACTGGAGAAGTAAGGCATGTGGATTTTTATGAAGTTAATATGGATGAAAAAATAACCACAAAAGTACCATTGGTTTTTGTCGGAGAGGCGCCGGCCGTTTCGGATTTGGGCGGTATTCTGGTTAAAGCAATGCAAGAGTTGGAAATCAGGGCGTTGCCGGCGGACTTGCCGCACCAAATTGAAGTGGATATTTCCCAACTCAAGACATTTGATGATAATATATTAGTGAAAGATATTAAGCTGCCCAAGAATGTTGAAACTATAGAACATGAGGAAACTTCGGTAGCGGTAGTTACGCCTCCGCGGACGGAAGCGGAAATAGAAGCATTGTCGGGACAGGTGGAAGAAAAAATTGAAGAAGTTACCGTTGAAACCGAAGAAAAAGTCAAAGAACGCGCGGAAGAAAAAACCGAGACAGTGAAGCCGGAGTAATAAAGATAAAAACATTATGAAAAAATCAAAGCACCTGCTGTTTTTGCTTTGCCTTCTGCCATTTCTGGTCTTAAATTCCGATACGGCTTTTGCCGACGCGCGCAGCGATAAAATTCAACAGCTGGAAGCGTCTATAGACCAATACGCCCAACAAATTCAGCAAAAAGAAAGCGAAGCTAAAAGCTTGGCCAATCAGATTTCTATTTTTGAACTGCAAATTAAACAATCACAAGCGGAAATTGACGCCACCAACTTAACCATAAGCGGGCTTTCATCCGCTATTAAAGAGAAGGAAAAAAGCATCGCGCTGGAAGAAAAAGAAATTGTCAGACAAAATAGAATTTTATCCCAGTATTTGAGAGAGGCCGCCAGAAATGATTCGGGTTCTTTTTTGGAATTTTTACTTAGAAATAATAAATTTTCAGATTTTTTCAACGACTTGAACTATTCCAGTAATATTCAAAGCCGTATACAGGAAACTTTAGGGACCATTAAAAAATTAAAAGATAAACTTATTCAGGAAAAAACCGATTTGGAATCGGACAAAGCCGAACAACAACAACTTAAGCTTGTTCAAAGCAGACAAAAAACAGCATTGGAAAGTTCCAAAAAACAAAAACAAAAACTTCTTGACCAGACGAAAGGACAAGAAAAAACCTATCAACAACTTTTGGTAAAAGCGCGGGAAGATTTGGATAAAATAAGAAATCAGCCGTATGAGTTGGCGATGGGTTTCAAAATGACATTTGAAGAAGCGCTTAGCCATGCTTTGCCGGCATCTCAGCTTACCGGAGTAAGAGCCGCGTTTCTTTTGGCCATCGTAAAAATTGAA
>JBDRMC010000019.1:0-11571 GCA_043812515.1 Patescibacteria group bacterium | reverse complement strand
TCAATGCGTGAAAGATGACTATGATTCACACAAGTTTTTACTCGGAGAAGAAAAAAGAAAAACGATAAGGAGGCGCATCGAAGACGCTCTCCGTAAAACGGCTACAAGTGATGACTTAATTGCCATCGCTGGGTTGCTCGGCGTAAAAACCGAATAACTTCAAAGGTACAACAATGGGCGTACCGATCTGAGAAATCAGACACGGGCGCCCGCTTTTTATTTTAATTTACTTAAAATTGCGTAAAAGATCATTACTTTGTATAATTTCCCTATGAGCGGGATAAAGATAACTTGGTTTACGAAATTGATATTCAAACTTTGGCCGGGTTTCGCGATGATGAGAATGGCCAGAAAAATGGGCATCAGCGACCCGCTGTTTAACGAAGCACAAGAACTTTTTTCCAAAGTCAGACGGATTGATATTTTGCCTTCGGCATCGGGACTCCGCGGCTTTATTGTGGTTTTAGACAGAAAAACAGCGCTTTATTTTTGCCAAGACGGCGATCATTTTGTTTACGATGGGTTTGAAATGGGGAGATACGACAAGGGCGAAGTTACTATATTTGATAATTCAAAACGCAATGTTTGACGCTGTTGAATCAATAAAAAAATACGTCAGGGCAACAAATTATCTTGCCGCCACGCAGGTTTATCTTTGGGATAATTTTTTATTGAAACGAAAACTTTCTTTCGGCGACATCAAACCGCGGCTTCTGGGCCATTGGGGCACTTGCCCGGGGATAAATTTCATTTATGCCAATTTAAATTATCTGATTAAAAAACATCGCGCCGATATTCTTTTCGTAATGGGTCCCGGACACGGATTTGCGGCGCTTCAAGCGAATTTATTTATTGAAGGAACGCTTGAAAAATATTATCCGGGGGCGGCGCGCGACGAAAAAGGCGTCGGTTATGTTGTGAAAAATTTCTGCTGGCCATACGGATTTCCCAGCCACAGCAATCCGGGGGCGCCGGGTGTTATTTTGGAAGGCGGCGAGCTCGGTTACTCGCTTTCCACCGCTTACGGCGCTATTTTGGACAATCCCGATTTAATCGCCGCTTGCGTCATCGGCGACGGCGAGGCCGAAACAGGACCGCTCGCAGCTTCTTGGCATCTAAACAAACTTATTTCTCCGGCCGAAAACGGCGCCGTTTTACCCATTTTACACTTGAACGGCTATAAAATTTCCGGACCGACAATTTTCGGCAGGATGACAAATCGCGAATTGAAAGCGCTATTTACCGGCTACGGCTACGAACCGATTATCGTCGAGGGCAATAATGTTTATCAAAAAATGGTTGACGCGCTTGAAAAAAGTTATCAAATTATTAAAGAGCGTTCTGGGCGTTTCCCCATGATAATTTTAAAAACTCCTAAAGGCTGGACGGGCATAAAAAAATTAGGCGATGTAAAAATAGAAGGCAACTATGCCTCCCACCAAGTGCCGGCGCCGAACGCCAAAACGGATAAAATAGAATTGAAAGCAGTTGAAAAATGGTTCCGTTCGTATAAGTTTGAAGAGCTTTTTTCCGCCGAAGGAGGATTTATAAATGAAATAAAAGAACTTATTCCCGAAAGCGATTTGAGAATGGGAGGAAATAAACATGCGTTCGGTGGCAACACAAAATCACTTATTCTCCCGCCGGCGGAGCAATTTTCGGAAGACGCGGCGCCGCCCGGCGCCGCCGGCTCCAGCAGTATGCGCCGCATCGGAGCGTATCTAAATGAAGTTTTCAAACTAAACAAAGAAAATAAAAATCTACGACTGTTTTCGCCCGACGAAACTTATTCCAATAAATTGGACGCGGTTTTTGAAACAACCGCCCGCGCTTTCGCGATGTCCCGGAAAGAATGGGACAAAGATCTCGCGCCCGACGGGCGGGTAATGGAAATTTTGAGCGAGCATTCGCTTCAGGGAATGGCGCAGGGATACGCCTTGACCGGCCGGTACGCCATTTTTGCCTCTTATGAGGCGTTTATCCAGATTGTCGCAAGCATGGCCGACCAATACGCGAAATTTTTAAAAACGGCAAAAGAATTTTCATGGCGCGGCGACATTCCGTCGTTTAATTACATTCTCACTTCGTCCGGCTGGCGCCAGGAACACAACGGTTTTTCGCACCAGAATCCGGGGTTCATCAGCGACATGCTCCAGAAACCAGGTAAGTTTGTCCGTGTCTTTTTCCCGCCCGACGGCAACAGCGCGCTGGTTGTTTTGAAAGAATGCCTGGCGTCAAAAAATAAAATCAATATAATTGTTGCGGGAAAAACACTGGAACCGCGGTGGCTAACGCCGGAACTTGCGGCAGAAGAATTAAACAGCGGCATGATGATTTGGGATTTCGCGAGCGAAGAAAATCCGCATATTGTTTTCGCGGCGGCGGGGGATTATCTGACCAAAGAATCTTTGGCGGCAATTGATATCGTCAAGCGCGAAGCGCCGGAAATAAAAGTCAGGTTTGTTAATGTTATGGAACTCTCGGCTCTCGGCAAATCAGCTGATTTTGCGAAATATTTTACCGCCGACAAGCCGGTCATTTTCAATTTTCACGGATATCCCCAGGCGCTCAAACAATTTTTATTCGATTATGAAAAAAACGAGAATTTCTGCATCCACGGCTATATTGAAAACGGTTCAACCACCACGCCTTTTGACATGCAGGTAAGAAATGAAACCAGCCGGTATCATTTGGCGATTGACGCGTTTGCCAAAATGGCAGAGCGCGGTTTTTTGGAAACCGGCAAGGCGGAAAATTTGATTAAAAAATACAGACAAAAATTGGACGAACACCGCGAATATATTAAAATTAACGGCGTTGACCCCGAAGAAATAGAAAATTGGCAGTGGAAGCCATTTAAATGAAAAAAATTTTTATAGTTAATGTCGGAAGCGAATCAAGAAAATACGCCCTATATCAAGATGGCGGGTGCGTGTTTTTCGCGCATTTTGAAAAAGAGAATGGCAAGCTGATTGAAAATTCCACTGAATATGTTATTAGCCAGCTTTTGGAGCAAAAATTAATCGGCAACAAAAATGAAATTTCCGCAATCGGTTTCCGCGTTGTCGCTCCCGGAAGTTATTTCTTACAAAATAAAATTATAGACAGCGAATATCTGGAAAAACTAAAAGCGGCGAAAGAACAGGCGCCGCTTCATATTAATCCGATGCTTGCCGAGCTGAAAGCGCTTGAACAAGTATTGCCGGGCATTCCCATTGTCGGTGTTTCCGATAGCGCGTTTCATGGCTCTTTGCCCGCCCGCGCGCGGCTTTATGGCATTCCCAAAAATACCGCCGAGGAATTCGATATTTTCAGATTCGGCTATCACGGCATTTCATTTGAATCCGTTGTCGGCAAACTGAAAAATATTTATAGCGGTAATTTGCCGGAAAAAATAATAATTTGCCATCTGGGAGGAGGTTCAAGCATCGCGGCGATTAAAAACGGCAAAAGTATTGATACTTCAATGGGCTTTACTCCGCTTGAAGGTGTCGTTATGGCAAACAGAGTGGGCGACATTGACGCCGGAGCGGTTATTTATCTGTCCAAAAAATTCGGCTACGGACCGGATGAAATGGAAAATTATCTAAACACTCAATGCGGGCTTTTGGGGCTCTCCGGAAAAAGCAACGATGTGAGAGAACTTTTGGAAATGGAGAAGAACGGCGACGAAAACGCCAAAATAGCTTTGGAAGTTATGGTTTATAAAATCAAGAAATATATCGGCGCGTATTTCGCGGCATTGAACGGAGCGGATGTTTTGGCGTTTTCGGCGACAATTGGAGAACGTTCGGCGATTATGCGGGCAAGAATTTGCGCGGAACTCGAAAATTTGGGGATTGTTTTGGACGATGAAAAAAACAACAAAACTATTAGTGTAGATGGGTTTATCAGTAAAGACGAATCACCGATAAAAATCGCCGTAATCACAACGGATGAAATGGGCCAGATGGCAAGCGATGTTGCGGCGATAGTTAAATAATGCTAAAATAGTCGTAATATCAAATTATCATTAAGTAAAATTTATGGCATCATTTAACACTTTATTTAATTCTTTTGTTCCAACTTTTTGGCCGGTGGTTGCCGTTGCGTTTTTTGCTTTGATGATCTGGTCAGTTGTTTGGAAAGGGCTCGCTTTGTGGAAAGCGGCGCAACAAGGCGACAAATACTGGTTTATAGCGCTTCTTGTGATCAATACCGTTGGCATTCTGGAAATTCTGTACATCTACGTTTTCAGCAAGAAAAAAGAAAAAGAAGAACAATCCGCGGTCTAATGTTTTAGTTATATATGAAATCACTTCTGACAATTTTAATAATTGCCGGTCTCGCGGGCGGCGTCGTAATCGGTCTGTTGACCATGGGCGCGCATGGCGATTGCGTTGCATCCTATGCCGCAGGCATGGCTTGTCCTCTGTTTAATGTTATGGCCTATATAGGCATGCATGTTAATTTTGTCAGGAATTTTTCCGAAGCTCTCATAGTAGCAGTTTTGGCGGCCATTTCCATTTTGGCAATTTTTATTTCTTATATTTTTTCCGTTGAAGATGCTTATGCAGGCGGGCGTTTTTTCAAGCGCAGATTTTTTGAAACAAACAATGTTGGCGAACGCGAGCAAATTTCGTGGCTTTCTCTTTTTGAAAACAGCCCGAATACTGCGTAAAGCGCAGATATAAAATCCGCGAGTCGGCGGTTTTGCATCTGCGTTTTTATGTCCCTATATTTAGGGATTTTTTTGTTTATTAATTAATTAACCCCTCCTTCGCTAAAGCTATGGAGGGCAAGAAAATATGAAAGAACAAATTAAACAAGTATCAATTTTGCTGGCGATGATTGCGGTTATTATTTTCGGCCTTGTGTGGCTTACCAACTCAAATGCCAAAACGCCGACGACCACTGCCAATGGCGAGAGCGGCGGCACGCTTACTTTCCAAGAATCCAGTTATGATTTTGGCACGGTATCCATGGCTAAAGGAAAAGTAAGCAAGGACTTCTTGTTGGAAAATAAGAGCGACAAGAACGTTCAAATTGGCGAAGTGTTTACTTCTTGCATGTGCACCTCGGCTGAATTAAGAGTGGGTGATAAATTTGCCGGTCCATTCGGCATGCAAGGCCATGGATATACGGGCAAAGCCAATTTGATTGTGAAGCCGGGAGAAACGTTGACTGTAAAAACGATTTTCGACCCCGCGGCTCACGGCCCTTCCGGCGTCGGCCCGATTGAAAGACAAGTTGTGATTTCCGCTGGCACTAATCAGGAGCCGATATCGCTACAGTTTAAGGCGGTTGTAATGCCATGAAAAAAAGATTAATCTGGCTGGTTTTAATTGCCGTTATTTTTGCCGGCTCGGCATTGTTTTTAGGTTCAATGAAAAGCGCGCCGCTTCTCTGGAAAGTATCCAACGGCGGAAGTTTTCTTTTCCCGCTGATTTTGGCCGCGTCGGTCGTGAACAGCATCCACCCGTGCGCTTTTTCCATTCTTCTTGTGACCATCGCTTTTCTGTTTAGTATCGGCCAATTGCGCGCCGGCATTCTTAAAGTCGGGGGAATGTATGTTTTCGGGATTTTTTTGGCGTATGTTTTGATTGGCGCCGGAGTTCTTCAGGCGTTTCATCTGTTTGACACCCCGTTCTTTATGGCGAAATTTGGAGCGGCCATCCTTATCGCGCTCGGCGGCATAAATCTGCTTAATGTATTTTTTCCCGGGTTCCCGATAAGGCTCAAAATTCCGCAAGTTGCTCATCAAAAGATGGGCGGACTTATGGAAAAAGGTTCGCTTGCCGCCGCGTTTCTTTTGGGCGCCCTGGTTGGAGTTTGCGCTCTGCCTTGCAGCGGCGGTCCGTATGTCATGATTTTAGGTCTGCTTCATGACCAGGTGACCTATTGGCAAGGGCTGGGCTATCTGATTTTGTATAACTTTATTTTTGTTCTGCCGCTGATTGTGATGCTTCTTATCGCGAGCGACAAAAATGTGCTTGATAAAGTCCAGGAATGGCAGAAACAGGAAATGGGGAATATGAGATTTTGGAGCGGCATCGCTATGGTTATTTTGGGAATTATAATTTTTCTCGTATAAAATAAAATGGAAAACAATAAAAACGCATATCTTATACCCGCGAGCATCATACTTGCGAGCATCATCATCGGTTACGCTTGGGTAAACTCGCCCCAAAAATCTATTACAACCGGCCAAAAAAATATTGAAAATTCACCAAGCATTGCTCAATCGATTGAACTGCCGGTTGTTTGGGAGGATTTGGGAGCGCGAATGATAAGCGCGGGCGTAATCGACCGCGCGCAGTTTGAGGCGGTCTATGAAAGCAGGGGAGGATTAAGCGATGCGGAAAAACAACTTTTGGAAGATTCTCAAAACAGCAAACTTAAAGTGACTCAAGAAAATTCCGGTCTTTGGCTGAATCTGTTATGGGCATTCGGGCTTGGCAATAAAAACGAAATTCTTGAAAAAGGGCCGATGACCGACCCGCGCTACGGCGGCGCCGGCAACTTCGCTTCAACCGGCGGGTGGACGTTAGCCAATGGCGGCGCGATGAATCATTATGGCAAACATTTATTTGTCGTTCTTACGCCGGAACAGCAGGCGCTTGTTGAAAAAACAAGCAAGAATATTTATCGGCCATGCTGCAGCAATCCGGCATATTTTCCCGACTGCAATCATGGTATGGCAATGCTGGGGCTTTTGGAACTCTTAGCGTCTCAAGGCGCGAGCGAAGACCAAATGTATCAATCGGCGCGTCAGATGAACTCATTTTGGTTCCCCGACCAGCCCCAAGGAGGCGGTGGCGGCTGCGTGGCTTGACAATTGTGATATAATAAAAATATGGCGACAAAAAAAGAAACATTTCTGGTGCAGGGGATGCATTGCGTTTCTTGCGCGCTGACAATAGAACAGGCGATTAAAAAAGTGCCGGGCGTTAAAAGCGTCTTGGTAAATATGATGTCTGAAAAAGCGGTTATAGAATATGAAGAGCCGGCGACGCCGGAATTGATGAAGGCAGCCGTGGCTAAAACAGGCTATGTTTTGGTTGTTGAAAAAAAAGAAATAATGGCAGGGATGAATCATGGCGAGCCTGCCGCCGCCAAAGCTATAGCAGAGGGCGGACATGACCACCATAGAATGTTGAAAGAAGCGGAAATCGCGCTTTTGAAAAAGAAATTTA
This sequence comes from Patescibacteria group bacterium, assembly GCA_043812515.1. Classification (GTDB taxonomy): domain Bacteria; phylum Patescibacteriota; class Minisyncoccia; order UBA10092; family UBA10092; genus UBA10092. Next base: position 4,396 of record JBDRMC010000019.1, on the reverse strand, counting down.
CCATTGGCGCGGTTTTGTCCGTTTTGATTATGACTTTCAGTTTTACGGCGATCATTCCCGGCTTGTGGCGATATGAATTGCTTTTGATTTTGGCAGCGCCGATTGAATTTTGGATCGGCTGGCAATTTTGGCGCGGCGCTTGGTTTGGCTTGAAAAATTTTACAGCCAATATGGACTCACTGGTGGCGCTTGGCACAGGCACGGCGTTTATTTATAGCGCCATAATAACAATTTTTAAACTGCCGCTTGAAGTTTATTTTGATGTCGCCGCCGTGGTTACAACATTGGTTATTTTGGGCAAATATCTGGAAGCGAAAGCCAAGGGTTCGGCTTCAGAAGCGATTAAAAAACTTTTAAAACTTCAGGCAAAAACCGCCCATGTCATTCATGAAGATGGCAAAGAGATGGAAGTGCCGATTGAGGACGTAAAAGTCGGCAATATCATTTTGGTTAAGCCGGGAGAAAAAGTTCCGGTTGACGGCATTATTATTGAAGGCGGGTCGGCGATTGACGAGTCGATGGTCACCGGCGAATCAATGCCGGTTGATAAAAAAATAGGCGATGGAGTTATCGGCTCGACCATCAACAAAACCGGCGCTTTCAAATTTAAAGCAACCAAAGTGGGCAAAGAAACTTTTTTGGCGCAGATAATAAAACTGGTTGAAGAAGCCCAAGGTTCCAAAGCTCCGATTCAAAAACTAGCCGACCAAATCACCGGATATTTTGTTCCGATAGTTTTATTAATTTCTATAGCCAGTTTTATCGTCTGGCTTGTTTATGGCGCAACGCCGTCCTTAAGTTTCGCGCTGATTAACGCGGTGGCGGTTTTGGTGGTGGCCTGCCCCTGCGCCTTGGGTTTGGCAACTCCCACGTCAATCATGGTTGGGACGGGCAAGGCGGCGGAGCGCGGCATTATCATAAGAGACGCCGAAGCGCTTGAATTGGCAGGTAAAGTTAATGCCATTGTTTTGGATAAAACAGGTACCCTGACTAAAGGGGAACCGTCGGTGACCGATATTATGGCTTTCAGCGAAAAAATGGGCGAAGATATTTTACATGTTGCCGCTTCACTCGAAAAATTTTCCGAACATCCGATTGCCAAGGCTGTTATCGCTTATGCCGCTAGTTTGGGAAAGTCATCCTCTCATCCTCTTGATAAAGCCATAAAAGAAGCGGCCGATAACGGGAAAATAGAACTTTTCAATGTTGAAAATTTCCAAGTCACTCCCGGCAAAGGACTGGAAGGCGACATTTCCGCCGATGGCGGGACAAAAAAATTCTTTTTCGGCAACAGGGCGCTGCTTATCGAAAAAAATATAAAAATTTCCCAGGAACAGGAAGATAAAATTCAGAAGCTTGAAAAAGAAGGAAAGACAGTAATAATTTTGGCGTCCGATAAACCACTTGGCGCCATTGCCGTCGCCGACACTTTAAAAGAAAGCGCGGTAAAAACAATTAAATTATTGCAAAATCTGGGATTAGAGGTATGGATGATTACCGGCGATAACGAACGAACGGCCGAGGCTATAGGCAATCAAGTCGGCATAAAAAATATAATGGCGAAAGTTTTACCCAACGAGAAATCGGAAAAAATTAAAGCGCTTCAGAACGAGGGTAAAAAAGTCGCCATGGTTGGCGACGGCATAAACGACGCGCCGGCGCTGACTCAAGCCGATGTCGGCATTGCCATCGGCACAGGCACCGATATCGCCATTGAATCAAGCGACATAACTTTAATTTCCGGCGATCCGCTCGGGATTTACGAGGCGATAAAATTAAGCCGGCAAACCTTGCGGAATATCAAACAAAATCTTTTTTGGGCATATGTGTATAACATAGTTTTAATTCCGGTGGCGGCTGGTGTTTTATATCCCATTTGGGGCATTGTTATGAATCCCATTTTAGCCGGCGGCGCCATGGCTTTTTCGTCAATTTCTGTTGTCCTCAACTCTTTGCGTTTGAAGCGATTCAAATTGTAAATCAATAAATGTGAATAGGATATTTATATAATCTCTGTTATCATGTATTAATACATCGCTACAGAAACAATTATGAGTCAGGTTTCCCGCAATACATTAAGCAAAGAAAGTAATTATGAAATTCAAGCCACTTTGTGGTGGTTGTTGGCGCGACTAGATAATGATTCCGATGTTAGAAATTTTTTAAATGGACTTTTAACAAAAACAGAAAAGATAATGCTAGCAAAAAGATTAACAATCGCTTTTTTATTGAGCAAGGGATATAACTACCGTAATATTAGTGATGCTTTAAAAGTTAGCACATCAACAATTGTTAGAATGAAGGAGGCAATAGATAAAACGGAAGGAAGCTACGAGATTTTTATTAAGAAGTTGGAAAAACGAAATGAACTTAAAAAGTTAGAAAAACAATTTGATAAGTTTATTGGAAAATTAGTCAATATCGTTCCTCCTCAAAAGAACGACATGAAAGGTAGAACAAACTGGCTAAAATAAAATATTTTTCATTTATCTTGTATTCATGTATTAATACATCGATACAAGAATAGTGTGGAAAGTTTTTGTTGACTTATTTAGTCAAAGTATATAAACTATCTGAAGTTAAAAGGAATGTTCCATAACAATTGAAAAGGGAGGAAAAAGATGAGCAATGGTAAAGAATTGGAAGAACATTGGGAAATTATAAGCCTTGCAAGCCTAGTTGGAAAAGATCTGAAAAATTTTAAAATTGTAGTGTATACAGAAGTGTATAAAACGAACGATGACGGAAAAAGAGTTAAATCGATTGGTTGTTTTATAGATGAAAATATAGCTAAAGCATTTGCTCAAAATCAGACAGATAGCAATTGGCACAGAACTAGAGAAGTACTTATTCTGACAGATGGTGTAAATGGTTTTTTACTGGATAAAGCCGAACCCGTGGAGATTTTTGGTGATGAAAAGGCCATACTTGAAATAAAACAAAAAGCCCTCAGAAAATTGAGCCCGGAAGAAATAAAAGTTTTGGGTCTTTAATTTTATAAATATGATTGCCGCGCCAATGGCGCGGCTTTTTGTTTTGTTTTCAACTGGAATAATATATAGTATAATTAGTTTAATTTAGAATTAAATTAAGTTTATGTTTGATTTAACCGGCAAAGTTGCTTTGGTGACCGGCGCGAGGCGGGGGATGGGGAAAAGCCATGTCCTGGCTTTGGCGCGGCAGGGCGCGAAAGTGGCGGTCACCGATATTATTCAGGAAGAATGCCAGCTGGTCGTTGATGAAATAAAATCCGCCGGGGGCGAAGCGGTTGCTTTCAAAATGGATGTTTCAAGCAAAGCCGACATAACCGCCGTTTTCGACGAGGTTGTAAAACAATTCGGGCGGCTGGATATTCTGGTTAATAATGCCGGCATTTATATTGATAAACCGGCCTTGGAAATGACCGAAGAAGAATGGGACAAAATGATAGATATTAATTTGAAGGGCCAATTTTTGTGCGCCCAAAAAGCGGCAAAAGAAATGGTTAAGAATAATTGGGGACGTATTATAAATATTTCATCCATTGCTTCCGGCGGTGTTGGAATTGGTGATGTTAACGGGGCGCATTATTCCGCTTCAAAAGGAGGCATAATAGGTATGACTGAATCTTTGGCTGTTGAGTGGGCGCCACTCGGGATTAACGTCAATACTATCGGGCCGGGCGCGATAGATACGCCGATGATTTCTGCACTTCAAATTCCTGAAGAAGAAATGAAAAAAATACTGGCGGACATTCCGCTCAAAAGAATCGGCAAACCGGAGGAAATTTCCGCGGCCGTGGTCTTTTTGGCATCGGAAGAAGCAAGTTATGTAACGGGCGCCACGCTTTACGTTGATGGTGGCTGGTTGGCTCAATAATAATTATTAATTAATTCCTCCTTCGCTAAAGCTATGGAGGACAAGAAAAATATGAATGAAATAAGCAATCAACAAAAAAGCAGCATGGCGGAAATTTTCGTTCATTTTATGTCATTTATTCTGCTTGGGATTTCCGCTGTCGCGACGGGAATTTTGTATTTTCAGGTAATCAACAAATATTTTCCGGATAATCAGTTTGTCATTTTTGACGCTTCGGGTATTCAATACGCAATTGCGTCCCTGATTATCGGCTTTCCTCTATATATATGGGCGCTGTGGTTTTGGTTTAAAAGTTTTGAAAATTTGTCGGAAAAAATAGAATCAAAACTAACAAAATGGCTTACGTATATAGTTCTATTGATTGCCAGCGGGTTGATTATCGGCGACCTTATTGCCATAGTGTTCAATTTTCTCCAGGGCGAATATGGAGCGAGATTTTTACTCAAAGCGCTGACGATTTTAGTTATTGCCGGATTGATTTTTAGTTTTTACTTTTTTGAAAGAAAGAAAATCCAGTACAAAAAAGAAGCTCCTTCTA
>JBDRMC010000018.1:0-20560 GCA_043812515.1 Patescibacteria group bacterium | reverse complement strand
GTATGAGTTGGCGATGGGTTTCAAAATGACATTTGAAGAAGCGCTTAGCCATGCTTTGCCGGCATCTCAGCTTACCGGAGTAAGAGCCGCGTTTCTTTTGGCCATCGTAAAAATTGAATCGGATTGGGGCGGTAATGTCGGAAAAGGCACCTGGAAGACCGACATGGCTCCACGCGATTTTAATGCCTTTTTAGAAATAACAAGCGCTTTGGGACTAAATCCTGATTCGACCCCCGTATCTAAAAAACCGTCGTATGGGTGGGGAGGGGCGATGGGTCCGGCTCAATTCATTCCTACTACTTGGCTTTTATATACTGACGCGGTATCCAATTTAACCGGACGCCGTCCGGCGTCTCCATGGAATATTGAAGACGCATTTACAGCATCCGGCCTGATGCTTGCCGAATCGGGCGCCAATAAGCAGACATACGCGTCGGAAGTTAAAGCGGCAAAAATTTATATTGCCGGCGGGCGATGGAACACATCGCTTACGGCGCGCATTTATTCAAATAATGTCATGGCCGAAGCCACCCGTATCCAAAAAGACATTGATACCCTAAATCAAGCTAGGTAAATAAAACAAAGTTAAACATTTTTCTCGCGCGCTCGCTCCACCAACTTGGAGCTCGCTGTCCGATGAAATCGTTTTATTCCCTTCGGGAAACCATGCTAAAACGATTTCATAAGCTTCGAAAAATATTTAACTTTGTTTTTTATTTGAGATTTTTTGCGAGAGATTCGATGAGTGGGTCCAGATTTCCGTCGAGGATTTTTTCGATGCGTTGCCAAGATTTTCCTATGCGGTGGTCGGTTATTCTATCCTGTGGAAAATTATATGTTCTGATTTTTTCAACTCTTTCGCCGGTGCCAATTTGCGCTTTTCTGTCCGAGGTCATTTGTCCGGTGGCTTTTTCTCTTTCAATCTCCGCGAGTTTTGCCCGCAGAATCGCCATGGCTCTTTCGCGGTTTTGCAATTGGGAGCGTTGGGTCTGCGAAGAAACAACAATACCGGATGCCAAATGCGTTATTCTTATCGCCGATTCAACTTTGTTTACATTCTGCCCTCCGGGGCCGGATGCTCTGAATGTATCGACTTTAATGTCTTGAGAATTGATAATTACTTCTTTTTCCGGCACTTCTTTCAAAATGGCGACGGAGGCGGTGGAGGTGTGTATCCGGCCGCTTTTTTCGGTTTTGGGGATTCTTTGCACTCTATGAACCCCGGATTCGTATTTAAATAAATCGTAAATATTTGTTCCGCTTAATTGAGCAACCAGCGTTTTAATACCGCCGACATTTGAATGCGAAGAATCTATGATTTCCGTTTTGAAGCCGTGACGTTCGGCGAAATGGTTATACATCCGCCAAAGTTCAAGCGCGAAAAGACCCGCTTCGTCGCCGCCGGCGCCGGCTCTGATTTCTAAGATTATTTTTTGGCTTTCGTCCATTTTTTGCCTTTGCCCGACGATTTTTGCAGCCGCTTTTTGAAGCGCTCGACGCGTCCTGCCGTGTCTATTATTTTATCTTTTCCGGTGTAAAAGGGATGGCATTTCGAACAAATTTCGATGTTAATTTCAGGTGTGGCGGAACCAATTGAAAAAGAATTACCGCAGGCGCATTTGGCTTTGGCTTTGGGATAATATTTCGGGTGTATATCTTTTTTCATAGGTGGGAATTTTATCACTGACAAAATCTCTTGTCAATTTCAATCAATTCTGTTATTATCGTCCTGTTATGGAAACAAATGGCAATATTTTGGAATCTGATATAGAAACAATGGCGTCGCATGGCGTTCATTTGGGCGCGTTAAGGGCGCATAGCCATCCGAAAATGAAGCCAAACGTCTGGTCCAATAAGAGTGTTTTTCAAATTATTGATTTGGAAAAATCAAAAAAAGGTCTAAAATCGGCTTTAGATTTTCTGGTTGGAGTGAGAAAAAAAGGAGGTGTTATTTTATTTGTTGGCACAGGTTTTGCCGCCAAGGAAATAACGCGGAAGGTTGCCGAAGCTCTTGATATGCCATATGTCACCGAACGCTGGCTTGGCGGAACGTTTACCAATTTTCCGACCATCAGCCGCCGGATTGAATATCTTAGAACTCTTGAAAGTCAAAAGGCGGCCGGGGACTTTGAAAAATATACTAAATACGAAGCATTAAAACTTCAGGAAAAAATCCAGAAGTTAAGAAAAGATATGGGCGGGCTGATTAATATGACTCGCTTACCGGATGCAATGTGGGCAAGTTCGGCTAATTATGATAAAATTGCCGTTAAGGAAGCGTTCCAAAAAAATGTTCCGGTAGCCGGTTTGGTAAATACCAATGCCGACCCTTCTATTTTTAGTTATCCGATTCCGGCCGGCGACAGCTCTGTTGATTCTGTTGGTTTTATTTTGAATTTGGTTAAGGACGCTTTGATTGATGTAAAACCGGCAGCGCCGGCCGAGCCGGAAATTGCTCCGAAAGAGAGTGAAAGATAAAATATGGTAAAAATTGAAGATTTAAAAAAAATTAGAGAAACAACGGGAGTTTCAATAGATGCCATTCGCAAGGCGTTGGAAGAGGCTGATGGCGAAATTGAAAAAGCTTTGGAACTGTTGAAGGAAAGGGGATCGCTTGTTGCGGCAAAAAAAGCCAGCCGTAAAACCGGAGAAGGGATTGTTTCCTCTTACATACATGCCAATGGCAAAGTTGGCGTGATGGTGAGGCTCTTGTGCGAAACCGATTTTGTGGCGCGCACGGAACAGTTTAAGGAACTCGGCCATGAAATAGCGATGCATATTGCCGCCATGAATCCGGAGAATGTCGAAGAATTAATCGCGCAGCCATATGTCAGAAATCAAGACCAGACCATCGACCAGTTGATAAAGGATTGCATTTCCAAGCTGGGGGAAAATATTCAAATCGGAGAATTTTGTCGTTTTGAAATTTAATTATAAGATATAATCAATAAAATGTTTGATTTAATTCCAATTTCGCTTCTTGTAACGGCGCTGGGCGGCGTTGTATATGTAGTGTCGAATCACTTGTCGGAATTTTCCGCCACAGGCGGATCCGCCTCTGGCGGAGAGCATGGGGAAGATGAATCTTCATCTAGTATTATGGTAAAATTTACTGATTGGGTAAACCAACTACCTCTGGACGGAGCCAAGGCGCAATCATTGTCTATCGCCCAAAAAGCGCTTCACAGAACACGCGTGCTTTTATTAAAAACCGACAATCATTTAATGGAACTTATAGGAAAAATATCGAAAAAGAACGAAACAATAAAAGATGAAAAATCAAATGATAATTCGGTTGAATTTTGGAAGGACCTTTCCAACTACAAGCAAGACATTTCGGGCAGTAAGATTCCCGAATTGGAGCCGACGATTAAAATAGATTTGGCGCTCAAGGGCGATTTGGAGAAGAAGTTTTTTGACATTAGGCCGGCAGTTAAAACTGTAAAAACCAGAAAATCCTCCAAAACAATGCCGAGATAGCTCAGTTGGCAGAGCGCATCCATGGTAAGGATGAGGTCCCGGGTTCGATCCCCGGTCTCGGCTCCGAAGTTCTTTTTGCGCAGGTGGTAGAGTGGTCAATTACATGAGACTGTAAATCTCACGCCTTCGGGCTTCGGGGGTTCGAATCCCTCCCTGCGCACAGTCGGGCCACCTTAGCTCAGCGGCAGAGCAACTGTTTTGTAAACAGTAGGTCCTCGGTTCAAATCCGAGAGGTGGCTCCGAGAAACAATTGACAATTAACAATTAACTAAAAACTGATATGAAAGCGCAAGAAAAAGTAGTAAAACTTCTATGCTCCGTTTGCAAACGGCCGAATTATTTCAAGCAAAAAAATAAGAAGCTTGTTGAAAGAAAATTGGAGTATATTAAATATTGTAAATGGTGTCGGAAACGTACATTGCACAAAGAAGCTAAGAAATGAACTTGCCACCCTTCGGGTGGTCACCCGTAGGGTGATAAGTGGTGCCGCAAGCGCACGGTTCATAAAGAAGCCAAAAAATAATCTGCGCCAAGGGGGCTTGGTTCAGTGGCAGAACAGCGGTCTCCAAAACCGTTGACGGGGGTTCGATTCCCTCAGCCCCCGCATGAGTTGTTTGTTTAGTGCTTTTGACAAAAGGTATAATTGGCTTAATAATGTAAGGACATGATTAAAAGATTTTTAGAAAAAATTTTTAATAAAAAACAATCGGATAAAACCGTCATAGAATCGGAAAGTCGTTTAGAATTGGAAAAAAAGGTAGTAAAAGGGGCGGAAAAGGCTGTGAAAGAATATAAAAAAGTTTTTGAAAGAATAGCGGAATTTGATAAGAATTAAGTTGCGGAGATGAAGTATATTGATAGTGAAATTTTGGAAAAAATGTGCCATCCGATAGCGATGGCCATTTTTGACAAGGAAGATGACCCGATAGCAGAATTTAGTGAACACGAGTTAGGTTTATTAGATTCGGCTCTTAATAATCCCAAGCAAACATTTGATGGTAAAGAATTGTATTCTACTCTTACAAAAAAGGCCGCAATTCTTTATTATGGTTTGAATAAAAATCATCCATTCAAAAACGGCAATAAGCGAATAGCAACAGCTACATTAATGGTGTTTTTATTTATAAATGATTATTGGTTAAAAGGCGATCCTCAAGCTATCGAAGATTACTTTGTTGAATTGGCCAAAAGAGTAGCCAGTATCCCGGGTAATACGGATAGAGATTTGATTCTAAATGATTTAGAGAAGTGGCTAGAAGATCATACGGCACGAAGTTAACATTGTAGCTTCAATTATGAAAAATTTTACTGACGAACAATTGGTTAAAAATTATCTCAAAGGCGACGAGAAATCGCTGGAAGAAATTGTCCGACGGTATTTGACGTTGGTTTATAATTTCTCGCGAAGATATGCAGGCGACCCAGATAACACTTCCGACATAGTCCAGGAAGTTTTTGTTAAAGTTTGGAAAAATTTAAAGAGATTTGATGCTTCAAAAAATTTCAGAACATGGCTTTTTACTGTTGCCAAAAACACCGCTTTGGACTGGCTTAAAAAAAGAAACACCATACCGTTTTCTTTGCTTTTGGAAGACGTTGCTGACTCGGAACAAATCTCTGTAATTGATAAAATTTACCAAAAATCGCTTTCTCAAAATCTCGCATTGGCAATTGAAAAACTGCCACCAAAATACAGCTCCGTGATAAATCTTTATCATAAAGATGACCTTAATTTTCGTGAAATAGCGAGTTTTCTTAATGAGTCCATAAATACCGTCAAAAGCCGCTACAGAAGGGGGTTGATCATACTCAAAAAAGCGTTATAACGCACCAAAAGCATGGATTCTATCGTATTAATATACATAAGCCCATGTTTGAGAATGAACATTTTACCGATAATCGCGCCGATAAGCCGCCCAAGCGGCTTTTTCGGACAATTGTTGAACGCCTGAAAATAGAGCAACTCCTAAAGGCATTAAAAAAGCGACTCTCTATTTTTTGGGTGTTTTTATTTTTTTCAGCCATATTGGTAATTTTTGCGTCAATGGTTCTGCTCTTGGAATTGGCGGAATCCGAATCCAGTCCTTTATTTTTGTTGCTCTTTTCAGATGCCAAAATAATGTTGCTTAATTTTAAGTATTTTGCTATGGCAGTTTTGGAGTCAACGCCGATTATTCCTATTTTTGGAACATTAACGGCGCTGGCGTTACTGATGTTTTCCCTAAGACTTGCCGTCGAGTATCGTGAACGAATTTTTAAATTAATAAAATTAACTAAATAATATGAATATAAAAGAAATAATACAATCCAAGCCATACATGATAGTGGCTTTAGCTATTTCAGTCATAGCCGTTATCTGCTTGATTTTTGGTGGAGGCATGTATATCGGTTATCGCAAAGCGAGATTTTCTTACCAGTGGGGGGAAAATTATCACAAAAACTTTGGCGGTCCGCGCGGGGGATTTATGGGAGATTTTGGCGGAAAAGATTTGATAAACGCAAATGGTGTTGCTGGCCAAATTATGAAAATAGATAATTCCACCCTTGTTATAAGAGGCCGTGATAATGTTGAAAAAATTGTCGCAGTTAAAGACGATACCGTTATTAATCGCTTGAATGAAACCGTAAAATTAAATGCACTTAAAATTGGCGACTTTGTCGTGGTTATCGGCGAGCCGAATGATGATGGCCAGATTGATGCCAAATTTCTAAGGACAATACCAGCGCCGGCTTCCTCAACTGCGCCAATGATGTTGCCAATGTTCAGGGGCCAAAAAGAATTAAGATAAATATGAACATATCACACTTTAAAATTTTATTGAGAGAAAAGTTGGGAGAGATTTGGAAAAGGGTATTACAACATAAAATAATTTCAATTATTTTAGCTGTTGTTATTTTGAGTGGCAGTTATTACGCCTATGGCAAACTTTTCGGTACCACTGCTGTTGCGCAATATGTTTTTGCCGCTGTTGAAAAAGGGACGCTTGTTTCCTCTGTTTCCGGCAGTGGCCAAGTTTTAGTTTTAGACCAGATGGATATTAAACCTAAAGTTTCCGGGGATGTCATATATATCGGCGTAAAGGAGGGGCAGGAAGTGCCGATGGGGGCGCTTTTAGCACAGCTTGATTCGCAAAACGCGCGGAAAACCGTCAGAGACGCCCAAATAAATTTGGACAGCGCCAAATTATCCTTGGATAAACTAATGCAGTCGTCAGCAAGCCCCGAAAAAATACAGGAAGATTCATTTAACAGCATTTCCGATGTTTTTCTTGATTTGCCTACGGTCATGGGCGGTGCCGAAATTGTCATAAATGGCAGTACTTTAAGCAATAATCAGAGCAACAAGGGGTTTTACACCGATTTTGTTTATAGTCCCGACCAGGATGAGGCGGAGCTCTTTGTTTCTGCGGCAAACAATGACTATGCCGTGGCGAGAACTCAATATGACAGCGCGCTCGCGCTTTATAAAAATACCAGCCGCTATGCCAGCAGCACCACAACTCTCGACCTTCTCAATAAAGTTACCGACACGACAAAATCAATCGCGCAGGCTTTAAAAAGCGAGCAGAGTTTGTTGGATTATCTTGCGGATTACGTTTCAAAACATTCGGGAAAAAGTTTGCCGGCATTAGTGAATACTTACCGGAGTAATTTACAGACTTATATCGGCCAAGTTAACGGTCATCTTTCGAGTTTGATAAATGCCCAAAACACGGTCAAAAATGCGCCGCTTGATGTTGACTCCCAAGAACTTAGTGTCGAACAGCGGGAAAATGCTCTCTCGGACGCGCAGCAACAGCTTGCCGATTATTATATTCGCGCGCCTTTCGGTGGGATAGTCGCAAGTGTCGATGTGAAAAATGGCGATTCTGTTTCCCCGAGCGCCAGTATGTTCACATTTATTACCAAAAAGAAACTTGCTCAAATATCGCTAAATGAAGTTGATATAGCCAAAATAAAAATGGCCCAGAAAACAACTCTCACGTTTGATGCGATTCCGGACCTTGTAATCACCGGCGAAGTTTCGCAGATTGACGCCATTGGCGCGGCAGCTCAAGGAGTGGTCACTTATAATATTCAAATTGCTTTTGACACGCAAGATGACAGAATTAAGCCGGGCATGAGTGTTTCGGCGGCGGTCATCACCGATGTAAAACAAGATATTTTGCTTGTGCCCAATACCGCGGTTAAATCCCAAAGTGGGGCTTATTATGTGGAAATTCAAGATGCGGCCACTAGTTCAACAATTCCGATTAGACAACCAGTGGAAATTGGGACTTCTAATGATACGATGACGGAAATTACCAACGGTCTTAAAGCGGGGGATTCGGTTGTAACAAGAACAATTGCCGGTTCAACTCAAGGAGCCGCAACCGTACAACAAAACTCCAGTTTTAGAATTCCCGGTATGACGGGCGGAGCCGGACGATAAATTATTATTTATGGTGAGCTTGTCGAACCATGATTGAATGTGAAAAAATAAGTAAAATTTATAAAAATGGCGATATTGAAACCCCTGCGATTAAAGATATCACGTTCAAAATAAATAGTGGGGAATTTGTGGCCATAATGGGGCCATCCGGCTCGGGCAAATCAACTCTTATGCATATTTTGGGCGCCTTGGATAATCCGACGTCGGGAACCTATAAATTGGATGGCCAAGATGTTTCAAAACTTTCCGAAGATGAATTAGCCGATGTCCGGAAGAATAAAATAGGTTTTATTTTCCAATCGTTTAATCTTCTTTCCCGGGCCACGGTGTTGCGCAATGTGATGTTGCCCCTGGTATATGCCGGAATACCACAATTGGAACGAAAAGAAAAAGCCGAACAAGCGCTAATATCTACCGGTTTGCCCGCGGACCGTTGGGAACACTTATCAAACCAGCTTTCCGGCGGCCAGATGCAGCGCGTGGCCATTGCCCGCGCTCTGGTTAATAATCCCGCTCTTATTTTGGCGGACGAGCCGACGGGAAATCTTGACACAAAAACCGGAGAAATAGTTCTCAATGCTTTTCAGGAACTAAACCGAAAACATAAGCACACAATAATAATCATTACTCACGAATTGAATGTCGCCGAACATGCCGATAGAATAATCCACATTCAAGACGGCGCGATTCTTAAAGATGAAAAAAACCTCCATGAAAATTTCTGATTTGATGCAGGAAACATATTTTTCCCTTACCATAAATAAAGTAAGGTCAGGTCTTACGATTCTTGGCATCGTTATTGGTATCGGTTCGGTTATCGCGATGGTTTCCATCGGCCAAGGGGCGCAAAATTCCATTGAATCAAGCATTCAGTCGATAGGGTCGAATTTGGTCTTGGTGATGCCCGGAGCGCAGCATGGCACGGGCGTTCAAATAAGCGCTGGCCGGGGTTCGGCTCAGACATTAACTCAAGAAGACGCAGACGCAATCAGCAAGGAAATCACTCTGGCAAAAGCGGTGGCTCCGGAAATATCTAGAAGATATCAGGTAACGGCGAGGGGAACGAACACGAATGTTTCGGTTATAGGAACAGTTGCGGCTTATCCCGAAGTCCGCAAAATTGAAATTGATGAAGGTTCTTTCATATCTGCTCAAAATGTCCAAAGTCTGTCGCGGGTCGCGATTATTGGCCCGACGACTCGTGATGACCTTTTCGGGCAAGGAGCCGAAGCTATAGGGCAGACAATAAGAATCAATAAAGTTGATTTTAAAGTAATAGGTATAACAAAAACCAAGGGCGGAACCGGATTTGGCAGCCAAGACGATATGATTTTTGTTCCGCTTTCGACAGCCCAGCGATTTCTTGCCGGGGATTCTTATGTGACAACAATAAGCGTTGAGGCCCAAGACCAAAATTCCATGGCCGATATCCAACAGCAAATTACGGAACTTTTATTAACAAGGCATCATATAAGCGATCCAGCGTTGGCCGATTTTAGCATTATGAATCAGGCCGATATTGCGGCGACCGCTTCTTCCGTAACCAATACATTAACCATTCTTTTGGGGGCGATTGCGGGAATATCTCTTATAGTGGGTGGTGTCGGTATTATGAATATGATGCTGACGACTGTTACCGAAAGAACTCGTGAAATAGGATTGCGCAAAGCGATAGGCGCTAAAAATAAAGACATCAGTGTTCAATTTCTCGCCGAATCGGTAATGCTTACTTTTCTTGGCGGAGTAGTTGGAATTATTTTCGGCTGGCTGGCGGCTTTGGCTGTTACTCAGTTTGCCGGAATTACGACTTCTGTTTCTTTAATGTCTGTAATTTTAGCTGTTGGCGTTTCGGCAACAATAGGAATTGTTTTCGGATATTATCCGGCTCGCCGGGCGGCAAGTTTAAATCCAATAGAAGCATTGAGGTATGAATAATTATAATTAATTGTAACCCTCCTTCGCATAAAGCTACGGAGGGCAAGAAAATATATGAATAAAAAAATAATAATGGCAGTGATTATAACATTAATAATTGCCGGAGGCGGGGGATTTTATAATGGCATGCTATATGGTAAAAGCGCGCGGCCGGACTTATCGGCTAATATGAACAGGCAAAGAATAAATGGCGCGCAACAAAACGGCGGTTTTTCCGGAGGAGAAATAATTAAAAAAGACAGCAACAGTATTACGGTTAAATTAACCAATGGCAGTTCCCAAATTATTTTATTTTCCGACACGACAAAAATAATGAAATCAGCCGAAGGCGTGGCTGCTGACTTGACCATTGGCGAACAGGTGACAATCACCGGCCCCAAAAACCAGGACGGTAGCATCACCGTGCAATCAATCCAAATAAGGCCGGCAATGCCGACCAATTAGTGACACTAAGGGCAAAACGTGTTATTTTTAGAGAATGGAAAATTTGGTTTCGTTGCTGACAAATTACGGGTATTTTATACTTTTTCCCATTTCTGTTATTGAAGGGCCGATTGTGACGATTGTCGCCGGATTTCTGGCTTCATTGGGGATTTTAAATTTTTTCATAGTATACGTGATAGTTACGCTGGGCGATGTTTTGGGAGATAACGCATTTTATTGGGCTGGCCGACTTGGAAACAATTTTTTTTCGCGTTTTTTTGAAAAACGGCATGAAAAAGTAGAACGAGTCAAGGAATATTTTAGGGTCAACGAACGCAAAGCGCTTATTCTGTCAAAAGTTTTTTATGGCATCGGCGCCGCAGGTTTGTTTACGGCGGGAAGCTTAAAAGTTCCCTACAAGCGTTTCTTGACAATCTGCCTGCTAACTACTGCCGTGCAGTCGGTGGCATTAATCACTATTGGCGTATTATTCGGCCAGGCATATGAACAGCTTAATAAATATTTGAATTACTATACTACAGCAACAATAGTAGTTGGATTAATAATTATTTTTGTTATTGCCATCAGGAAATTAAAGTTGTTTTCCGATTAATATTATGGATAACAGAAAAAAATTAAATATCGCGATGGTTTGCGACCCGATAAGCGATTATAAATCCGGCGTTCTTGTTTCAACCTTGCGTTTTGCCGAACGCTTGAGGAACAGGGGACACAATATAATTTTTATAGGAGCCCGCTCACCGATGAATCCCAAAGATGATACTTTAAATGGTTTTAAAGTATACAGGTTTCCATCGTTATTGATTCCTAAATCCGAGGGCAGATGGTACTTATCTTTTCCCTCCAAAGAAAAAATAAAAAAAATACTTCAGGAAGAAAAAATAGATATTTTACACACTTTACTCCAGATGCCATCATCCATTGTCTCCATGAAAGCGGCGAAGGCGCTTGGAATAAAAATCATATCGCATGCTCACTCCCAGCCCGAAAATATTTTTATGCATATGCCAAAATATCTGGGGCGGGATTTTCTCAGCAGGATTTATTTAAAATATCTTTTATGGTCGCACAAACAAGCGCACGCGGTGGCCTATCCTTCGGAATTTGCCAAAAAAATATTCGCTAACATAAGCGGTGGCGCCAACCATGTAGTCATAAGCAACGGAGTTGATTCTAATGAATTTAAAAAAGTTGACACCGGTAATTTTTTTGATAAATTTAATCTCCAAAAAGGAAACCCTCCTTCGCCAAGGCTTCGAAGGGCGAGGAAAGTTTTTTATGTCGGACGGCTTCATCCCGAAAAGTGCGTTGACACGATGATTAAATCGGTTCCGCATGTAATAAAAAAACAACCGGACGCGCATTTTTTTATTGCCGGTTTCGGCCATCAGGAAAACGAGCTTAAACAACTTGCTACTAAAATGGATTTGTCCAAAAATCTCACTTTTATGGGAAAAATAAGCGAAGAAGATAAAGTAAAAGCTTATAATGCCTGTGATATTTTCGTATCGCCGTCAATGGCCGAACTTGAGGGGATGACGACACTTGAAGCCATGGCTTGCGGCAAGCCGATAATTATCGCCAATGCGGAAAATAGCGCCGCCACTTATTTTGTTGATAAAAATGGATTTTTGTTTGAGCCGGAAAACGAAAAAGATTTGGCGAGTAAAATAATCAGCGCGCTTTCCGATAAAAACTTATTGGATAAAATGGGCGAAGCCAGTTTCCAGAAAAGCAAGCAATATGATATTAATGAAAGCGTTTCCAAACTGGAAAATTTGTATTATTCGGTCTTAAACGTATGATGAAAGAATTATTTTTTCAGCCAAGAGGCATTTATTACAGGGTCAATGAATTCCAGGAAAACAGACCGACGCTGGTTTTTGTCCACGGTCTGTCCGGCAGTTCATCGGCTTGGGCGGAATATGAAAATAAATTTGAGAAAAATTACAATGTTCTTTGTTTTGATTTGCGCGGTCACGGCAAGTCGGCAAAATCCGGCGGTTATGAAGATTATAAAATAGAAAAATTTTCTCAAGATATCCGCGATTTGACGGCACATCTGGATATAAAAAAATTAATCCTTATCAGCCATTCATTCGGCACTTTGGTGGCTCTTGATTTTTTAACCAAATATCAAGGCATGCTTGCCTCGTCCATATTTTTAAGTCCGGGTTTTCGCGTCAACAGCGCGAAAACGGCGGAAATTATTCGACCCATAGTTCAATTATCCGCCAAGCTTTACGACATGATGCCGTTTTACTCCTCAAAAATCGGGGGACATGTCGATTATTCAAAATATAAAAATACCGGAGATTGGGATTTAAGAAGAATGTTCGCCGATGTAAAAAATACAACCCTTAAGATTTATTTGTTTTGCCTGGGACAGTCATATGAATTCAACGGGGAAAATTTTTTGGATAAAATAAATATTCCCGTTTTGCTTGTCCACGGAAAAAATGATACTTTATTTCCCGTAGAAAATTCTGTTATAATGCACGAGAGAATAAAAAATTCCAAGCTCGTTCTTCTAGATAATACCGACCATATTATCGTGCTAAATAATTTTCCGGAAGTATCGGAAGCCATTGAAAACTTTATATGAGAAATATCATCGCAAAACATAAACTCCATTGGTCTCAAAAATCATTTTTGTTATCGGCGTTTTGGGCATTTCTGTTTTTGGCATTGAGTTTAAGCGTAAATTATGCTGCCGGCAATTACGCCACCAAAATGGCCAGCAACGGCGTAACGGATATTATACTTGACAATATTCCTGCAGTTGATGTGGACGGCGTTTATATTTATGGCGCTCTTTTATTCGGTTTATTTATGATAATTCTTTTAATTCGAGAGCCAAAACAAATACCATTTGTAATTAAAAGCGCCGCTCTTTTTTATTTAATACGGGCCATTTTTATTGTCCTAACCCATATAGGTCCTATTCCTCAGCAGTTGTCTCCTGTATCGGGTATTCTTTATAGAAATTTGGTGTTCGGCGCCGATTACTTTTTTTCTGCGCACACCGGCTTGCCATTTCTAGCGGCGCTTGTATATTGGAGTAATAAATACCTTCGCGGTATATTTCTCGCCACATCGCTTATTTTCGGCGTAAGCGCTCTTCTGGGACACTATCATTACTCTATTGATGTTTTTGCGGCATTTTTTATCAGCTATAGTATTTTTCATATCGCTCGATGGCTTTTCTCCAGCGAATATAAACTGTTTCTTCAAGACTTGAAAAATTTGTCTTAATTCGCCTTGCTAAAGCGTTTTTTTTGTTCTAAAATGCTCTTATGGCCAAACGAAAAAAAGCAAAAAAAGCCGCTTACGATTATTCTAAAAAACCACTCTTTGATTTGGAAGCCCAAACCAAAAAAGCCATTTTGGCGATTCTTTTTTTCGGTTTCGCAATCGTTATTATTTTAAGCATCTGGCACAAGGCCGGTCCGTTTGGCGAGATGATTTTTGGCGGGTTTCATTATTTATTCGGATGGGGATATTTTGTTCTTCCGATAGTGTTTTTAATGATGGCCTTTGAATTTTTGAAATCCCGCCGGAAACATATTTATTTCGCCACTATCTTTGGAGCTATTTTATTGTTTGTCTCAACTTTGGGAATTTTAGAACTGCTATTTTCGAACAATGATAATGCCGGAGCAGTCGGTTATGTTATCGCGCTTTCTTTGGGAAAAATATTCGGATTTTGGGCTTCTTTGGTGCTTTTATCCGCCTTTGTTTTGGTTTCTCTTGTTATGGTTTTGAATATTCCTTTAAGAATCGGCCGAGATGAAGAAGATGAAGAAGAGGATGAAGATGAAATTACCGCCCCCGAAGGGGGCGAGGCTCGCCCAGATTCTGGGCGGGATATCAATCCTATTGTGAATCAGGCGATAAAAGAGGGAGGATATACAAAAGCATCAGGAACCGCTTCCGCCAAAGGCGGATCCGCCTCTGGCGGAAAAGCTACGGAGGATAAAGAAGAAGAATTTAAAATCCCCAAATTTATCGGTGGCACTTATAAAGCGCCGGTTATCGAATTGCTTGAAAGTATGGAAAGCCGGCCGATGTCCGGAGACATCAAGGCCAACGCCAATATTATAAAAAGAACATTACAGCATTTTGGCATTGAGGTAGAAATGGGCGAGGTAAATGTCGGTCCGACGGTGACTCAATATACCTTACGACCGGCTCAAGGCGTTAAACTTTCTAAAATCGTCGCTTTGCAAAATGATTTATCGCTGGCGCTGGCAACGCACCCGTTAAGAATCGAAGCGCCGATTCCGGGCAAAGCGCTGGTTGGAGTTGAAGTTCCAAATAAAACGATCGCGCTGGTTCGGCTTGGCAGTTTGCTCGCCAGCGATAATTTCAAAAAACTGGATTTGTTAAATTTCGCGCTTGGCCGCGATGTCAGCGGAGCGCCGATTTTTACCGATTTGGCAAAAATGCCCCACTTACTCATCGCCGGAGCTACCGGTTCGGGAAAATCGGTGTGCATGCATATAATCATCACTTCGCTTATTTGGAGAAATGGGCCATCCCAATTAAAATTCATACTTATCGACCCAAAGCGCGTTGAGCTGGCCTATTACAGGGACTTGCCTCATCTTTTAACGCCCGTGATAAGCGATGGAAAAAAATCCATCAACGCCTTAAGATGGGCGGTAAAGGAAATGGAACGCCGCTATGAAATGCTTTCGGAATATAAAGTAAGAGACATAGTCGGATTTAACAATCAAGTTATAAAAAATAACGAAATGGAATTGTTTATGCCGTATCTGGTTATTATTATTGACGAACTGGCTGACCTTATGGCTGCTTTCGGCAGGGAAGTTGAAGGCACGATTATACGCATCGCTCAAATGGCTCGGGCTGTTGGCATTCATCTTATTATTTCAACTCAAAGACCGTCGGTTGAAGTTTTAACGGGTTTGATTAAAGCCAACATCACATCGCGGATCGCTTTGCAAGTGCCATCGCAAATTGATTCCCGTACTATTTTGGATATGGGAGGAGCCGAAAAACTTTTGGGGAGCGGCGATATGCTGTATTTATCAAACGACAGTTCCAAACCGAGGCGTATTCAGGGTGTTTTTATTTCCGAAAAAGAAATTAAAAAAGTAGTCGGCTATATCGCGGAAAAAAATCCAATCACAAACGGTAATGGTGAGGACGAAGAATTTTCCGTAACAGGAAATAGTTCATCCCCCGTCGGGGGAGAATTAAATTCTCCGGATGAATTTTCCAACGCAAGCGATGATGAATTATTTGATGAGGCGAAAGATGTTATTTTTCAAGCCGGCAAAGCTTCGGCGTCTCTTTTGCAAAGACGTTTGCGGGTTGGCTATGCCAGAGCGGCGCGTCTTCTGGATATTTTGGAAGAAAAAGGTTTTATAGGGCCGGGTGACGGCGCCAAACCCAGGGAAGTTTACACAGACAAGTTTGATTCGCGAAATAATGACGAAAATGACTGAAAACAAAAAAACTTTATCGGAATTTTTGAAAGAAAAAAGACAAAGCAAAAATCTTAGTCTGGAAAAACTGAGCGACATTACGAAGATTCAAATATTTAATTTGGAAGCCCTAGAAAACGGGCAATTCGAAAAACTGCCGCCATTAGTGTATCGGGAGGGAATTTTTAAAAGATTGGCGAAATTTCTGGATATCGATGAAAAAGAAATCATAGAAATGTATAACAACGAAACGCAAGTTGTTGAAACGCCGGCCGATCATAGTAATATTACAGATTCCAAAAAAGAAAATTTTAGATTTGTTCTAACGCCAAGAAAATTAATTGTTACTTTCAGCGCAGTTCTTTTGGTTTCTCTTTTTGCCTATCTCTGGTATCAGTTTGATTTTTTGGTCGGACCGCCAAATCTGGCGATTAATCTGAAAGAAGATTTGATCACGAAGGATGAGTCATTTACATTGAAAGGGAAAACTGATAATAGGGTTGATTTGACGATTAACGGTGAAAACATATATGTTTCTTCTGACGGCAATTTTTCAAAGGACGTACTTCTTGCCAGTGGAATAAATGTCATTGAGGTTAAAGTAGTCAATAGCTTTGGGAAAACAGCGCAAATAATAAAACAAATTTTTAGACAATAATAATTAATAAATATCACCCTACGGGTGACCACCCGAAGGGTGGAAAATATATGATAAAACAAAAAGAAACAGAAACCGATAATAAGAACAAGGCTTTGGATGAAACAGTTAAATCACTTAGAGAACGTTTTGGCGACGGTTCAATAATGAAGCTCGGCGAAGTTTCCAGAGTTAATGTCGATGTAATTCCAACAGGGTCGCTTTCTTTGGATGTGGCATTGGGGGTTGGCGGCATGCCCAGGGGAAGGATAATTGAAATCTACGGGCCGGAATCATCGGGAAAAACAACACTGGCTCTGCATGTTGTTGCCGAAGCCCAAAAGCGGGGCGGAAGGGCGGCTTTTGTTGACGCGGAACATGCCTTGGATCCCGAATACGCCAAAAAAATCGGCGTGCAAATTAATGATTTATTAATTTCTCAGCCGGATAATGGCGAACAAGCGCTTGAAATCGTTGAAAGCTTGGTTAGGTCAAACGCTTGTGATGTGATTGTCGTTGATTCCGTCGCCGCGTTAACGCCCAGGGCAGAAATTGAAGGCGAGATGGGCGACCAGCACATGGGACTTCAAGCCCGGCTTATGTCGCAGGCTTTAAGGAAGCTGAATGCTATTGCTGCCAAGAGCAATACGGCGATTATTTTTATAAACCAGTTGAGAATGAAAATTGGAGTGTTTTTCGGCAATCCGGAAACCCAGCCGGGCGGTATGGCGCTTAAATTTTATTCTTCGGTTCGCCTTGATGTCCGTAGAAATGCCCAGATTAAAAAAGGCGAAGATGTGGTCGGCAATAGAACTATTGTCAAAGTAGTCAAAAACAAAGTCGCCGCGCCGTTCAAAATCGCCGAATTTGATATTATGTATAACGAAGGAATATCAAGAGAAGGGGATATAATAAATTGCGGTTTGAAATCGGGAATTCTGTCGAAATCGGGGACTTGGATAAATTATGAAGATAAAAAACTAGGCCAGGGTGTGGAAGCCTCTCGCCAATTTTTGAAAGAAAACGCCGACATTCTCAAAAAACTCACCCAAGAAATCAAAAAATCAATTTTTGTTTAGAGTTATCTTGAAGTGATTGGTATCAATGCCATAAAACGGGCGCGCTTGATGGCGGCCGCCAGATGGCGCTGGTGCTTGGCGCAAAGATGACTTCTTTTTCGGGGCATCACTTTTGCCTGGGCGGAAATGAAATGGCGGAGCAAGTCGGAATTTTTATAGTCAATTTCTTTTATATTTTGGGCGCAAAAATAGCAGACGGTTTTTTGATTTTTTAATTCGGGATTGTTTTGGTGCATATTAAAAAGGTATATTTTCCACTTTTATTTCCTCGCTTGCCGTGGGAGATTCATTGAAATCTTCCAATTGAACCTCGGGCAAGGCCTCTGGCTCTGGGGATTTTGTCTCAACGGAAGGCAATGTCGGCACTGGGACGGCTGGCCGTGGCCCAAGCTGCATAGTTTCGGCGACAATTTCGGTGCGACTTCTTTTCTGGCCAGTTTGTTGGTCTTGCCAAGCGCGAGTATTCATTCTTCCTTCAATAAAAACAAGGCGGCCTTTGGCTAAATATTGGTGGGCGATTTCGGCCAATCGGCCCCATAAAACAATATTATGAAATTCAACTTGGGTCTGTTTAACACCCGATTTATCCGTCCATGCGCGATTTGTGGCAACACTAAAGGTGGCCACATTTTGGCCGGACGGAGTCTGTCGCAGTTCCGGGTCGCGGGTCAAATTGCCTAATATGAAAACTTTGTTTAAATTCATGTTTTTAACTGTTTAATAAACTTTCCAGTCTTTGTTCAAAACTCTGCGGGGCAATTATTGGATTTGACTTTTCACCCTTCGGGTGAACATCCATAGAGTGAGATTTTATCGCTTTGTTTAACAATAAATATCTTAAAACTTTTTTATAAAATATCAAAGCTTTTTTAATCTTGTCCAAACTTTCTGTGTCGGAATTAAAATAAACAACTCCGAAATAAGAGAAGTTTTGTTTTTTAACCGGATAGGCGAGCCGTCTTTTTTCCGGCAGATTCGCCTGGATTACATCGCCGCCGTTTTTAGCGATCAAATCTTTCAATTCTGAAACTTCAAAATCAATTTTGTCCTCGGAGATATCAGGTGATAATAAGTACGCAAACTCGTATTCTTTTTTATTTTCAACCTCATTCATCGGTCATAATTTATCACGGGGCAGGGGATATTGTCAATCTAAATTTTAAATTCTATTACATCGCCGTCGCTGACGACATAATCTTTGCCTTCTGTCCGCAGAAGCCCTTTTTGGCGGGCATTAGCCCAGTTGCCGCATTCCAATAATTTTTGCCAATTTATAATTTCTGCCTTGATAAATTTTTGTTCAAAATCGGTATGAATCGCCGAACCGGCCTGCGGAGCGGTTGACCCGGCCATAATTGTCCAACCGCGTGTTTCATCTTCACCGGTTGTGAAATAAGTTATAAGATTCAATAAATTATAGGCTTCTTTTATTAAGTCCGGCAAACGCGACTCGCTTTCAAATTCTTTGGCCTCGTCTTCGCTCATTTCCGCGATTTCCGCCTCAAACTGCATATTAAGCGCCAATCTGTTTTTTTTATCACCATTATCTGAAATATTATAAACAAACAAAAAGGGTTTCAGAGTCAAAAGATGCAGGTCTTTTATGAGTTCAAGTTCCAAACCGGAAAGATTGGCTTTTGTCGCCAAGTCGCCGGCTTCCAAAACACCTTTTACTTTTTCCAAAATCATTTTTTCTTCTTGAGCTATTTTTTGGCCGCTTCGTATATCTTTTTCAATTTTAGAAAGATGTTTAGTCAGCGTCTGCAAATCGGCCATAACCAATTCCAACTGGATAGTTTCAATATCGCGCGAGGGACTGACGCTTCCCTCGACATGAATGATGTCGGGGTTTTCAAAATCCCTGACGACCTCAACAATAACATCAACTTCTCTTATGCGGGCCAAAAACTGATTTCCCAAGCCCGCGCCTTCATGAGCGCCTTTAACCAAACCGGCAATGTCAACGAATTCTATCGCCGCCGGGACGATTTTTTTTGATTTGGACATTTCGGCCAATTGAGTAAGCCGTTTATCCGGAACATTAACAATGCCGACATTGGGGTCGATTGTCGCGAAAGGAAAATTGGCGATATTAACTTGTTCGCGGGTCAAAGCTTTGAAAAGCGTTGATTTGCCGACATTGGGCAGGCCTACGATTCCTATTTTGAGACTCATAATTATTGTTCTATGTTATAATAGAATCACTATGATTAATCCGTCAATTTTTAGAGCTTACGATATCCGCGGGATTTACCCCGGCGAGTTGAATGAAGAGACCGCTTATAAAATCGGGCGAGCTTTTGGCATCTATCTTAAAGGGAACGAAAATAAAAATATTGAGAAAGTGATTGTTGGTTATGACGCACGTGTATCGTCGCCGGTTTTGAAAAGAGCATTTATTGAAGGCCTTATGGATGAAGGGATTGATGTTTTGGGCGCCGGCCTAACAACCGTTGATATGATTTATTTTGCTTCAGGTTTTTTCCATTTACCAGCCGCCATAATAACAGCTTCACATAACAGAAAAGAATATAATGGCTTCAAATTGATAAAAAGCGATGTGGATTCAATAGTTATTGATGATGTAAAAAATATAATTGATAAAATTAGAAATTTCAAAGCCGAAAAAAAAGGAACTTTTATTAAAAAAGATATTACAGGTGATTATATAAAACACGTTTTAAGTTTTATAAATACAGACGCGATAAGGCCGATGAGAATCGCTATTGACGCAAGTTCCGGCGCCGTCGGTCCCATCCTAAAAACAATTATTGAAAAATTGCCGGTTGAATATACTGCTATGAATTTTTCTCCGAATGGAGAATTTCCATACCACGAACCTGACCCAACCAGAGAAAAAAATATTACCGATTTAAAAAATAAAATAAAAACCGGACATTATCATTTTGGCTGTGCTTTTGATGGTGATGGCGACAGGGTTATTTTTGTTGATGAAAAGGGGGAGTCTGTAAATTCGTCGGTAATAGGCGCCCTGTTCGCGAAATATTTTTTGAAGAGAAATCCACACAGTAAAATTGTTTATAGCGTAATTGCGGGTAAGATTGTTTCCGATACAGTTAACGCCTACAACGGCGAGGCC
>JBDRMC010000017.1:0-3177 GCA_043812515.1 Patescibacteria group bacterium | reverse complement strand
CCACCTCCAGCTATACCTACCCCACCTCCAGCTATACCTACCCCACCTCCAGCTATACCTACCCCACCTCCAGCTATACCTACCCCACCTCCAGCTATACTTATTCAACCATTGGCTATAATTACCCGTCGACGTCTTATCCCACTACTTATGCCGAAACAATTGCCAATGTTTCTACCGGTCCGGAAGGCGCCTTGCCCCTGATTTTATTTGGCGGCCTTGCATTGTCGGCGGTCATTTACTTTGTGTCGTTCAAAATCAGATTTAGAAAGCAAAATAGGGAAATAAAACAAAAAGAAATAATGCCGGATACCGACATATATGAATATCAATTTTAAAAAAGAAATTGCTATATTCTTAGCGATATTTTTAGTGTCATGCGCTTTTGTCTACCTGTTTTTGAACGGCGGCGCTTATTCAAAGATTTTGAAATACAACTTGTTTCCTGATTTTTTACGCGCCGAAGCTAGCGCCGATAGCAAGTTAATTTCCGGATTGAATGAAAAAAATTATTATCTTTATATTCCCAAAATCGAAGTTTTGGCGCCCGTAATCCCTTTTGAAAATAATTCCGAAAAAAACGTTTCGGCAATTCTTGAAAAGGGCGTCGGGCTATACGCCGATTCGCAGTTGCCGGGAAAAGCCGGAAGGGCGGTAATTTTGGGCCACAGTTCAACAGAAACCTGGTATCACCGCGACGGCCAGTACGCGTATAATTTCGCTCTGCTAGATAAACTGCAAAAAGGCGATGAGGTTTATGTGGTTTTTGAAGGCAAAAAATTAACCTATAAAGTTTTTTCAAACAGCATTTTAACTCCCGAAAAAATCAACGAAATCCTATCCCAAGCGCCGAAAGGCGATTCGGAAATCGCGTTAATTACTTGCTGGCCGATCGGCTTTAATTTAAAACGTGTTATTATACAAGCGGAACTTGTAGATTAAAAGGGCAGGTGGCGAAATTGGCAGACGCACTAGCTTTAGGAGCTAACGCCGCAAGGCATGGGGGTTCGAGTCCCCCCCTGCCCATAAAAAATATCCCTGTAGGGATTTTTTTATGGGCGGAGCGAGTCAACTGCTTGACTCGCGTGGGGGATGAGAACGGCGGAGCGTTGCCGAGACAGTAGGCGAGGTCGCGAGCCGGTGGTTAGGCCGAGGCGAGCGACGGCGAGCCGAGAGCCGAGACCAAGTCCTCTCGGGTGCACAACTTGCTTTTTTGTTTTAGTTTGACTTTAAAATGACATTATTGCTAATGTCATTTTTAATAGTCAGTCCGGTTGTCGGGCTGTAATTGTACATTTCCAATCAAAGAAAGGAGAGGAAAATGAGAAATTTTATGGAATTGTTGCGGGCCAAATGGGCCGAAGGGAAATTCGTGTGTATTGGGCTCGATAGCGAGTTCGGCAAAATTCCCGAATCCGCACGCAAAAGCGGCAACGAATGCGACGTGAGTGTTTCCAACACTGTCGTCGCTTTCAATCGGGCGATCGTGGAGGCGACCAAAGACCTCGTATGCGCCTACAAGCCTAACACTGCGTTTTACGAGGCGTATGGCGCCGAAGGCATTGCGGCTTTGCACCGCACCATCGTAGACATTCGCATCATCGCCCCAGACGTTCCGGTGATCCTTGACGCCAAACGTGCGGATATCGGAAACACCAACAATGGCTACGTACAGATGGCGTTTGATTATCTGCAGGCGGACGCGATCACGGTGCACCCGTATCTTGGCTCCGAAGCGCTCCAACCGTTTCTAGATCGCGCGGATAAGGGTGCCATCGTTCTTTGCAAGACGTCCAATCCGGGTGCGGGTGAGTTCCAAAACTGGGACATCTCGGGCGACGTTGTGCCAGGTGGATATATGCCACTCTACAAGTATGTTGCTCATCGTGTCTCACGCGAGTGGAACAAGAACGGCAACTGCGCGCTCGTCGTTGGTGCAACGTATCCGGGGCAACTTCGCGAAGTTCGCGAGGTCGTTGGTGATATGCCAATTCTCATTCCGGGCGTCGGATTCCAACAGAAGGACGTGCCGCTCGAGAAGCAAGTGGAACAGGTCGTTTCCGCGGGTAAAGATAGTCGCGGAGAAGGCATGATTATCAATTCCTCTCGTGGCATCATTTTTGCATCAAAGGGCGCGGACTTCGCCGAAGCGGCTCGCCGCGAAACGCTGAAACTCCACGACCTCATCAACAAGTATCGATAAAATAACCTTGAATCTAAAAAATCCCCGTAAGGGGATTTTTATTCTTCGTGATGGCGGATTTCTATTTTCTTGGTCTTGGTTCTTTCGGATTTCGGCAGTTTGATTGTCAGGACTCCGTTTTTCAGAGTGGCCAGCGATTTATCGGTTTGGACGTCCACCGGTAAAATCACCGAGCGCGAAAACGGTCCCCAGTAACATTCCTGGTAAAAATAATCATCTTTACCCAAATCTTCTTCGGTCTCTCTTCGTCCGCGGATGGTAACCATATCATTGGTTATGGCAATGTCCAAGTTTTCCGGCTTTACTCCGGCGATAGTTGATTTGATAACAATGTCGGCCGGCGTTTGATAAACATCAACAGAAAGCTGCCCTTCGGTTTCGCCCTGCGCCCAGTCGGTCTCTTTTTGTTTTTCTCCCTCAATTTTTGGTTTGAGCATAACTTTGTTTTCACTTTTCCCTTTGCTTATAGGACCGATTAATTTTTCCAAAAAAGACATGTATTTATATTTATGTTACTTTTGTTTTTCCACGTTGTCAACGGCGGCTTGTTGATAAGTTGTGTGGTATTTCAGACGGTTGAATAAGAAAATTACCAAAGCGGCGGCGGCAATTAAAACGCCAGCCGTAAGAATCAAAGACATATATTGGCCGTCTCTGAATAGCAAGAAATTATATATCCCGTGAAGGAGAGAAGCCAAGAATAATCCCCAGACAATTAAAAGAGGGTTTCTTTTTACAAAATAAAATCTGGCGAAATAATATCCTATAATTCCGGAAGCTAAGCCGTGCAAGGCCACGGCGCTGATAAATCTCATGGACATAAAATTAAAAGCGTCGCTGAAATAACCCGGAGCGCCGACTGAAATAAAGGAGAATATGGCAAAAACATTTTCAATAGCCGCAAAACCCAATGCCGCCACAATTACATAAATCATGCAGTCAACCGGCTCATCCAAAACCGGATTTTTATTTAA
>JBDRMC010000016.1:0-6951 GCA_043812515.1 Patescibacteria group bacterium | reverse complement strand
CACTTTTTCTTTAATGATTTTACTGACCAGTTTCAAAATCGCGTCTCCCGCCTGATGGCCGTAAGTATCGTTAATTTTTTTAAAATCATCAATATCAAAAATCCCCAAACTCAAACTTTTTATAAGAAAGTTTTCCCGGCGCGACGGATTTTCCAGATAGCCTTTGACCTCGTCAATAAATTTCGCGGACTCTTCCTTAAAGCCGTGGCGATTGTAAAGAGCGGTTAATTCGTCTTGATAGGCCAGCTCTTTCAGCCGGGATATCTCTTCTTCCAGTTCCTTAATCTTTTTTTGTTCTTCAGTCATATAAATTTTTTACGCGGACATTTCCCGCAAACGCTTAATTCTTTCTTCAATCGGCGGATGGGTCATAAAAAGTTTGCGCAGCCAAGGGGTTTTTTTAGAACCTTTAAATGGGTCGTCCAGCCACAAATGAGCTGTGGTATTGTTGGCAACGCGCATAGGCGTAGTGTCGGAAGAAATTTTTTGCAAAGCCGAGGCCAATCCTTCGGGATAGCGGGTAAGCAACGCGCCGGAGGCGTCGGCCAAAAATTCCCTCTTGCGCGAAATGGCCAACTGAATCAGTGTGGCGCTGATGGGCGCTAAAATCGATAACGCTATGCCCGCAATGAGCATGATCGCTCCGGCTTGGTTGTTTTCCCTGTCGTTATTTCTTCCCATGCCACCCCAAAAAGTAGACCTCAAAAATATGTCGGAAATAATGGAAATAAAACCGACAAGAACGACTACGACCGTTGAAAGCAACATATCGCGATTGCCGACATGCGACAATTCATGCGCCAAAACTCCCTCCAGCTCGCTTCGGTTCAGTTTTTCAAGCAATCCTTCGGTTACGGCAACTACGGCATGCTTCGGGTCTCTGCCCGTCGCGAAAGCGTTCGGCTGCCGTTCGCGTATCAAATAAATTTTAGGCATCGGTAAGCCGGCGGTAATGCTCAAATTTTCAACTATATGATAAAGTTCGGGGGCGCTTTTATGCTCAATCGGAACCGCGTGCGCCATTTTCAAAACGATTTTATCCGAATACCAATAAGCGATAAAATTCATCAAAACGCTGAAAATAACCGCGAAATACAAAATCGACGGGTTTCCGTAAATTCTTGAAAAAGCCCAGCCGATACCGATAACGACAATAAAAAAAACCGTAAAAAGCAGCCAAGTCCGCCTGATATTGGCCGACTGTTGAGTGTAAAGCGTCGGCATATTATTTAGAATTTAACCGCTACCGGCTCTCTTTCTGTCGCGTCATCGAGCCCAAAAAATTCCTGTTTTTTGAAACTGAAAACTCCGGCGATCAAATTTGACGGAAATGACTCAATTAAAATGTTAAAATCTCTGACGTTGGTATTGTAAAATCTTCTTGCCGCTTGAATTTTATTTTCCGTGTCCGCCAGTTCTCTTTGCAAATCCAAAAAATTGGCGTTGGCTTTCAAATCCGGATAGTTTTCGGAAACCGCGAAAAGCGTTTTTAGAGTGCCGGACAAAACATTTTCCGCTTCAAGTTTTTCATCTTTGCTTTTGGCGCCCATCGCTTGGGTTCGCGCTTCCGTAACTTTTTCAAAAACATTTCTTTCATGCTCCATGTAGCCCTTCACGGTTTCAACCAAATTCGGGATTAAATCGTGTCTTCTTTTCAATTGAACGTCTATATCGGACCACGCTTCTTTAATTCTGGTGCCAAAAACAACAAATCGATTGTAAACAAAAACGAGCCACAAAATTATTATGGCGACCGCTCCCAACAGTGCGTATAAAATGTTCATGATGGTTTTATTATTTTAATTTCCCCATTATACCACAGCATCCTCCAATTTCAAGGAAAATAACTTGGAAACGCCATCGTCGCCCATGGTAACGCCGTAGAGAATATTGGCGATTTCCATTGTTGAACGGTTGTGAGTTATCAGGATAAATTGGGTCTTTTCCGCCAAATCCTTCAAGACTTTGGCGAAGTGCGCCGCGTTGGCTTCGTCCAACGCGGCGTCGATTTCATCCAAAATCAAAAACGGCGGACGGCTGACGGAAACGATGGCGAACAAAAGCGCGATGGAAATAAGCGCCCTTTCGCCGCCCGAAAGGGCGGCGAGATCACGGACGCGTTTGCGCGGCACATTGACGTTTATGGTTACTCCCGATTCGTTTTCCAATTTCGCGGAACCGCCGCCAAACATCAGTTTGAAATAATGAGCGAACTCATCGTTTACTTTTGCCAGTCCCGTTTTAAAATCACCGCTAATTTTGCCTGTTAAATCATCTATTAAATTCTTCAGTGAACCGACGGCGTTTGTTAAATCGGAAGATTCCGCCGTTAAAAATTCGTGGCGTTTGTTGGTTTCTTCGTATTCGCGCGTTATTTCTTCGTCAAAACCCCCTATTTCGGCAATTTCTCTTCTTAGTTTTATAATTTTTCTTTCCATTTCGGTAAAATTAACAACATTGATAACATCGGCATTGAAACCGCCATCGTTACCAAATTTTGCTATAGCAAAATTTGGTAACGTCTTGCAAAATTCTTCATAATCTTTTCCCGAACCCCACAATTCCGATTTCAAATCCGACTCTTTCAATTTAATTTTTTCCTCTTCCAAATTAAATTTTTGCGCCGACTCTTGCGCCAGCATATATTCGCGGCGCGCTACTTCCAAATCTTTTTGAAAAACCGAATATTTGCTTCTCCATTCCGCTTCTTCCAAATGTATTTTTGAAAGCGCTTCCCTGTTTTGGCTTATTTGTTCGTCTATTTTGGTAAGCTTTAGCTTAAAATTTTCCTTGTCTTTTTCGTAAGGATTTTCGTTTTTTTCTTCAATATCCGCCAAATCAACAAGCGAAAATATTTTTGAAATATCGCTTTTTTCAAGACAATCGCTGACGGTTCCGATTTCGCCGGCAAGACTTTTAACGGTCTCTTTAACCGCGGCGGCATCGGTCAGACGCGAAACGGCATCAAGACGTTTTGCCCAATATTTTATTTTAATCGCCAAAACCGCTTCAAGCGTTTTTATGTTTTTAGCGTTGTTTCTTTTTGCCGATTCGATAAGACCCTCAATACGGCCCAGTTCTCTTGTGATATCGTGCCGTTCGGTATTCAATTTTTCCAGATTAATTTCAAACTGGCCGTTTTTTTCTCCGGCCTTGGAAAATTTTGTTATTTGTTCTTCAAAAAGTTTTTCGTTCGTTTCAAAATTTTCTTTTGCCACCGTTATTTTAATGTCAATTTCTTCCCGCGCCTTTTGATTGTTGTTTCTTTGAAAAAATATTTCCTGAATTTTTATTTTGAAAAATTCATTTTCCAGATTATTCAGGTCGCTAACCAAAATTTCCCTTTTTTGAAATTTTTCGACTTGGCGCTTTAGCGAACGCAGGCGCGGAGATATTTCATTTATCAAAGTGGCGGTTTGCTCCAAATTCGCGCCGGTTTCCGACAGCTTTGATTCGGCTTCGGATTTTTTAAGCTGAAATTCGCGAAGGCCGAGCGCTTCTTCCAAAATCCCCTGTCTTTCCGCGGGATCGGCTTTTAAAATTTCGTCGGCCGAACCCTGGTTTACGATTGAATGGCCTCTAAGCCCCAATTTTGAGCGCGCCAAAAGTTCGGTTACATCTTTAAGCCGCACTTGGCTGTCGTTTAAATAATATTCGTTGGCGCCATCGCGATAAACTTTGCGGCCTATAACAACTTCTTCAAAATCAATTGGGAAAAATCCGTCGCGGTTGTCGAAATGCAAGCTGACGCTGGCTTTGCCTTGTGATGGTTTTGCCGCCGAGCCGGCCCAGATTAAATCCACGCCCGATTTGGAACGTAAGTTTTTAAGGCCCTGTTCGCCCAAAACCCAGCGCACGGAATCAACAACATTGGATTTGCCGGAGCCGTTAGGCCCGATAATGGCGCTTACCGCGGTCGGAAATTCCAGCGCCGTTTTGTGGGCAAATGATTTAAATCCCGATATTTCTAGTTTCTTAAGCCGCATTCCCGTAGGAAATTTTTACCAATTTTTTAATTTCAAAGCGTTTTCGGCCGCTTGCTGTTGAGCCTCGTTTTTTGAAGCTCCTTCCCCTTGAGCGATTAATTCTTTGCCTAAATAAACTCCAACATTAAAATTTTTGTCATGGTCGGGACCGCTTTCGGACAAAACTTCATAATTCGGAGTTATACTAACCCGTTCCTGCGCCGCTTCCTGAAATAAACTCTTGTGATCACGCCATAATTTCTTGTCTATAATATCTTTTAGTTCGGGAAGTAGATTTTTATTGATAAATTCCGCGGCCGCCGGGTAACCCTGGTCAAGATAATAAGCGCCGGTAAACGCTTCAAACGTGTTTGCCAAAATATATTGGCGGCCGCGGCCCGTTTCTTTGGCTTCGCCTTTTGACAAGAACAAAAAATCGTTGAACCCCAATTGAGCGGCAATCTGGGAAAGCATCTGGGAATTAACCAAGGCCGCGCGAAGGCTGGTCATTTCCCCTTCGGCTAAGTCCGGATAATTTTTATAAAGATATTCGGTAACAACGAGTTCCAAAACCGCGTCGCCTAAAAATTCAAGCCGTTCGTTGTGATTTAATTCAAACGCCGGATTTTCGTTTAGATACGAACGGTGAACAAACGCCTGTTTTAACAAGTCGGAATTTTTGAATTTAATATTAAGTTGTTTTTTTAAACTGTTAAAATCTTTTTCCATTTCTATTCTGTTTCTTTTCCTTTTCTCGGGCTTCCTTCTTCTTTTCCCGGCTCGCCTATCGCCCGATAAATCGTCCCCAAAACACCATTAACGAATTTGCCGGATGTTTCGCCGCCGAAGCTTTTTGCCAGTTCAATGGCTTCGTTAATCGCCACTTTGGGCGGGACTTCTTCTCGATTGCCCAATAGAAGTTCATAAATACCGATACGCAAAACATTGCGGTCAACCAAATTGATTTGTTCAAGTGGCCATTCGGGAGCGGTTTTAACTATAATTTCGTCAATTTTCTCCTTATTTTCCAAAACGCCTTTTATAAGAACATGAACAAACTGGCTGTCTTCCAAGCCGGGGCCGAACTCCTCAAGATTTCGCTCTAAAATCTCGTTTATTTTTGAGTCGTTGCGATTATTAAAATCCCATTCGTAAAGGGTTTGCATCACTATTGAACGGGAAAGGTGCCTGTTAGCCATATGTAAAAAATATCATAAACTCCCCCAAAAATCAAAAACTAGATTTGGTTGTTTTTGATTTTTTGGCGGAGGGATTCGACGTAAGTGTTGAAAAAATAAAGGTTGTGAAAGGTTAAAAGACGCATCGCCGTTATCTCCTTCGCTTTCACGAGGTGAGCGATATAATTGCGTTTATAATTCTGGCAAACGGAACATCCGCATTTTGAATCCAAGGGTTTTTTATCTTTCAGAAAAATTGATTTGTTTAAATCAAGCCGGCCCGAATTAACAAATGCAATCCCCCGCCTTCCGTAGTGCGTTGGAATCGTGCAATCAAACAAATCAATTCCGCTTTTGATAATATTTTCCATATCATCAAGCCGACCGATACCCAGCATATGCCGCGGCTTTTTTTCGTCGAGATTCGGAGTAATCCACGACAAAATTTTTGCCATATCTTTTTTGCTCTCGCCCAAATCTCCGCCAATGCCAAAGCCGTTAAAATCTAACGAATTGATATATTTGGCGCTCTCGCTTCTCAAATCTTCAAATTTTGACCCCTGAACAATTCCAAATAATGCTTGATTGCTTTTTTTACTGTCAACGCAAATTTTCGCCCAATCATGAGTTCGTTTCACCGCTTTTTTAACATATTCATAAGTGGAAAACGGCGGAGTGCATTCGTCAAAAGCAAAAATAATATCGGCGCCAAGCGCCTCTTGGATTTTGATTGATTCTTTCGGCCCGATAAATAATTCTTCTCCATTTATGGGAGATTTGAAAAATACGCCTTGCGATGTAATCCGGACTTTTTTGGGCTGGGCATTTTTTTCTATTACAATTTCTTTTTTACCCGGAAAAAAACTCATTACCTTGCCAACCCTAAGATCGTGTCCAAACCCCAAACTGAAAACCTGAAAACCGCCCGAGTCCGTCATTAACGGCCGGCTCCAATTCATAAACTCGTGAATTCCGCCGGATGTTTTAACAATTTTTTCGCCCGGCTTCAAATGCAAATGAAAAGTATTGGCGATAAGAATCTGACATTTTGCCGCTTTTGCTTCTTCACTGGTTAAAGTTTTAACAACTGCCTGCGTTGCCACCGGAACCAAGGCCGGCGTTTCAACCAATCCATGAGGCGTTTTTAACAGCCCGAGCCGTGCTCCGCTCTTTTCTGATTTTTTTAGAATTTCGAATTTAATCACTCCCCAAAAATATCCTATTTTGCCGGAATAGGCAATGTGCTTCCGGGTGGGATTCCTTGCTTGTCAAAAGTTACGGTTTGAGTTTCGCATATTTGCCCCTTATCGTGTTTTTGCCATTTGCCATAATAGTCGGCAATTGGAAATTCATTTACGGTTGACCGCGCAAATTCGCCGCAAAGTTCAAACTGATTGCCCGAAACTACGCGATATTTATATTCCTTTTGTGTCTCCGGGTCAGTTGTATTTGAAGCGCAATAAGAATATCTGACGCCGCTTTTCATTTCGTTCAAGTCCACGGGCAAACGATTATTATCGAAAGCGAATGAACTGACACAAGAAGATAATTCCTGTAAATTACTTGTCCGTTTTATGTCTTGATTTCTGAGCCTCGCCTCTAATGGCGTTCCGCCGACAATAAAACCGAAAATAATCGCGATAATCACCAATATGGCTGAAGCTATTGCCGATAAAACAAAAAAATTAGAAGGAGCTTCTTTTTTGTACTGGATTTTCTTTCTTTCAAAAAAGTAAAAACTAAAAATCAATCCGGCAATAACTAAAATCGTCAGCGCTTTGAGTAAAAATCTCGCTCCATATTCGCCC
>JBDRMC010000015.1:0-20239 GCA_043812515.1 Patescibacteria group bacterium | reverse complement strand
CTAGGGTGATAAAAATAGGCTCAATTACATATATTATATGCTATAGCATATAATATATGTAATGTTAGTTAAATTTATTGCAAGCCTATTTTATATAAAAATTCGCTGTTTTTCAGAATAAAAATCAAATTATCACCACTGCCACTTATCGCGAGATTGGAAATATCCCCCATATTTTCAAAAACAATACTCTTTGCGCCGGTTTCGGTGTTAATTTTCCAAATATCATCAACGGTTGATATCGCATCCTTATAATAATCATCGGGTAAGACCGCCGAATCAAGCCATGATTTTGGAACGGCGCAATATATACTTATGGAATCATTGGACCACGCGCACTTTTCAACTAAAGTTGAGACATTATTGATATTTTTAGAAACCCCCTTTCTGTAAACGGCTAAAATTGGATTTCGGCCATTTTGGTCGACGAAAGAATAAATAAAATTGTCTCCGTCCGGCGAAAAAATCGTCTCCAACCCGGGCAAACCATCAATAATTTTGGTTAATTTTAAAGTATTAACATCAAATAGCCACAATCCTCCGTCCACCAGACCGCTCGGTCTTGAAGCTATCGCCAATTGTTTTGTTTTTGGCCAGCTTAAAACAACGTCTCTCAGTTGAAAGTTTTTGAGCAAGGTTTTTTGGTTTTTGCCGTCGGCGTCGCTAATAAATAATGAATTGTTTTTTAAATCAGAAATGTAATAGGCGATTTTTTTAGTGTCGGGAGAAAAAGCGATTGATTTAGCCCCTGGTTTAGGGTTTTCGGCTATCTGTTGGACCGATAGCGATGGCTTCAATTCCCCGCTTTTTAATTGCCAGAGTTGGCCGGAGAAATCATAGAATAAAATATCATCTCCGATAAAACGCGCCGAAACAACAGGCCCTTCGCTAATTGGAACTAGGCCGGCGGTCGTTTCCTGTCCCGGCACGGTGAACCCGGCGTTACCGGTTATTGCCGGCGCTGAAGGTTTGAAAAAGAAATACCAGATCAAGCCGCCGACTATAAGAAGTGTGGCGAGTATTATTAAAATTATGTAAAAAGTTTTTTTGGACATATTTAAAAATTAATCAATCATGTCTGAAGTTTTCATCCATGCGCCATTAATACAAATTGCATAGTCACGACCTGTTCCCAAAACATCCCCTGCTTTACACGGCGCCCCTACAATTACCTCTTCTACAGTATTCGGGTTCATATTTGGTGTTATTTTTGGTGTTATTTCGCCCTTAAATTGCGACGGAGTAAGATTGGGATTTCTTAGATTCACTAAGTCGGGATTGATAGTCCTCAATAAAAGATAAGAAGCCAGTAATAATCCCAAGCCAAGAAGGGCTTGTTGAATTGTATCCTTAGCGTCTGCTTTTTCACCAACATTGCCGGCGGCTAGGATATATTTAATACCTCCAGTCATCATTCGTGCCAGCGCTAAAATAGTGATAGCGCCCAATCCGAAAATAAAAAGATAGTTAATATATTGGGGCAATTCTTTACCCGCATCAAGCCGGTTGCCGGGGATATTGGGCAATCCGGTTTCAAGTTGAACTTGCGCTACCGTGATATTCGGCGCGCAAATTATGAATAATAGAAAAATTATTAAAAATATTTTTTTCATTTTACTTCCAAATTAATTGTTGTTTGGGCTGTTTCCAGTTCGTTGGCCGAGTTTTTAACCAGTATTTTAATTCGCGCGAATAACGGGCCCGCATTGGCGAGGTTTAATGAGGCGGTCCATGGTTTTCCGCTGTTACTGGCCACTTCCTTGTCGTCTATGAGCCATTGCCAACGCAGATTATCGGGGACTATGTTGAAAAAGTAATTTTGGGCTATGAAATTTAAACTAATTGGTCCCACGGTTAAATTTTTCAAAGCAACTCCATATGGAAAACCCGTTTTAAAATCTGCCAAGTGGACAAATACTTGGGGTTGAATAATGGGTATATCTATGCCTTTGCTTATAGAAACCGCTCCGTCGGAAGTTTTAATTTCAAGCCGGACCGACTTATTGGCGCCGGCATAATCATTCACAGTGAAAATTAAATCCGATTTGCCCGCCCCGGAACTGCCGGCCGAAAATTTATCGTCGACATACCAATTATAAATTAAATTGCTGTTTGCCAATTGCGTCTTGGTGCCCGGCTGATAAACAAACGGCATCGCCGAAATGTTCAAGGTTGATTTTTGAGTCGGCAGCAATTTTCCTTTATAAGAAGCGGGCGCCTGGGAATTGGCGCTCCAAGTCATATCAAAATCACTGACGGTCAAAGAAATTGAATCGGAAAGATTGTCGCCGCCGGGCATTGAAATATCCACGCCGATTTTATAAACAGCGCCTAAACTCCCAACTTGAAAAGCGAATGTATTTTTGTTGGCTCCGGACGCTTCTTTTTGCGTCACGCCATTCAAAAACCAGGAAAAATTGGAATTATTTACACTTGTTATCCCTGAAAGGTTGGCAGTGGCGATGACAACGGCGCCCGGAAGCGGCGTTTGAGTTTCAACCGTCAAAGAAAGGCTCGGTTTCATATTTAAGTTCGGCAGTTGATTTGTGGGCAAAGTAAATTGAGCATTGGCAACAAAAGGTAATGACATAGTGATAAACAATAAACCAAAAAAACAAAAATAAAATTCCTTAGCCCCAAATTTGCTTCGCAAATTCGGCTCGCCCCCACCTAGAATTTTATTTTTATTATTTTGGTTTATCATAATCATTCTCACTTTATTTTTGACGCCGTTTCAGCGGCTTTTTTTATTGCTTCGCCGGCCAAAGGTATTTTTTCCGCTTTTACCAAACCGTAAAGAATTATTACCGACACTATCCAGCTGAACCAATTGACGACGGGAACCAATCCCGCCAGTCCTCCGCCGAAGGCCAGCCACCAATAACCGCCGAGACCTTTATTCTGTAAATAGAACCAAAAAATACCCGTGGCTATAATGTTCATGACAGGATCGGCGACAGCGTAAATTACTTGTCCCACAAATGGGATTAGACCAATAATCGCCAAAAGAATAAAAAGAATATCAATATATCCGGCCCCCATAAAAAGCAACAGCCATTCCATTGAATTAATTATTTTATTTTGAGGCATAGAAATATTTTATCATGGAACCATTGATTCAGCATGTTCCAGTTCTTTTTTCGCCTGCTCGATTTGTAAAAGCTGGGCCGGGTCGGAAGTTATAATCTGGTCTTCCGTGTATGAGGCGATAACTTTAATGGCCACGTGTTTTGAGCCGGCAAAAAACAATCCTTCACCGACGTCCGATTCAAGAAGCAGGAATTTTTCCTCATCGGTCAGATTAAATGTTTTTTGAATCGTTTCTATGTTGGCTGGCGACTGTTTGAATAAAAATTGAAGCGATGAATTGGTTAAAATTGGTTTGCCGTAAGACGAATTCAAAAAATCACTGACGTCTTGCGTGATGGTTGTCACGCCCAGGAAATACTTTCTTGCCCGTTTGGCGATGCCGAATAAAAAAGAAGCGCCGTCGTCGTTTTTCATCAGCCACCACGCTTCGTCAACCATAAGAATCCGTTTTTTCAATTCCGAACGGACCAAATTCCAAATGAAATGCAAAATTATATACATCGCCACCGGCCTTAATTCTTCCTCCATATCCCTAATGCTGAAAACAACCAATTTATTTTTGATTTCAACATTGGTGGCATTGTTCAAAAAACCGGAATAAGAACCCGTAACGTATTTTTCCAGGCGGCGGCTCAACGATTCGGCTCCGGCCATGCTGTCTAAAATTGTCTTTAAGTCGGACATGGTCGGCGTGGTGTCGCGGCTGGCGTAAGTTTGGGTTACGGCGCTGTCAATAATCGCGTCTTCCTCCGGCGTCAAACCGCCGAACATCAGTCGTAGCAAGCCGACCAAATTTATAATATTAGCTCTTAAAATATCGGCCGGATTTTCGCCTTCTTGGGTCGGAGGCAGGTCAAAGGGATTCAAATGATTTTCGGAAGTGAGTGATATTTTTATGAAAGCGCCGCCGATAGTTTCCGCCAGATATTGATATTCGTTTTCCGGGTCGATTATAACCACATCGATTCCGAACATCAGGGATCGCAAAATTTCCAGTTTTGCCGCGTAGGATTTACCGCCGCCGGATTTGCCGAACATCACGGTATTGGCATTTTCAAGGGAAAATCTGTCAAAAAGAATTAATGAATTATTGTGCCTGTTTATGCCATATAAAATTCCGTTGTCGGAAGTCAAATCGGAAGAAACAAAGGGAAAAGTGGCGGCAATGGGACTCGAATTCATCGCTGTATTTATGGCGAGCTTGTCATTTGCCAATGGCAGAGTTGATTTGAATCCGCCGTCTTGCTGGTATATCGCCGATTTGCTGTAAACCAATTTTGCGTCCAAAATCGAGCGCAAAGACGTTTCTATTTTGTCCAAATCTTCGGTCGAATTTCCGTAGATTGTTATGTAGAGCCCGAATTTGAAAAACTTTTCTCTCGCCTGCTGGAGCTTGTCTCTCAAGTCTTCCAGGTCTTGATACGCAGTTTCAAGCATCGGGTCGCGTACCATTCCCTTTTCATCGCGCATGGCAAGCTCCGATTCAACCTCGGCGACTTTTTTTCTCAAATTTTTCAGCGCCGAGCCGGTGTCAATCGGGTGAATGTAGAAACTTATATCCAGAGTCTTGTCCAAATTAATCACTTCGGAAAACCAATTTGTGTTCAAAAATCTCGGATAATTGAAAACGAAAAAAACGCGCACCAGTTTTTTATTCAGCCGCAGAAATCCGGGAGTGATTTCCAAGGCCGCCGGCGCCAAAATATCGCGCAGGGCGGAAACGGCGTTGCGGATATTTTCCGGATTATTGTTGAATGGTATGGGGTTCATATTCTTCGGGGTTATAAAGATTATAATACAATTCTATCAATTCTTCCGTTCTAAGCATCGCCGCTTTAATGCCGACGTGCGCCAAAGATAAAATAATATGCTCGGTTCGTTGTAATAATTGATTTTTATATTCTTGGAATTTTTCCTCGGAAAGCTCGGAAGTTTTTTGCTTGCCCATTTTGATAAGAGAACCGATTTTTTCAAGCGGCTCACCCCCTTTGGATTCAATGGGGTCGAATGGAATAATGGTGTAAAATCTTTTAATCATAATATCGGACAGGGTGACGAAACTTCTTACGAAGTCGATATATTCGGCGGTTTGGATTTTCAAAAGTTCGTTGTCCTGAACCTTTAATTTTTTTTCAAGCGAAGCCAAATACGGATTGATATCCAATTTTCTCGAGTGAATAACAATTTGAAGCGGCCAGTCGAATGAATTGAGAAAATCGGCATAGACGCTGATAATGGCGTTCTGGCTGTCTATCGATTCAAGCTCCAAATTTCTTGAACCGCACATCAAAACCGCGCGCAATCCCCCATCTTTGAGAATGACGACATCATCTTTTATTTTTTCTATATCCACAAAGTCCTGCGTTGCCGGTCCTTTTTGTATTTTTTGTTCTTTGGGCATTTTATTGAGCTTCATTGTTAATGCGGTCGAAGCCAATGTCTAAATTTAGCGCTAATTCCTTTAATTTTGAAGCCGTTAATCTTTTTTCCTGTTGCGGGATTTCCATCTTTTTTTCAGGGGCAGGCTCTTCGGGCGCCTCTTGAGGTTTTGATGAAAAAATATAAAGTTTCGGCTTGGAAAAATATTTTACGAACGAAAGAAAAAAATAAACAAACGGCCGGTCGTTAATTTTCAAAAAAGCGAAAGCCGACGCCATTGCCGCGACAGGGATGGAAATAATAATCCACACATAGAAATTGAACAAGAACCAGAAAACAAAGACAAGAGCTCCGGCAAACGCCAAATACAAAAATTGTTTGAGCGTAAGCGGCCCGACTATTCTATCTTCCAAGTCAACGAATTGTGGCACTTGATATTGCATTGAAATTCTCCTTTGTCTTTTCTTAAGTCCAAAATATCACGTGACGAACCGGTCGGCGGCAGCCCGGGAGGTCTTAAAATAATCTGTGGCATTTCCGATAAAGGCGCGGGAACCGGAACAGAAATGGGGGCGGGCGCCTTGTGCGGTTCGGCTTCTATTAATGGGGGCGGTTCGACTTTGCTCACCGCAGGCGGCATCGGTTTAGGCGCGATTGGTACTGGTTTGGGCGCGACAGGTATCGGTGTGGGGATTGAAGGCGCTTCCGCCCGAGGCGGACCAGCCTTGGGCTGGTTTCTTAAATCAACGACTTCCGGACTTCCTGTCGCAGGCTCGCGATATCGGTCTGCGGAAGGAGTTGGTGATTCGGCTTTACTTGCCGAGGGCGCCGCCGCCGGCCGAGGCGTTGTTACTGGAACGGACACTAGCGAGGATGCCGACGGTGACGCGGTCGGCGCTGTAGATGGCGTTAAAGCCGGGGCCAATACATCGGTATATAATTCTTGAGCCAAAGTCATAGCTGTTTGGGGGTCCGGTAAAATATTTGAATTTATTTCTTGCGCCAAAGACGCTATCGGTGTAATCCCCAAAACAACATCGCCAGTTAATTTTGAAAGCAGGCGAACTTTTTCGTCCGTAAGATTATACTTTTGCCCCAAATATAACAAAGCAGCGCCGGTGTCTTCGGAATATAAAAATTCCTGCAATCTTTGGGGCAGTTTTTCAACTAATTTTAATTTTTCTTCTCTTGTTATTTCAGGCATTTTATGTTTGACAATGTAATTATTTTATGGTATTATTTACTTAAGTAATGGTCTTTTATATTAAATTAAGGGGAGGGATGAGAGATGGCAGAAACGAGACGAAAACTTGATGTAAACCATAAGAGTAATTTAAGCGGAAGTGCGATTGTCGGTTTCATTATACTCGGTCTTAGTGTTTATTTCTTCTATGCTATGGCCAACAGTCCCAGAGCAAGCGGCGACCTGATCGGGAATATGGTTTTTGGATTGATTTGTTTAGTGGTTGGCGGTCTAATGACATTGGTGACTTTATCCGGCGGTAATAAAGTTGATTGTCACTGTGCGAAATGTTGCGGCGATGTCAGTGAAGACGGTCTATATTGCAATGGTCATCGTGATAGCGGGTCATCTGGCACGGAATACGAGAGACATCGTCATTATGATCGCAATGGTAAAGAAACGGGGTATACAGATGTTCCAAAAAAATAAAGACAAATAGATTCTATCATATTCCGAACCCATCTACATTTATTGAAGATGGGCTTTTCTTTTTATTTATGTAAAGAACAATTTGCTAAATTTCCCAGGCCGGTGATTTTGTGGTAAATCTAGCGCTAGCCACTTTTCCTGCATAAGGATCCTTTTCGGTAATTTCTCTTAATGCCTTATTTCGCATTTCTTTGCTAGGGGGTTTTTCATCGGGCTTACCAATAACTTCCTCATTGACCTTATTTTTATAAGTAGCATCAAGCGCATTGAATTCTATGTCTATTGTGCCTTTTAATATTTTAATTTTATTATCACTTGCTTTTTGCACCATTGTTTTAAGTTGTTGAGGATTGAGATTCATCGCAACTTGCGCATACCCAAGAGAATCAATCATTATTTCATCGGCCTTATCTATCTTTTTGACTATTTCTTCTATTGTTTTGCCGTACGATTTTGCCAGATGCGGAGCGACTTTTAATATCTCGTCGAGCTGTTTCGGGTATTGCTGGGAAGCGAGAGCGGCCAATTCTTTAATTCGCGCTTCGCCAACCTTATCCAGCTTCCCTTTTTCTTTAAGCGCCAATGCGGCAGCCATTTGCTGATTGCGGAAAAGCGCGCTGGAAATAGAACTGGGCGATTTTTTCAAATACGCTTGTATGGCATCCGGGGTCCAGTCGGCAAATCCTTTTTGCGCTTCCTCTACGGTTTTCGCTTCCCCGGCGGTCATCTTAAATACTTGCCCGGCGACCAATCTGCGGCCGGGTATCGCGGTTCCGGCGAGCGCCTGGGCGCCCCGCGCAAGCCAGCCCGCCTTTGCGGGGGCGGTGTCGGTTGCCGATTTTGCGCCGACACCAAGCGCCGTTCTCCTCAACTGCCTTCCTGTCCAATTTTTAGCATCGGTGCCCCAACTTCCCAAAGTTTTTTGGGCATTTGTGGCAAGCCCAATCCCGAATTTCTGGGCGACAATCAGCGAGCCGAACATCATCGCGATTACCAAAATCCACTGGAAAATCGCGGCCGGCATCGCGATGGTGGTGAGACCGGGAGCCGCTTCCCCCCACGCCTTGATGGAATTTGACGGAAGGTTGCCGGCCAGGAATTTGCCGTTGGCGTCAAAAAGCGAAAGCGAAAGATAAATCATAAAAGCATAGGCTGGGGCGAAAAAAGTCCAGTTTATAAACTTGTCCCACCATTGTTTGAAATAGCCGGAAGTTGACGGCAGAATCCAAGATATCCAGGCGAGAGGCGCGATAATCAACAGAAACCAAATCCAGATAATCCTGATAATCAGGAATATAGCGGTGGCGCCGAAAACAAAGACCGTAACGACGAGGCCCACCAAGGTCAGTATGATTCCAATAGCTGCTGCTGTGGCGTCGGCGCCGAATTGGGTTAAGCCGCCCATAATCCCGCCGGTTTGCGGATTATAAAAATTTAAAATCTGCATACTGGAAGCCAGGCGGGTAGTGACCGTTCCAAAACTGCCCCCGCCGGTTGCTTGCTTTAAGAAAAATGTAGTTAAAACTTGAGTGAAGTCAATAACGAAACCGGCGATAACCAAGCTGAAGTTTATCAAAAGCGCGGCAACGAGAACTTTAAACCAAAGCTGTTTTATGGTATATGAATCAATTCTCAAAACCGTGGCGAAAGCTATCACCAGAAGAATCAAAATGAAAAACATATTAGCGATATCGCGGGTAATGCCCCAGCCGAGTTGGACGATTTTAGCGCCGACGAAAGGAAAATTGGTTGGCGAAAGAACATAGTCAATAATCATGGCCTCCAACCAGAGAACGACCCCAAAAAGAGCGCCGAAAATCGAACTGATTGTGCTTGAAATAAAAAGAATTGCGCTGCCTTTCATCCACGACACCAAACCTCCGGTGTCGGCTGCGGCAGAGTCGTCTTTAGCTTGCGCCAAGGCCGACACCGGCGGCAAAAGCGCAAAACTGAAAACAACCGCCACTAGCAGTATTGAACAGAAATATTTTTTATTTTTTATTAAGAAACTCATTATTATTACTGCTGCTGTTGTTGTTGTCTTATACAGAGATCTAATTGTTGTTGGTATAGGTTTGCGTCTTGTTGTTTTTGACTGGTTTCCTGTTGGGCGGCCAAAGCCAAGCTTAGAGTAGCGCCGGGGTTAATGACACCATAAATTTGATTATAAATAGATGGAATTTGCGAAAGATCGGTTATCGCATTTATTTCCTGTTGTTTAATTTGAAGAGCAATAATATCGGATTGAATCTTGGTGATTTGCGTTACCGAGATTGAAGCGGAACTTTGAACCTGTTGGATTCGGGCTAAAGAAAG
The DNA here is from genome assembly GCA_043812515.1 of Patescibacteria group bacterium. GTDB lineage: Bacteria > Patescibacteriota > Minisyncoccia > UBA10092 > UBA10092 > UBA10092. The sequence goes on along the minus strand of JBDRMC010000015.1, from coordinate 10,782 downwards.
GGTCGTTGTTCCTTGGCAGTTTTGAAGTTGTACTAGAATATCAGCCGATTCATTTAAAACAATCAAAGTGGCTTGTTTGGCTCCCAAAAGTTGATTTTGATAATCCAATTCCTGATTTATTAAGGATATCAGATAATTTTTCTGAAGTTCTCTAACATCCGCGCCACCTTGCATTGCGGTTAGACAATCATTGTAAGCCATTGTGCCTAAAAGCGGGGCGCATTGAGCTTGGGCGGAAGAACCACCTCCTCCACTACCTGCATTGCTGGATATGGCGGTATGCAATAATCCTATCCCCTCGGCAAACATTCTATTTAATATGGCGTTAGTGATTGCTGAAACATAGGCCGCTAGATCTTTGGCATTAACAATCCAATCAATATCCGAACCAACCGCTTTAGATGCCAAGTCGCCAACAACGGCGCCCGGAGTTATAGTCTCCCATTTTGTACAGGAATCTTTTTTACAGAACGATTCACAATCTGCGTCCTGAACAGAACAGTCTTGGATACAATCTCTAAGATTTTCGGCATTGTTTTGTAAGCATCTTTTAACACTTAAAAATCCCTTGCCGGCCTGCGCTTCGGCCGCCGCCGCTTTAGATGCCGCCGATTTTTCAATTTCGTATTGGTCCCAAGCCAGGACATACGCGCCATAGATATTGTTTTGTGGCCTTAAGACCATTTCTTGCCAGGCCATCCAGTTTCCCTGCTTGAAGTCTTTGAGAAAAGTGTCGATATTAACTCCTATTTTACTTAAGGTGCATGAGGTGCGAGTGGTAAATGTGGGGATCGGGATAAATCCCAAGCCCAAAAGGGGCTTAAAAGGCGAACATAATTGACTCAAACCAATTTGTTGTATAAATTTGCCACCGGCTTGGTCAACCGCATCTCTGAAAAATGCTGGAAAATCGGTAATAAATTTAGGGTCGCCCCCACCTTGAATCCAAGTAACAATTTGGTCAACCATCATATCAAGAAGCTGTTTTTTTAGAGTCTCTACCGCCACTTCTTTTGCAAATTCAAAAAATACTTGAACGACTTCTTTAAAAGTTGACGCGGAAGTAAGAGATTGAAATGCGGTTTGCTGTCCAACAAGTGTAGGGTTCATTTCATAAACTGACACTACGGCAGAAGCTGTTTTAGGCGCAACTGAAAATAGAGTCAGAACGATAAAAATCAAAACGACGAATTTTTTACTGAAATCTCTCATTATATTTTATTCAAATTTCCAATAAAAATGTCCATTTTTTTCTGAAGATCTTTCCAGTTTTGCAATATTGCCTCAAATTGCTTGGTCGCTGCTATTGTGCCTAAGGGATCGGTCTCAACATTGGTCAGCGCTCTTAAAATATTGGCGGTTATTCTTAACAGCCTGATTTCTTCGGTCATCAAGTCTCTTAAATCGCTTGGAACGGGTATTTTTTCTAATTGATTGGCGGCGGCCTCATGGGCGCTTGTTATAGGTAAAAGTTTTTCCAACCCCGTGCCATTATTTTTATTTATTTCGTCTAAGATGGAAAAAAGTGAATTCTCCGGTTTTCCACCAGAGGCGGATCCGCCTTTGGCGGACAAATTATTATTAATTATTATCTGGGTTTCGGTTAAATAATTTTCAATCGCCGACTTACTGTTGTCGAGGGAAATTTTTAGATCAGGGGTTTTAATGTTTAGAACATTTTTGATTGCTTGATCCAAGCCGTTTTTGATAAATTCTTCCGTCATAACGTTTATATCCGGCATGGCGAGCGCCGGCTGGCCGGATGAATCGGTTGCCGGATTTGAGTTTTGGGAAATCAATTTTTGGGTCAAAATTCCCACAAAATTTTCCGTGATATTTTTAGGAACATTGACTGGCGGGATGATGGTGTTTGAAAGGTCGCCGATTTTATTTTCCGCGGATGCGAAATAGGAATTGCTGTTTTTTATATATAGAGTTTTGGAAACGGGGGCAAACAGAAAAACCCCGAAGGCGACTCCGGCCGATATCGTAAACGCGATGGGCAGGTATTTTTTTAAAACCATTTTTCTGTCTGAATTATACCATGAATATCGCGAAATTTTGCTTTTAGTTGTGGATAAGTGAAGGTGGGGCAAAATAACACACTGTCTTTCCTCGCGCGCTCACTCGCCAGCGCGGGGTTCGCTGTCCGATGAAGCTCATTTTGCTCCGCTTCGCGGAGACCATGCCAAAATGGCTTCATAAGCTTCGGAAAAACAGTGTATTATTTTTCCTGTAGAGTTGGGTGTAGAATAGTCGATAATAAAACCCACTGTTCTAGGCTCAGATTTTCGGCTCGGGCGCGTTCTGAAATATTTTCAGCCATAGGCTGATCCGCCTTTGGCGGAAAATTATTGAATATTTCCAAGATCTTTTCTTTTGGTATATTTAGTTTTTTCGCTAAATTACTAGCCAGTTGTTTTCTTGGTTGGGAAAATCCGGCTTTTGCGACCATGAAAAACACATTCCGCGTTTTTTGAGAGCGCTTCTTGATCGGAGTAATTTTTATTATCGCCGAATCCACTTTCGGCCTCGGCCAGAAGGCCTCGGCCGGCACATAGTCCACGATTTTCGCTTCGGCGTAAAATTGGATGCTTACGGCTAGTAAATTCATTCGCGGAGGCTTGGCGATTATGCGTTGCGCGACTTCTTTCTGAATCATCAAAATCATCGACTCAGGCGGTTTTTCCGATTCAAGCCATTGATGAATCAAAAAAGTGGCGACATTATACGGCAAATTCGCCACAATTTTGTATTTCTTATATCGATGTCCGACATCGATGTCCGACATCGATATTTGGCGGGCATCGGAGTGGATGATTTTTATGTTTTTATAATCCGCCAATGTTTCACTCAATATATTTATCATCACTGGATCTTTTTCAATGGCGATTATTTTTGCCCCGCTCTTTGAAAGTTCTTGGGTAAGCGTTCCGAGTCCCGGCCCGATTTCAATAATCGTGTCATTCTTCTTTATTTCCGCGGCTGCGATTATTTGAACGAGCGCTTTTTTAGACAAAATAAAATGCTGGCCGAATTTTTTCTCCGCCTTTACATCGTATTTCTCGAGCAATTCTTTTATCGCCGATTTTTTAGTTAAGTCCATTTCAATATCCGCAACCGCAGATAAAATTCGTTAAGTCAAAAATTGCCGAACCGCCCGAACAAGATTCAAGGCATCCTTGTCCGTAATAACAGCCCGTGCATTGGCAAAAAGCCTTAAAGATATTGGCGCCCGGTGTTGGCGATGACGAACCTATTTGGAAGCATTCCGGCTGATTCCAGCAAGCCCCGCAATATGCGGCTTGAGCGTTGGGCGCGAGCGCGTTTCGCAACATCTCTACTAAACCGGCAAGGAATAATTTTTTAGGCGATGGTTGTTCGGGTATTGGAAAATTAAAATACCGGTTCCAAGAAACGCGATTTCGCAGTTGAAGATCCAACAATTGTAGCCGCGGAAGGGTGTAGCGGATGGTGATAATGGCTCGTTCTTGCTCTTTCTCGGTAAGCATATTAAGCGAAACGAGAGCGTCCACGATTTTTTCTTCGATAAGACGAACTTGAGCATCGGTCTCAATTTTTAGGACGGGCTCATAAGACATGTCCATATTCTTTACAAAAACATCTTGAGCGTCTATCAGGCTTTTGATAAAAGAGTCGGGATAAAGAAAATGAAATTCGTCATTTGTCAGGGAAAGAATGATTTCGTTTGGCGTTGAAGTGGCGATTTTAGCGTTTGAAGGCGCGGTGGGAACGATCCGGGTTACCGCGTCAATTCCGCTTTGCAGTTTTGTTTCCGCGGTTTTGGCAGTTTTGTAAACATTTTCGAAAAATAACGGCACCGTTTCATCCGATGGCATGTAAATTTGCTTCTCTTGAGAAAAAGGAGGAGTCTCGTTTGTTTTATTGATGGATGTGACGGGCGCTTGTTCGGATTTCGTTTCCGGCTTCGGTTCGGCCGACTTATAAAAAATTCCCCAAATAAAACATCCAGTTGCTGCCAAAATAATAAAAATTAAGACTTTCTTGTTTATTTTCATGCTATTAATAATAACAAAGATTGACTATAAATTATAGCCGTCCGCCAGAGAGCGGAAGTTTACCAAATGCTGGGGCAATTCCATTATAAAGCGCGAGGGAATAGTTTCTTTTTTTTCACCCCACAAAAAACGCTGTTTGGCGAATAAAAGCCACAAATATTTTTTCGCGCGCGTCATTCCAACGTAGCAAAGCCGCCGCTCTTCTTCCAATTCTTCCAACGAATATGCCGCGCGCGAATGCGGCATCAAATTTTCTTCGGCGCCGGCGATGAACACCGCGTCAAATTCCAACCCTTTGGCCGAGTGAAGCGTCATTAAATTTAATTTTTTGGAATTATCGGCATCTCTTTCTTGCTGCATTAAAGTTACCTCGGTTAAAAAATTGCTAAGATTATCGTGTATGCCGGCCAAGCCGATAAGTTCTTTGATGTTTTTAATTCTTGATTCCGATTCCAATTCCCCGTCGGGACCAAAATCGGAAAATTTTTTAGCCAAATAATCGTAATATCCGGTTTTTTTAATGACTGTTTTAATAAGTTCTTTCGGCGGCAAACCTTCCGTTTGACTTTTGAAATCTGAAAAATCTTCCATAAATTTTGTGAATAATCTTTTTCCCAAAATTCCAACAATTCTTTTCAAACTCACTTCGTCATTTTGGTTTTGAATAAATCGTAAATACGCCAGAATATCTTTTATTTCTTTTCTTTGATAAAATTTCACGGCACCGACGACGCGATATGGCAGATTGGCGTAAAGACAGGCCTCTTCAAGGACTCGCGATTGAGCGTTTGTCCGGTACATTACGACGATTTTATCAAGGCTTAATCCGGTTTTATTCAAATCCAATATTTTGTCTAAAATAAATTCGGCTTCCGCTCTTTCGTTGTTTGTTTCAATGACTTCCAGCATGGCGCCGGCCGGATTTTCGGTCCATAGCGTCTTTTCTTTTCTTTCAACATTTTTACTGATGATTTCATGAGCAGCGCTTAAAATATTCTGGCTGGAGCGGTAATTCTGTTCAAGTTTTACGACCTTTGCCTCCGGATAGTCCTTTTCAAAATTCAAAATATTTCTAAAATCCGCGTGCCGCCAGCCGTAAATCGCCTGGTCCGGGTCGCCGATAGCGAAAATATTTTTATTTTTTCGCGCCAACAGGTTTATCAAAACATACTGGGCGCGATTGGTGTCTTGGTATTCGTCAACCAGAATATATTTATATTGATTCTGGTATTTTTCCAAAATTTCCGGACGCGATTCATAAATTTTTACCGGCAAAGTTATTAAATCGTCAAAATCAACCGCGTTGGACGCTTTCAATCGCCGGCTATAGATATTGTAAAAACTGGCGAATTGATTTTTATAAAAATCGCCGCCGTCCAAAGATTCAGAGTCTGTCAGCTCGCTTTTAATTTTAGAAATCAAATTCAAAAAAGAACCGGGCTTAAACCTGTCGCAGGACAAATTCATTTCGCCTATTATGTCCTTCGCCAAAGAGAGCGAATCGTCCTCGTCGTAAATGGCGAAAGTTTTTTTATAACCCAAACATTCTATTTCCTCTCTTAAAATTTTCGCGCCCAAAGAGTGAAATGTCCCGATGAATAAATTCGCGATGTTTAAACCGAGAAGCCGCTGAACGCGGGTTTTCATTTCCTCGGCGGCTTTATTGGTGAAGGTAACGGCCAGTATGTTTTCTGGGTTTACGCCTTGCGAAAGAAGATGCGCGATGCGATGAGTCAGTGTTTTTGTCTTGCCGCTGCCGGCGCCGGCCAAAATCAAGACGGGACCGTCTATCGCTTTTACAGCCTCGATTTGTTTGTCGTTTAATCCGTCAAAAATTTTCATATTCGCAGTATGATAACATGTGGACAAGTCTATTGACCATTTTGGGCCATCCTGATAGGCTTGAAATAAGCTTATTTTTACTATTTTAAGACAATTTCTGACGATAGGAAGAAAGTTCCCCTTGGGGGTTTCTTTATTTTCGGTTTTTTCTATAATTCTTCTTGCAAATCTGGCCAGTCCAGACGCATTTTTTGGCGACCCGGTTAGTTTTAATGGAGGAAAAACTATTGGCGGTGAAGTAACAGAAATTGTATCGGCGCCGGAGGCTATCACAAAAGAAAATTTGGCTTCGCAATCGGTGTCGGTAGTTTTGGCGGCTGAAATAAGCGCCGGTCCGGAAATCGGCCTTGAGGGCGTCTTTTATGAAGGCAGAGATCCTTTAATTACCGGAAATGATTCAATTTTGCAAAACCAAAATCCGGCAACCGTATCTCCGGAGCCGACAGTAGTCGCTTCAAAACCAGCCTTGCCGTACTATGCCGCCGGGCCGTATCTCGACGGCTATTTTATTTCTCCAACAACGGGATACAACCGCGGCGTGCTTCACGCGTATAACGCGGTTGATATATCAAGGGGTAGCGCCTGTGTTGATGAAAATATTCCCGTTTACGCCACGGCTTCCGGAGTTATAACGGCGGCTTACACAACAGAAAGTATTAATCGTTATGCTAACGGCGGTTATGGAAATAATATAATAATTCTTCACCCGAATGGCGTTGTGACTCGATATGCCCATCTAAAAAGCGTCTTGGTGGCGGTTGGTCAGTATGTTGATCAAGGCAACGTGATTGCTTACATGGGCGGTTATCCGTATCAGCCGGGAAGCGGAAATTCAACCGGCTGCCACTTGCATTTCGAAGTCCGCGGAGCCAAAAACCCGCTTATAAGGTACTAAAAAATAAAAATCTAGTAATTTCAAAAATGTCAGTATAACGACGATCGTCTGAATACTTACACTTTTTATTAAGCTTTTTTACACTTCCTCTCTCGGTCTGTATTGAAGAGCCTCGGCCAAGTGCTGGGGTTTTATGTTGACGCAATTATCCAAGTCGGCGATGGTGCGGGAAATTTTTAGAAGACGATGATAAGTTCTGGTTGAGAAACCCATTGAGCTGACCGCGCTTTTCATCATTTTTTCCGCAGTTTCATCTAAAGCGCAATATTTTTTAATGTGGCGAATCGACATTTCGCGATTGGTTAAGATATTTTCATTTTTAAAACGAGCCAATTGAATCTCTCTCGTGTTGGAAACTCGGTTTCGCACAATTTTGCTGGATTCGCCATGGCTTTCTTTGGACATTTCTTCATATTTCAGCCGCGGCGCTTCAACATGGAGGTCTATTCTGTCCAAAAACGGGCCCGACAGTTTTCTTTTGTATTTTATAATCTGCCCCGGAGCGCAAACGCACTCTTTTAATGTGTCGTTTAAGTAACCGCAGGGGCAGGGGTTCATCGCAGCGACCATAAGAAACTGCGCCGGAAAAGTTAAACTGCCTTGGGCGCGGGAAATGGTGACAAGACCTTCTTCGAGCGGTTGTCTTAAATTTTCCAAGACGTCGCGGGAAAATTCGGGGAACTCGTCAAGAAAAAGAACGCCGCGGTGCGCCAAGGAAATTTCTCCCGGCCGCGGCCACGCGCCACCGCCGACCAAAGACACGCCCGAGGCCGTGTGATGCGGCGCTCGGAACGGCCTTTGCGATAAAAATCCCACGCCTTCTTTTAAAAGGCCGGCGGCGCTCCAAATTCTCGCCACTTCAATTGCTTCTGTAAGATTCAGTTTTGGTAAAATAGATGCCAGCGCCTTTGCCAGAAGAGTTTTGCCCGAACCCGGCGGGCCGGAAAAAATGATATTATGTCCGCCGCTAGCGGCGATTTCCAAAACCCGTTTGGCTTTTTCCTGTCCGCGAATCAATGCCAAATCAATTTCCGGTTCTTCTTCGATGCTTTTCATTAATTCCTTGCCAAATTCCTCATTCTTATGAGGAGCTATTGGTTTTTTATTTTCCAGATGATCCAAAATTTCAGTTAAATTATTCGCGCCGATAATTTCAAGATTATCAACCAACGCCGCTTCGGCGGCGTTGGCTTTAGGCACGAATAAAGTTTTGAAACCGCGATTTTTTGCTTCAATGGCGATTGAAAGCACGCCGTCAATCGGCCTTAAATTGCCGTCCAAGGCCAGTTCTCCGGCAAAAAGTTTTTTCTCCGCGTCAAATTTAGTTTGTTCCGAAACCAAAAGATAACCCAAAGCGATGGGCAAATCGTAAGCCGGGCCTTCTTTTTTCAAATCGGCCGGCGCCAGATTGACGGTTACCCTTTTATTGCGCCTTGATGGCGGCGAAGCGCCGGAATTTTTCAATGCCGCCGAAACGCGGTCTTTTGATTCTTTTACCGCGGCGTCGGGCAAACCGACAATTGAGAAATTAAAAAGGCCGGGTGCCAAATCGCACTCGACCTCCACAATTTTCGCGTTTATGCCGCGCAGAGCGGCCGAATAAAGCTTAGCCGGCATGTTCTATATCGGTTTTTGCCGCCGGGTTGGCTTTTAGCCGTTCAATAGGAATTTCTTTTTTACAAAACTCGCATATTCCGTATATTCCCCCTCCCATTCTTTCCAAAGCGTCATTAACATCTCTCAATCGCAATTCCAAACTGTCGGAAAGAGCTTTGTTTTTCATATCTTCATCAATTTCATTAACGCTTTCCCCGCTTTCAAGTTCTTCCTGGCTTGTGATTTGGTTCTCTCCCCATTCGGAATGTTTAATATCCCAGTCGCCTTTAACATTCGGGTCGGGTGTAGCGATGGTTCCCAGTTCTTCTACAAGCAAATCCCGCTCTTTTTCCAAAGCGAGTTTCAATTCTTCCAGTGTTTTTTGTTCCAACATATTTTTTTTATTTAAAAAACTCGTTGATGGAGGCGTTTAGGTTTTCCAGATAACTTTGGGAGATGGCTTGGCCGGTCAAATCTTGTAAGACAATAAACATTCCGGCACTGGAGGTGGTGAAAATTAAATAATTATTATAAACAGCATAGTTCAACGAAGCGTACGCGGCGCCGATATTAAGGAATCGCACCGGTTGATTGACAAAAAGATACGTTCGAAACGACGGCAAATATTGCGGCAGCTTCAAATCATTCAAAAATAGCGGCAAGATATCATTCGCTAAAGTGGTTTTTTCCCAAGCGTCTATTTGAGCCTTGGCAAGCTCTTTATTTTTCGCTTTCAGAATCAAAACCGGCCTAGCCCCCTCTTTTTGGGCGAAAAAAGCGAAAGCAAATTCATTCTCATAGTTCAAGAGAAAATCTTTGGGAGTAAAAACTAAAAGCAAACTCAAAAATTCTTCGGTTGTCAGCGGTTCTCCTTTACAAGTCAGTTTTATTTGTTTGACCGAAGCCCGGGTTTCCACGATTTTCGCTTCGGATTTCAGCGCTTGTGCCAACGCCGTCGGCGTTATGGCCGGTAAGTCAATTGTTATCGACTTATTGGGAAGCTTATTGAAAAATTCCGTCGGAACCGTGCTCGTTGCCGATGGTGTAAATGGCAAAGTCGGAAGCGTTGTTGTTGAAACAGGAGGATTTACGGATGTTGCCGGCGGCTTGCTTTGTATAAAAATTTTCCAATAGCCGTAAAGTCCGGAAAGCGCAATGCCGATAATTATTAGTCCAATACCTCCCAGTTTGAGCCATGCCGGTGTCGCCCTGTACAGCGGTTTTACCGGTATTTTCGGAAATTCTTTCGGCGGTATTATTTTTGGCGGCACAATTAAAATTGGCGGTTTGGTCGTCCCCATGCCGATATTATTTTTCGTTGAGATTTCCGTTTTTGACACAGGTGACGGCGCCGCCGCCGGCGGGACAAAAGTTGTGGGTGTTTGCGGCGTTTTGTATGTCGTTTCTTGGGAAATGGGTGAAATGGGCGCTGGGGGCTTTGTCTCAACGGAAGGCAATTTCGGCATGGGGACGCCCAAGTCGCCTTTCATAGTTCTTATAATGATATCTTCCCGCCCAATTTCATTGGGCGAGGCTCGCCCTTCAAGGGCGGCCGTTTGTTTTTGAATCGGTTCTGGCATTGATTTTATTTGCTGGTTTTATTATAACACAAAACGCCCCCGCAATTGCGGGGGCGTTTTAATCTACTTATCCACATGAAGAATCTAAATCATTTATATATTTCGTGGGTTCCAATATCGATGAAATCAATTATGTCTGATTCTGCAAAAATAAACATTATCCTAAATTGACTATCAACAGTAAACGCCCAATATTCTTTGTATTTTCCGTGAAGTTTATGAGTATCAAGACGACTATCAAAAGGATTAATTCTAAAAATATTTTCTTTTTCTTTAGCTTTGTCTCTAATGTGTTTTGACAACCTCTTAAAGACCTTTCTAAATCTTGAAGAAGTGCGGATTAACATAAATCTTTTATTTTAAATCCGCCAAAGATTTGAGTAATTTAAGCTTATTTTGAGCTTTTTCTTTTTTATACACCGCAATTGTCTTGTCTATGCCTTTTTCTTCAGCTAACCGATTGTTAAGTAATTTTTCCAAATTGACAAATTCCTCGTATTTTTTACGTGGTATCACAATTAATTCTTTCTCTCCTATCAAGTTTTTGGGGATAGTAATGGTGGTCATATAGGCGTATTATACACCGTTTTATCTATTTCACAATGCGTCTTTGAGGGACAAGCTGATTTTTCCTCCCTCGATTCTTTTTATTTTAACTTTCACTTCGTCGCCGATATTAACGACATCGGTAACTTTTTCCACCCGGCGATTCGCCAGTTCGGAAATGTGAATCATTCCGTCTCTTCCTTTGCCGAATTCTACAATGGCGCCGAAATCAAGAATGTTGACGACTTTGCCGATAACAATTTCGCCGACTTTATATTCTTTT
>JBDRMC010000014.1:0-17672 GCA_043812515.1 Patescibacteria group bacterium | reverse complement strand
TTTTCCGGCTTAACTCCGGCAATTGTTGATTTAATCACAATATCGGCCGGCGTCTGGTAAACATCAACGGAAAGCTGCCCCTCAGTTTCACCCTGTGCCCAATCGGTCTCTTTTTGTTGTTCCTCCTCAATTTTTGGTTTGGGCATAGTTTTATTTTCATTTCGCCCCTTGCTTATAGGACCGGTTAATTTTTCCAAAAAAGACATATATTTAAATCCATGATACTTTTATTTTTCCATGTTGTCAACGGCAACTTGTTGATAAGTTGTGTGATATTTCAGACGGTTGAATAAAAACATCACCAGGGCGGCGGCGGCAAGCAAAAGCCCTCCCGTAAGAATCAAAGACATATACTGGCCGTCTTTGAACAGCAAAAAATTGTATATTCCGTGCAAAAGAGAAGCCAAAAATATCCCCCAAACGATAAGAAGGGGATTTCTTTTTATAAAATAAAATCTGGCGAAAAAATATCCCATAATTCCGGAAGCCAAACCGTGCAAGGCCACAGCGCTGATAAATCTCATCGACATAAAATTGAAAGCGTCGCTGAAATATCCCGGAGCGCCGACTGAAATAAAGGAAAATATGGCAAAAATATTTTCAATTGCCGCGAAACCCAAAGCCGCCACAATAATGTAAATCATACAGTCAACCGGCTCGTCCAAAACCGGATTTTTGTTGAGCGACAAATGAACCGCCCCGTATTTTGCTGCTTCTTCAACCAGAGGGGCGATTACGAACATTAACATTCCGCCTCCAAAGGGAATGATTGCCAAAAAGTTAAGCGCCTTGCCAAAAGCCATTTCCGCAAAAATAACAATGGGCGCCAAGGCTACCCCCATAATGAACATAATAATCAGCCACAAGCGGGGCTCCGGATGGGGGTCTTCTTTCAAGTAAAAAAACAGCCAAATCAAGCTCGGTAAAATCGCCAAAACCACCAGCGGTATTAGAGAAAGTAATTGGGAAAACATGAATTAATCCGGCCAATCCTCAATTATAAGTAATTTTTTTGAACCGTTTAATTTCCCGAATGTCGCCCAAATTTCTTCGGTAACAAACGGCAAAAACGGATGAAGCAATTTTAACAAGTCGGTGTGAACTTTCAGAAGCATTTTTTGAGTATTGGCTTTTGTTTTTTTGCCGGCAAGCTGTTTTTTCGCCGTTTCTATGTATATATCGGCGTATTTGTGCCAGAAAAATTCGTAAAGAAGATGAAGAGCTTTTCCCAACTCATATTTATTTATCGCTGTTTCAACATCTTTTTTTAATTTTTTAATTCCCAAAAGAATCTTTTTATCCGCCGCTGTTTTTGGTTTGACATTTGAAATTTGTAATTTGTCATTCCCGATTTGCATTAATGCAAATCGGGAAGCGTTCCATATTTTATTGCAGAATTTCTTGCCTGCCAGAATATCTTCTTCCCCGAAGCGCATATCCTGGGCGTCGGAAATTTGCCACGCCAGTCCGAAGCGCGTGGCGTCGGCGCCGTATTTTTCGATAAGTTCCATCGGGTCAACCCCCGTACCCAGCGACTTGGACATTCTTTGTCCGCCTTTGGTTATAACAGTCGCGTGAATCAGTACGTCTTTGAAGGGCGGTTTTTTAACTAAAGCCAAACCGGAATAAACCATTCGCGCCACCCACAAATTGATTATGTCGCGCGCCGTGCTTAAAACATCCGTCGGATAATATGTCGCCAGATCTTTTGTTTTTTTAGGCCAGCCGAAAATAGCGAATGGCCAAAGAGCGGAAGAAAACCAGGTGTCAAAGACGTCGTCAGATTGAACCATCGAGCAAGTTTTACAGAACGGGCACTGTTTTGGTTGAGTAGTTGATACGACAAATTGCTCTGCCGCCGAATTTTCAATTTTCAATTTTAAATTTTCAATTTTTTTAGAAATTAGAAATTGGTCATTAGAAATTCCTGTTTGATTCTTACAGAACCAAACAGGGAGAGTGTGTCCCCACCAAATTTGCCGCGAGATGCACCAATCGCGGGTATTTTTAAGCCAATCCAAGTAAATTTTTTCCCGGCGCTTGGGATGGAATTTTATTTTTCCGAACTTTACGGCGTTAATTGCCATCTTGGCCAAGCTAGCTCCGCCAGAGGCGGATCCGCCTCTGGCGGACATTTTAACAAACCACTGCTTTGACGGGATAAGCTCTACCGTTGAATCGCAGCGATAGCATTTGGGGACGGAATGTGTGTAATCTTCAATTTTTTCAACCAAACCGGCGGCGGTCAAATCATCAATAATTTTTTTTCGCGCTTCTTCAACTTTAAGTTCCCGGTAAGCTTCGGGCGCGTTGGCGTTCATTCGGCCGCGTTCGTCAATAACGGAAATCATTTGCAGTTTATGCGTTTGGCCGATTTGCCAGTCTACTAAACTATGCGCCGGGGTAACTTTTACCGCGCCGGTGCCAAAATTAATATCGATTAAGCGATCGGCGATGATGGGAATTTCTCGGCCGGTCAAAGGCAAAACGGCTTTTTGCCCGATAAGATTTTTATACCGCTCGTCTTTGGGATTAACCGCGACCGCCGTATCGCCAAGCATTGTCTCCGGCCGTGTTGTTGCGACAATGATGTAATCTTTTTTATTATCAACCAGAGGATATTTTAGATACCATAGGCTGGTTTTTTCTTCTTTATATTCAAGTTCCAAATCGGACAGGCTCGTCCTGCATCTCGGGCACCAGTTAACGACGCGCTCGCCTCTGTAAATCCAGCCTTTTTTATAATATTGAATGAACGCTTCAAGCACTGCATCGCTGTAGTCTTTATCCATCGTGAAACGCGCGCGCGACCAGTCACAGGAAGCGCCGATTTTTTTGAGTTGTTCAAAAATCTTATCGCCGTATTCCTTTTTCCATTTCCAAACTTCTTCAACAAATTTTTCCCGCCCCAAGTCGAAACGCGTCTTGCCTTCTTTTTTTAATTTTTTTTCAACCACGCTCTGGGTTGCTATGCCGGCATGGTCAGTGCCCGGCGCCCAAAGGGTCTTGAAACCCAGCATTCGCTTGTAGCGGATTAAAATATCCTGGATAGTGGCGTTTAAGGCGTGTCCCATGTGCAAAGAGCCCGTAACGTTCGGCGGGGGAATAACAATGGAAAAAGTTTTTTTAGAATTGGGATTATCAGCCCTAGGCTGATGCGCCTCTGGCGCAAAAGCGCCGCTTTTTTCCCAAAGCGCGTATATAGCGTCCTCAGTTTCTTTCGGGTTATAAGGAGAATCGAATTTTGCGGAGGTCATAATTCAAGATTAGCATTTGCTTCCAATTTTTTCCATGCGTTGGCGGTGGGCTTCTTTTTCAAGTAATTGAAATAACCGGCGGCGGCAATCATGGCGGCATTGTCTGTAGTATAGGCAAAATCGGGAATGAGCAGCGGAATTCCGTACGGCGCGGCTTTTTCGGCCATCGTTTCGCGCAATTTTTTATTAGCCGATACGCCACCGGCGACCATTATTGTTTTCGGGTTGAATTTTTCAACGGCTTTGATTGTTTTTGAAGTTAAAACATCAACAATAGCATCTTGCACTTCGGCGGCAAATGCCGGTTTGATTTCCTCGGGTAAATATTTTTTTATCAAATCGCTGTATAAATATAGCACCGCGGTTTTGAGACCCGAAAAACTGAAATTAAAATCTTTGGAATTTATCATCGGACGAGGTAAAGAAATTTTTCCCCCTGCGGGGGATTCCCCGAAGGGGGACAATTTTTCCGCTTCAGCAGCGATGGCGGGGCCGCCAGGAAATCCGAGCCCCAAAAGCCGCGCGGCTTTATCAAACGCTTCGCCGGCGGCGTCGTCCAGCGTCCGGCCGATTATTTTATATCGTATTGAATTTTTTCCGCCAGAGGCGGATCCGCCTTTGGCGGACATCAAAACCAATTCCGTGTGTCCGCCGGAAACCGTAAGAATAAGCGCCGGAAATTCTATTTTTTTATTTGCCAGCCAATTGCTGTAAATATGCCCCTCAATATGATTTACTCCGATTATAGGTTTCCGGAACCTATAAGCCATGATTTACTCCGATTATAGGTTTCCGGAACCTATAAGCCAAAGCGCGGGCGGCGTTGATGCCTATTAAAAGCGATGGCATCAGTCCCGGGCCACGGGTTACCGCAATCAGGTCTATGTCGTCAAGTTTGGTTTTAGCCGCGCTTAAAGCTTCTTTGATTGTCGGGAAAATTTTTTGGAGATGGGCGCGGGAAGCGAGATTGGGGACTATGCCGCCGAATTTTTTGTGGATAGCCACCTGTGAATATGAAGTATTCGCCAAAACCGAAAAAGTCGGTTTCTTGAAACCGCCTTTCGCCTCCACCACCGCCGCCGCGGTATCATCGCACGAAGTTTCTATTCCGAGGATTAGCATATTCTATATATAAATCTAATTATAAAATAAATAAAGAGCCCACACATATTGTGTGTAGCCCTAGGGGGGAATCCTGCTCGCTCCGACTCGCAGCCGGGGCGCTACACACAGAAAGCTCGCTCGCTCGCTTTCTACTCGCGCCCTTCGATTCCCCCAATAGGGAATCGATAAATAATAAACACCGCCATAAAGGCGGTATTTATTATTTGTAGCCCTAGGGGGAATCGAACCCCCGTTGCCAGGATGAAAACCTGATGTCCTAACCACTAGACGATAGGGCCGTATTAGATGGGGGAATCACTCGCCAGGATGCCACCCTACGGGTGGTCACTCGTAGGGTGAAAAACCTGCTCATCTTAACTCACAAACGATAAACTGTATTTAATTTTTAAACAATCTCTTGAACAACTCTTCTTTTTTACTACTATTGCGCTTTAACTCTATTTCTCTTTTTAACGCGGCTGTCTTGTCTCTGTATGCTTCAAAGTATATCAAATCGTAAGGCTTTCTGGCTTGTGTTGATTTTACTTTTCCCTTGTTATGTTCTAAGAATCTTTTTCTTAAATCAGCGCAAGAACCAATATATCTCCAATCCTGTTTTTGACTTTTTAGTACATAAACGTAGAACATATTTAGAGGACGTTACCAGGATGCCACCCTTCGGGTGGTGACCCGTAGGGTCAAAAACCTGTTCACTTTAACACTAGACGATAGGGCCGTTGGTGTATTATGGTATAATCTACGAGAAATTTCAATGGAAACGAATGAAAAAAAATATTTAGGAATAGGACGCGCTTCGGAAATAACCGATAAAAAAGAGAGGCGGATTTACCGCCTTTTGGAAATTCTTCCCGCTTTTTTGTCTTGGACGACGATTATTTTGATTGTCTTGTTATCATGGCTGCTGCCATTCTGGATGGCTATTTTTATTATCGCTTTTGATATTTATTGGCTTTTCAAAACGATTTTTTTGTCACTTCACATGCGATTGTCTTTCAATAAGATGAAGGCCAATTTGAAAAGAAATTGGGTCGAGGAATTAAGCAAACTGCAATGGCAAGATTTGCGGCACTTGGTTATTTTGCCGATGTATCAAGAGTCGCTTGAAGTTGTCAGGGCCAGCTTTTTAAGTTTGGTAAGCATCAATTATCCGTTGGATAAAATGATTACGGTTTTGGCGATTGAAGAAAGGGGAGGGCAGACGGCGATGGATACGGCAATGGCAATTGAAAAAGAATTTGGCGATAAATTTTTCAAATTTTTGATAACAATACACCCGGCAAATATTCCGGGCGAAATAATCGGCAAAGGTTCAAATGATACTTGGGCCATTAAAGAAGCGAAAGAAAAGATTGTTGATGAATTGAAAATTCCCTACGAAAAAATTATTGTTTCGGTTTTTGATGTGGACACGATAGTCCTTCCGGATTTTTTTAATTGCCTATCTCATAGTTATTTGACCGCGGAGAAACCGCTTCGTTCATCGTTTCAGCCCATTCCGCTTTTCATAAACAATATCTGGCACGCGCCGGCTTTCGCCAGAATTTTCGCTTTTTCCACGACTTTTTGGCAGATGATCCAGCAATCGCGTCCCGAACGGCTCATAACTTTTTCTTCGCAATCAATCGGTTTTAAGCCGCTGGTTGAACTTGGTTTTTGGCAAACCAATGTAGTCAGCGAAGATTCAAGAATATTTTGGCAGTGCTTGTTGCATTATGATGGAGATTGGAAAACCGTTCCGTTATTTTTTCCGGTGTACATGGATGCCAATGTCGCCGAAACTTTTTGGCAAACTCTGAAAAATCAATACAAGCAAATTCGCCGCTGGGCTTACGGCATTGAAAATAACGCTTATTTTCTGTATGGATTTTTGAAAAATAAAAAAATAACCAAACTGAAAAAATGGTATTTCGGTTTCAACATGATTGAAGGCGCGCATTCGTTGGCGACAAATTCGCTGATTATTTTTCTTTTGGGCTGGCTGCCGACGGCAATCGGAACAGGTATATTTTCAGAAACTCTTCTTTCCCACAATCTGCCGTACATAACCCGCTTGACCATGAATCTGGCCATGGTGGGATTGGTTTTCACCGCTATTATTGCCATAAACCTTTTGCCGCCCCGACCGCCGTATTACGGCCGTTTCCGCTATATATTGATGGTTCTTCAATGGGTGGCGTTTCCTATAAATATGATTTTTTTCGGTTCTATTCCAGCCTTGGACGCCCAAACGCGTTTGGCGTTCGGCAAATATCTCGGCTTCTGGTCCACCCCCAAAGTGAGGAAATAAAAGGGGGGTGGTTATGGAGGAGTAATGACTGTGTATAACTTATTTACATTCCACTTGACAAATAGTTTTACATTGGCTAAACTGGGAATACTAATATGCTTGGTAAATTTATTTTAGAACAGCGGAAGAAGCACGATCTAACACAAGAGTTTTTGGCATCCAAGATTGGCGTTTCTCGACCAACTTATATTCAAATAGAACAAAGCGAGCGGGACTTGACCATCACCGAAGCAAAAAAACTTGCGGATATTTTTGGTATTGTTTTTGATGATTTTGTTCAGGGCAAAGAAAGCCTATCGCCTAAAATAGAGCTAGAAAAGCGAGCGATGCCAAAAAAAGTAAAACAAGAAATGCGAATCTCCGTGCCTCAAGAAAATATTGTAAAACTTAAAGAAACATTCCTGTATATTTTGGAAAAAATTGGAGCATTACCAAACATTGGCGAGGCGGTAATTTGTAAAATTTTATATTTTATTGACTTTGATTATTATGAGAAGTATGAGGAACAGCTTATTGGTGCCACTTATATTAAAAATCATTATGGGCCCACTCCAGCAGCTTTTACTGAAATTATTAAGCAAATGGAGCAAGATAATGATTTAGTTCACGTTGTTAAAAAATATTTTCAATATGATCAAAAAAAATACTTACCGCTCAGAAAAGCTGATTTATCCATTTTTTCCGCTCATGAGAAGGAATTAATTGACGACGAAATAGAAAGATTTAAAGATTTTAATGCTAATAAAATAAAGGAGTATTCTCATAAAGATGTACCATGGATTGGGGCGAAAGATATGTATCCGATTAGTTATGAAGCGGTTTTTTATAGGACTCCGGAATTTTCCGTAAGACAATATGATGATGAATTATAGGGAAACTGCCGAATTTACGCGCGATTTTAAAAAGCTGATTAAAAAATTTCCGTCTCTCTCCGAAGATTTGGAAGTAGTTAAGCAGTATTATATAGATCTTTTTCATTGTAAAAAAATTGACAGACACGGTATTTTCAAAATAGAAAATGTGGGAAATGACGAAAATCTGCAATTTTTCAAAATCAAAAAATTTGCCTGTAAGTCCTTAAAAGGACGGGGTATAAAAAGTGGCATCAGGATAATTTATGCTTTTCATTGTGCCGATTTAGAAGTTGAATTTATTGAGATATATTTTAAGGGTGATAAAGAAAATGAAAATCAGGAACGAATTAAAGAATATTTGAAAAATTGATTGAAATGACGCTTTTTACTCAAAATGGATCCGGTTCTGGAATTCCAAAACTTTACTCGCCAAAAGCGGGTAATTTTTTAGGGTCGGGCTTTCGCGCAATATCTTTTTTGCCGCTTCGCGGGTTTCTTCGATAAGTTTGGCGTCGGTCAGAGAGGCGATGGCCAAATCCGGCAACCCCGATTGGCGGACGCCGATAAAGTCCCCGGGGCCCCTCATTTCCAAATCTTTCTCCGCCAAATCAAATCCGCTTTGCGCCGTTTCAACGGCCTTCAGCCGTTCGCCGGTTTTTTCCGAAGACGAATCGGTTAGAAGAAAACAATACGACTGATGCTCGCCACGTCCCACCCGGCCTCGGAATTGATAAAGAGATGCCAGGCCGAATCGGTCGGCTCCTTCAACCATCATTACCGTGGCATTGGGGACGTCGATTCCAACTTCAACGACGGATGTCGTTACCAAAATATCCAAATTTTTATCCAAGAATTCCGACATCGTTTTTTCTTTTTCTTTGGGTTTGAGCCGGCCGTGCAAGAGCCCGATTTTCAGTTCCGGAAAGATTTCTTTTTGTAACCGCTCGAATTCTTTTTTTACGGCTTTGACCGCCAGTGTTTCCGATTCTTCTATAAGAGGGCAGACGATAAAAGCTTGGTGTCCTTTTTTAATTTCGCTTTTTATGAATTTATAAACCTGTTCCCGTTCCGACGGTGGCGCGATTTCGGTGATGATATTTTTTCGTCCTTTCGGCATTTCCTCGATAATGGACAAATCAAGGTCGCCCCAAATGGTCAGCCCCAGCGTTCTGGGGATCGGAGTCGCCGACATGGAAAGCAAGTGAGGAATTTCCGATTTTTTATTCGCCAACAATGCGGCTCTTTGATTGACGCCGAAGCGATGCTGTTCATCAATAACAACCAATGCCAAATTTTTGAAACAGATATTTTTTTGAATTAGAGAATGAGTTCCAATAACAATTGAAATTTCTCCGGTGGCTATTTTACCGGTGAATTCTTTTTTGGATATTTTATCTCCCGAAAGTTTAGCTTCGGAAGAAGTTAAGAGGCCGACATTAATGCCGAATTTATTTAAAAGCGGCCAAATTTTTTCATAATGCTGGCGGCTCAAAATTTCAGTCGGTGCCATAAACGCCGTTTGATAATTATTCAAAGCGGCGAAATAAGTCGCCATCGCGGCGACAATGGTTTTGCCGCTACCAACATTGCCTTCCAAAAGGCGGTTCATCGGCCTAGATTGCTGGATGTCCTGAATTATCTGCCATGCTGATTTTTTTTGGTCATCGGTTAAGTTGAAAGAAAGCGAGGCAACAAATTTTTTCGCCATTCCTTCGTCGAATTTTATTGCCGGCGCCGCTTGTTTCCGGAGTTTCAACCGTTCCATCGCCATAAAAAGCTGGAGAATGAAAAGTTCTTCAAACGCGAAGCGCCGTTTTGCCAAATCGGCCCTTTCCAAAGTTTCGGGAAAATGAATTTGCGACAAGGCATATTCCAAATTCGGCAAGCGGTATATTTTTTTTAATTCATCGGGCAAAATGTCGGTAATTTGGTTTGCGAAGCGAAGCAATGGCTTGATACCCAGCCGGAGCCAGCGCGAAGTAAGACCGTGCGTTTCAGGATAAACCGGCACCAATCTGCCGGTATGAAGCGGTTCTTTGCCGGTAAATTCGTAAGCCGGATTAGAAAAACAAAGCCGTTTTTTATTCAGGGAAACCTTGCCGGAAATATTGATCTGACGGCCGGGCTTGAACTGATTTAAAAGATACGGCTGATTGAACCAGACCGATTTAATCGCGCCGCTTTCATCTTCAATAACGGCTTCGGTCAGGGTCATATGCCTTCTGAAGATATTTATATTTTTGGCGCTTAAAATCGTTCCGCGAACTGTGGCTTGCGAATTAAGCTGGAGTTCGGTAACGGGCGTAAAACTTGAAAAATCGTCGTAACGAAAAGGGAAATGATAGAGCAGGTCGCCGACTGTTTTTATGTTCAACTTGGCGAACTTTTTTGCCGCCGCCGGCCCGAAGTATTTTATATTTTGAATTTCAGCTTCAAGAATAGATACCATAAAATTTGTGCCCTCGACAGGAATTGAACCTGTAGTCTCTTCCTTCGCAGGGAAGCGCTCTATCCGTTGAGCTACGAGGACATTTTTGGCATATATAGTATACTAAAAAAACTTTTTGCTCAATAAATCTATTAGCGATTCGTGTTCCTCTTTTTCCTCCAAATGTTCGGTTAAAATTTTTCTGATTTGCGATTCGTCATTTTCATGAAACGGCACGGTTAAAAGGGGAATGAAACGTTCTTTGCGGCGCAAGACAAATTCCTGTTTTTCGCCGATAAAAATCCAAAAAGATTCAAGACTGTCATAGGGATGGAATTTGTCTTCTATATATAGCCCATTATCGTTTAAGCGGAAATTGATTGTTTCCGGTAGTTTATTTTTGTTGCTGTAAATGATAAATGCCGCCAGACCGACGATAACGATCAATAGATAATTTTTCAGTAAAATGGCAAAAACAATAAGCGCGAACGCGAAAATCCCCAACGCCCAAAACCAATCCGTGGTTTTGGGCGTAAAATTCCGCTCTTCAATTTTCCAATTAAATTCTTCCATGATATGGAGCGGAAGGGGTGGGATTCGAACCCACGTGGGGCTTACGCCCCCAACCGATTTCGAGTCGGTGCCATTATGACCGCTTTGGTACCCTTCCATTATATTAAGTAATGCCCAATTTTATCACTTTTTAGCTGTTTTTGCCAGCTATTGCTTTTTTATTAAATTTATGCTATACTGTCTATACAGTTAAAAAGGGCGTTCTTAATAATCAATTTTTTATTTTTTACTTCTCAAGGAGGGGAAAATGAAAAAGAAAAGATTCATGGGAATGTCTCCAATATTTGTCAAAGATAGTGGCGAGTTGAAGAAATTTTATACTACCGCTTCAAACGAGGGGCGAGGCGAAAGAGCTTTGCGGCGAAAAATGAACAAGGAACGCGGATGCGTTCCGAATGTGTTAGTCCCGGGCATGGAAGTTATGGAGATTACGGAAATTCCGAATCCCCGCCATGCCCCATAACCCCGGGCTGTCATCTCCCCCGGGCGCAGTACCCCCGAGCATCTCAATCAAGCTCGGGGGTTTTTTATTTCTATAAAAATTCGTTATGCGTCCAGAGGGATTCGAACCCCCGACCTTCGCCTTAAGAGGGCGCAGCTCTACCAACTGAGCTATGGACGCGTATTATATTTTATGCGCCCGGAGGGATTCGAACCCCCAATAACTGCTTCGAAGGCAGTCGTGATATCCGTTTCACTACAGGCGCAAAACTATCATAAAATACCATAAAAATCACTCTCCGGCAAGCCCGGTAGCCTACTGGGCAAGCAATTTGAGCAAACTTTTACCGGTCATTTCCGATGGCTGGGGCAAGCCAAACAATTCCAAAACTGTTGGGGCGACATCCGCCAAAATGCCCTCGACTTCAAACTTTTCCACCTCGGTTTTTTCCTGTGCTTTTTCATGCTTGAAATCGTTTCCTATCAAATAAAACGGCACCGGATTGGCGGAATGTTCGGTTTGGGGGGCGCCGGTCAACGAGTTAATTTTTTCGTCGGCGTTGCCATGGTCGGAAGTGATTATTAAAACGCCGCCGGTTTTTAAAACCTCGGGCATTAGCTGGCCGATTTCTCTGTCTAAAATTTCAACTGCCGAAACCGTAGCTTGAAAATTTCCCGTATGCCCGACCATGTCGGCATTGGCGTAATTGGCAACAATCAAGTCGTATTTTTTTGAATCAATCGCTTCAATTATTTTTCCCGTTACTTCGCCCGCGGACATTGCCGGGTCATTGGCGAAATCATGGTCTCTTTTTGTCGGAATTAAAACCCGTTCTTCGTTCGGGAATGTGACTTCTTCACCGCCGTTGAAAAAGTAGGTTACGTGGGCATATTTTTCTGTTTCGGCGATATGAATTTGGTTTTTCCCGCTTTTGGAAACCGTTTCCGCGAGCGTGTTTTTTATCTCTATTGGTTCAAATAAAACATTGAGAGGCAGATTTTTTTCATATCTGGTCATCGTAGCAAAATACAGGTTATTTATTTTTTTCCGCGAAAACTCGCTGAAATTTTCCTCAACGAAAGCTCGTGACAATTGTCTGGTGCTGTCTTCCCTGAAATCAATGAAAATTACCGCATCGTTTTCTTTTATAGGTTCACTAACCAGAACTTTTGGTTCAATAAATTCATCGGTTATATTTTTATCGTAATCGGATTTGATGGCGGCCTGAGCATTATCAAAAACCTCGCCCTTGCTTTCGGTTAAAAGTTGGTAGGTCTTTTCAGTTCTGTCCCAGTGGTTGTCGCGGTCCATCGCGAAATGGCGGCCAATCAAGCTTGCGATTTTAGCGAACGGATAATTTTCATTCAGCTGGTTTTGAATTTTACCGTAAAAATCAAGAGCGTCTTTCGGGGGCGAGTCACGGCCGTCGGTGAATGCGTGGATAAAAACTTTTGTTATATTTTCTTTTTTAGCAAACTCTAAAACGCCGTAAAGATGGTCGATGTAACTATGGACATTGCCACCGCCGATAAGTCCCATTATATGAAAGGATGAATTATTTTTTTTAACATGCTCGGCCAGCTTGGTGAGCGCCGGCAACTTGAAAAACGAACCGTCGCGAATGGCAAAAGTGATGCGAGGAAGATTTTGATAGATAATCCGGCCGGCGCCCAGATTCAAATGGCCGACTTCGGAACTGCCTTCTTCGCCCCAAGGCAGGCCGACGGCGATACCGGAGGCCTGAAGATTGGTCATCGGGAAATTTTTTTCAATAAAATCTATAGTCGGTTTTTTCGCTTTGAAAATAGCATTAACCGCGTTTTCCGGCCCGCGGCCATATCCGTCGAGTATCACCAAAACAACAGGTTTGTATGTCATGAACACATAATACAATTTATTGACAAAATCGTAAAACGATATTAGATTACAGCGTATGCCGACAATTCATCAGCTGATAAAAAAACCAAGAAAGCCGAAAAAGAGAAAAACCAAATCTCCGGCTTTGCAATACTATTTCAACTCCCTGACAAACAAGCCGGTTTATTCCGCGTCTCCATTCAAGAGGGGAGTTTGCGTAAAAGTTTTTACCACCACTCCCAAAAAACCGAACTCGGCTTTGCGGAAAGTCGCCAGAGTCCGCCTTACCAACGGCAAAGAAGTTGCCGCCTACATTCCGGGCGAAGGCCACAATTTGCAGGAACACTCCGTCGTGGTTATCCGCGGCGGCCGTGTCAAAGACCTTCCGGGTGTCCGATACCACATTGTCCGCGGCATTTTGGATTTTTCCGGTGTTGAAGGCAGAAAACAACAGAGAAGTAAATATGGAGCAAAAACTCCCAAATAAAAAATGAGACGAAAAACAAAAAGAAAAAAAGTTGACGTTTCCGATTCTTTATACAGCAACCCGTTAGTGGGTAAATTTATAAATTACATAATGCGCGACGGCAAAAAATCCGTGGCCCAAAAAGTGGTTTACGGAGCTTTTGATATTATAAAAGAAAAAACCAAAGGCGACCCGATAGAGCTTTTTGACAAGGCGCTAAAAAATGTCACTCCGGCTTTGGAAGTTAAATCCCGACGGGTCGGCGGCGCCAATTACCAAGTTCCCCAGCCGGTCAGGCAGGAAAGAAAAATCCAGCTGGCTTTCAGATGGATTATCGCCGCCGCTCAAGCGAAAAAAGGAAAACCGATGGCGGAAAAACTGGCCGAAGAATTTATGCTGGCGGCCAACAACGAAGGCTCGGCCATCAAGAAAAAAATGGATACCCACCGGATGGCGGAAGCCAACAGGGCTTTTGCTCACTTCTCTTGGTAAATTGAATTATGGAAAAGAAGCACTACCCCATTGAAAAAGTCCGTAATATCGGCATCATCGCCCATATTGACGCCGGAAAAACAACCGTTTCCGAGCGCGTTTTGTTTTATACGGGCATTTCCCACAAAATCGGAGAAGTGCATGAAGGCGCGGCCATTATGGACTGGATGGAACAGGAAAGAGAACGCGGCATTACCATCACCGCCGCCGCCACGACCACTTTTTGGAATGAATGCCGCATCAATATTATAGACACCCCGGGACATATTGACTTTACCGTTGAAGTTCAGCGGTCGCTGAGAGTTTTGGACGGAGCCGTGGTGGTTTTTGACGGCGTGGCCGGCGTTGAACCGCAATCGGAAACCGTCTGGCGCCAGGCCGATAAATATAATGTTCCGAGAATTTGTTTTATAAACAAACTTGACCGGATGGGCGCGTCTTTTGAAAAAAGTTTGGCATCAATCCGCGAGCGCCTCACCTTGAACGCCGTTCCGGTAAATTTTCCCAGCGGACTCGAAGATAAATTCGAGGGCGTTGTTGATTTGATTGAAGAAAAACTTGTTAAATTTTTGGGTGAACACGGAGAAAAAGTAGAGCTTTCCGAAATTCCGGAAAATTTGAAAGAAGAAGCTAAAAATTCCAGAAAATATTTAATTGAAAAAGTTGTTGAGACCAACGATGAACTGATGGGAAAATATTTGGAGGGGAACGAGATTTCAAAAAGCGAAATAAAATCCGCGATGAGAAAAGCCGTGCTCTCTGGTAAATTAATTCCGGTTTTTTGCGGTTCGGCTTTGAAAAACAAGGGCGTTCAATTGATGCTTGACGGCGTTGTTGATTATCTGCCCAACCCTCTGGAAATGCCGCCGACTATGGGAATAGCGCCGGGAACCGGCGAAGAAATCGCCCGCCATCCGGATGAAAACGAACCTTTTTCCGCGCTGGCTTTTAAAATCGCAACCGACCCCTATGTCGGCTCTCTTACTTATTTTAGAGTTTATTCCGGCAAGCTTTCCAAAGGCTCATATGTTTTGAATTCCACCAAGGATTCCAAAGAACGCATCGGCAGAATTTTATTAATGCATGCCAATGAAAGGGAGGAGATTGAAGAAATCAGAGCAGGGGAAATCGGCGCGGCGGTCGGTTTGAAAAATACCACTACCGGCGACACGCTGTCCGACGAAGAGCATCCTATAATTTTGGAGCAGATTGTTTTTCCGGAACCGGTTATCGCCCAGAAAATTGAACCAAAAACCAAGGCCGACCAGGAAAGAATGGGCATGGCTCTCAAACGATTGTCCGACGAAGACCCGACTTTCAGAATTAAAACGGATCAAGAGACCGGTGAAACGATTATTTCCGGAATGGGCGAGCTTCACCTTGACATTATTGTTGACAGAATGAGAAGGGAATTCAATGTCGGAGCCAATGTCGGCCGTCCGCAGGTAGCGTATAAAGAAACCATCAAAAAAATCGCCGAAGCCGAAGGCAAATACATCCGACAATCCGGCGGCCGCGGCCAGTATGGCCATGTTTGGTTGCGGGTTGAACCGGGAGAACTCGCCAGTGGTTTTGAGTTTCTAAATGAAATCAAGGGCGGCGCCATTCCTCATGAATTTATTCCGGCGGTTGAAAAAGGTATAATTGAAGCGATGGAAAAAGGCGTCAAAGCCGGTTTTCCTCTGGTTGACATGAAAGTCGCGCTTTATGACGGTTCGTTCCACGATGTCGACTCTTCGGAAGCCGCTTTCAAAATCGCCGCTTCAATGGCTTTACAGGAAGCTGTGCGCCGCGCCAACGTGATTCTGCTTGAACCGGTTATGAAAGTTGAGGTGGTCGTGCCCGAGCAGTTTTTTGGCGATATTACCGGCGACCTGAATTCCAAGCGCGGCAAAATATAACACATGTCGGAGCGGGCGATGCTTAAAGTTATTGACGCCACAGTACCGCTTTCGGAAATGTTCGGTTATGCGACGAAACTGCGTTCAATGAGCCAAGGCCGCGCCAACTACACGATGGAATTTGACCATTACGCCGAAGTGTCGGAGAATGTAGCTCTACAGATCATGGAAGGAAAAAAATAAAAATATGTATAACGCTATTAAAAAAATGTTGGAGGAAGGGGGTAAATGCCTTTTGATTGAAGACGGAAAACCCATCGGCGTCGTTCTGACTATAGCCGAATATGAAAAACTATTGGTTCCAAAAATCGATAGTAAGCCCGTCGAAATCATTCCGGCCAATCCCATAGGCGAGGCAATTGATTTCGCCGATTTAGAGGCTATCGATGACGTTACTCTTGATGATTTGGGGTTGGACGAAATGACAAGTATTGACTAAAATCTGGAGGATGTGTTAAATTAATTAAGCTTAGCGAGCCGAAGGTTTTTATTAATAAATTAAATATAAATAAATAAAAAATATGGCAGAAAAGTTTGAAAGAACAAAACCTCACGTTAATGTCGGCACCATCGGCCATGTTGACCATGGCAAAACAACCTTAACGGCGGCTATCACCCATATCCTTCATATGAAGGGTTTGGCGAAAAAAGAAGAATCGGTTGACGATATTGACAAGGCGCCGGAAGAAAAGGCGCGCGGGATTACGATTCAGCTTCACCATTCGGAATATGAATCCGAAAAACGGCACTATGCGCACATAGACGCTCCGGGACACGCCGACTACATCAAGAACATGATTACCGGCGCGGCTCAAATGGATGGCGCGATTTTGGTTGTTGCCGCGACCGACGGCCCGATGCCTCAAACTCGAGAACACATTCTTTTGGCCTATCAGGTGGGCGTTCCTAAAATTGTTGTTTTTTTGAATAAAGTTGACCAGGTTACCGACCCGGAAATGATTGATTTGGTTGAAGCCGAAATCCGCGAACTTTTGACAAAATATCACTACGAAGGCGACAAAACACCAGTTATCCGCGGTTCGGCCTTGAAAGCTCTTGTGGTCAAATCTCCCGACGAGGAAGCTGCCAAGCCGATTTTGGAACTTGTAAAAGCTCTTGATGATTACATCCCCGACCCGGTTCGCCAAACCGATATGCCGTTCTTGATGCCGATTGAAGATATTTTCTCAATTGAAGGCCGCGGCACGGTAGTTACCGGCCGCGTTGAAAGAGGCGTTGCCAAACTTAATGAAGAAGTTGAAGTTATCGGTTTGAAACCAACTCAAAAAACAATTATTACAGGTGTTGAAATGTTCAATAAATCGCTTGACGAAGCTCGGGCCGGTGATAATGCCGGAATTCTCTTAAGGGGTCTTAAAAAAGAGGAAGTCGAGCGCGGCCAGGTATTGGCCAAGCCCGGTTCGGTTACTCCGCATTCCGAATTTGAATCCGAAGTGTATATTCTTACAAAAGAAGAAGGCGGTCGCCACACCCCATTCTTTTCCAACTACAAACCGCAGTTTTATATCCGAACCACCGATGTTACTGGCGAGGTGACCTTGGCTCCGGGAGTGGAAATGGTTATGCCGGGCGACACGGTTAAATTTAACGTCAAACTGATTGCGCCGGTGGCACTGGAGGAACAGCAAAGATTTGCCATCAGAGAAGGCGGCAAAACGGTCGGGGCGGGAGTTGTAACTAAAATCTCCAAATAACCGCCGAGAACTCGCTCTTTAATATAAGTATGTTTAAGAAAAAAGAAGAAGTAAAACAAAGAATCAGGATTAGAATTCGGGCGTATGATAATAAAATCATCGATTCTTCGGCTCGTCAGATTGTGGAAACGGCGCAGCGGCAGGGAGCTGAAGTTGTCGGCCCGATTCCTTTGCCGACCGAAACAAGAAAATATACGGTCAATTCTTCCACTTTCGTTCACAAAAACAGCCGCGACCAATATGAAATGCGAGTTCACAAGCGTTTAATAGACATC
>JBDRMC010000013.1:0-12312 GCA_043812515.1 Patescibacteria group bacterium | reverse complement strand
CCCATTTCCTCCATTATATCCCTGACTTCCTGTCCCCCCAGAACCGGCAGGTCCTCTTGAAGCCGCGCCGCCGCCGCTACCGCCATTAGCCCCATTACCAGTATCAATGTCATTGGAACCTCCACCACCACCACCAGTGGCAGTTATAGTTGAAAAAGTAGAATTACTACCGTTAGAGCCCTTAACAGAAACATTAGTAGAGCCGTTTCCTCCCCCTCCAACCACTACGGAATATGCTTGGGGAGTGACTGCTAATGAAGCGTTATATTGATAACCTCCAGCACCTCCTCCACCGCCAGTTGCGCCGCCACCCGCACCACCCGCAACAACCAAAACTTGAATGCTACTGCTGGCGAAATTTGATGGAAATGTAAGAGTAGATGTTCCGGTCGCGGTAAATGTATGAACTGTATAGCCATCACTATATGGTGTTGTGCTCGCATTCAAGCCATCAGAGTCGGTATATGTTATTGTCCCGCCAGTGGGGCCAGTATTATTATCAATCTGTTCCCATTTAGCCGTGGTAGTGTTGTAAACCCACCCGTTGCTTATCACATCATTAGTGCTTTGGTTATGGACTATCTCCACATAACCGCCATCGGCCAAAGCCGTGTCTTCTTTAGTCAAAAACTGCGAGCCGGAGACCTGGGGCTGGACTTTGAAAATCATCTTGCCGTAGCCGGAAGCCGAGCCGGCAGTATTGCTGACGATGCCGATCAAGCCGTCAAACTGCTTGGCGCTGGCCACGCCCGAACCGGCCGTGGCCGAGGTATAAATATAGTCGCCTTTAACCGCGGTAGAGGCGTTGGTCAAAAGAACTTCCACTTCGCCGCCAACCGCCACCATGCAGACATCTTCGGCATTACAGATGCCGTCGCCGTTGGCGTCGTAGGTTACCCCAAGCCCGACGCCGGTAATCACGCCAAAGCTGGATTTGGCGTAGGCGGTGGTGGTGGTGGCAAAGGCGGAATTGGTGGTGGTGTCAATGACGACTAAACTGCGCTTAGCGACCGTGCCACCGGATTTGTTAATCATTAGTATGCCCGTGCCGTTGCCGGAAAGGATGGTGCCGGCCGTGTAGAGATTGCCGTCTTTGTCAATATAGAATTTTTCCGAGCTGGCGTTTTGTAAAGACAGGAGTTTGGCGCCCTGAGTGGATAAGCTATTATTGGTGGACAGGAGAAATCCGACGCCCGTCGCGGAGTCGGCGATATTGGAGTTTAAAACTCCGGTTTGGCTAGTAATCGTTCCGTTGACATTAAATGCCGTTGTCGTGGCGTTGGTGGCGACCAGATTGGTTATCGTTCCAAGAGATGTAAGAGAAGAAGAAACTACCGTTGAATTAAGTGCTGTCCCCGTAAGAGTTTCGGCCGCGGCGGTAACGGTTCCCGAACCGCCCAACGAAATAGCCGTGCCATTTACTGTGAGCGAACTGTTCGCAAGATTGGCGTTGGTGATGACGCTATTCGGAAGAAAGATATTTGAACCAACAGTGAGGTATGTAGTTGAAGCGTTGGGGAAGGTGGAATACATAGATGTTGATGTGGCGGTGAAATATGAAGCTCTCGCGTAGTCAGCAAAAGAGCCAATACCGTTAACATCTAATTTGTAACCAGGAACGATCGTCCCGATGCCGACGTTGCCGCTGGTTCCATCTATTTTTAAAAACCACGCGCTACCAATAGAATTTAAAAAACTAAACCCTGCTGTATCAGGATTAACAAATAAATAAGGAGTGCCGTTTATTCCTTGTGATGCAATAATTTGCGTTGAAGCTTTTACGGTTCCCGCAACATCTAACTTATACCCCGGTGACGCCGTCCCGATGCCGACGTTGCCATTTGCTTTAATAAACAAACTATTCGCTGGGGCGGTTCTGTCAACGGATAAAGCGGCGTTGTTTCCGACAGTAAGCCCTCCTGTGATAGTTGAAGTTCCTGTAGTATTCGTAACATTCAATAAGTTAATCCAAGAAGTGTCGGAGACGGTGAGGTAGGTTGAAGATGCGTTTGTTATATTGGCGTTGGTGAAAAGAGAATTTCCCGACACGGTTAAATTGCCGTAGATATATGTTGAAGTGGCGATGTTGACGCCGTATCCCAACGGAATTGTTGTCGTTGCCAAAGCCAAGGCGCCGGTTGAAGTAAGGCGCATTTTTTCTTGCAGGTCGGTGCCGGATTTGGTCCAGAAAGAAAGATACGAACCAAAGCCGACTGTGGTTGAGGCCTGTTCAACCACTCCGGAAATTCGCCCCAACTGCTGATTGGTTCCGTTTTCGGCTTGTCCCCAAAAAGCCAAGCCCGCTCCCAAGCCATTGCCGGCCGTGCCGGTTGTGTTGTGCCTTATTATCGCCTCATCAACAATGGTGTTGTTGTAAGTGTCGCTGGTGCCGACATCTAACATTGCTTGAGCGTCGGTAACCGTCATTACGCCGATGGCGACTCTGCCGGTTGAATCAATGGTCAGCCGGTTCGTGCCGCCGGTTGAAAAACCGATTTTGTTGTCGCCTACCCTGAAGATTCCGGTATCGGGGTCGCTTGAAAAAGAAAGCGAGGGGGTGCCCGACAAGCCGTCGGCCAACAGCAGGACGCCGTTGGTCCAGAGATTGCCGGAGACCGAAAAGTTGGTGGTGGAAGCGCTGGCTAAATTAGCGTTGCCGGTAACCACAAGATCGCCGTAAAGATAGGAATTGCCTTGGACGGTCAAAGCATTGCCCGTAACGGTCGTTGTGGCCACTCCGAGATTCAGGCTGGTGGTGAGATTGCCGATAATGGCGTTGGTTAAACCCAGAGTTATCCTTGAAATTCCTCCGCTGTCTTTTATTCCGCCGCTCCCGTTGATTTGAAGATTATCGTCGATTGTCAAAGTGTCTTGAGATAAGTCATAAATCCCATTTTCAACCCCTAACGAACCCCAGATAGAAGTGTCGCCTTCGGCGTCAACCCTCATTCTTTCAACTCCATTAACCGCGATATCAAAAAGATTGAAGTTGGCGGGGCCGGATGAGGGATTGATATAGACCACGGCGCTGGAAGTGGCCGTGCCTTGGGAAGCGCCGGTGAACCAGACGGGTCCGGCAAAAGACGATGAAGCCGTGCCATTGCCAAGCAGCGTGCCCTGCAGATTAAGCGGAAGGTTGAGGTTGAACTGCTGGTTGACTGAATCCCATTTGAGAATAGCGTTGGGAGAAACGGTTCCTCTTGAGAATTGCAGGGAAGAATCTTCGGTGTCATTGGTGAGATTGCCGGTGTTTATAATAAAAGTTGAGGAAGCGGTGCCGCCGACGGTGGTTGAAGTGGCGACAAATTCGCCGGCATAAATTTTATTAAATCTTAAACTCGGCGTGCCGAGATTATAATTCATATCGGCGGAAGGAACGATGTCGGAATTAACACGGCCTGCAAAGGTAACTGTATCGGAGGTATCCGAACCCAAAGTGGTATTGCCCCTTATATTAAAATGTCCGAAAAAATCATTAGTGCCGGAGGTGTTGGTGGAATTGAAAAGCCCGACGATTTGGACGTCGCCTTCGGCGTCAATTCGGACTTGTTCCGTTCCGCCAACAGCCACGCCAAAAATTACGTTGTTGGTGCCGGCTGATATCGGGTTAAGATAAATCGTGCCTTGATTTATATTGGTTCCGAAAGGCGTGCCGTTAAACTGGACAATGCCGTTGAAAGACGAAGATGCGGTACCCAAGACCGCGAGGTTATTTCCAATATTTACTTGGGCGTAACTTGTTGTAGTGGTGCCGATGCCGATATTGCCCGAAGCGTCAATCCGCATTTTTTCAGAACCGTTAGTGGTAAAACCGAGAATATCAGCGCCGGCTTTAAAAAGACCAAGATTGACATCATTGAAAAAAGTGAGGGAAGGCGCGGCCGCCGTGCCATCAGCTAAAAATACTTGGCCGGTAACGGTAAGGTTGGAATCAATGCCCCCGCTTCCCGTAACAGTAAGATTGCCGTAAAGATAAGAATCGCCTTGAACAGAAAGTTTCGCGGTTGGCGTTGTAGTGCCGATACCTAAATTATGAAGTGACTCATCCCAAAAAAAGTTGGCGTTATCCTGCGCCAGAAAACCGCTGGAATCGACATAAAGAACCGAACCGGAAGTTCCGCCGGTAACATCACTGCCGATTTCCGGATTGCCGACATTTTTCCATACCGTGCCGTTGTAAACATTAAGCTTGGTCAGATCGGTATCGAAAAGCATCAGACCGCTGGCCGGAGACACGATGCTGTTTTTTTGCGCGGTAGTCATGCGTGGCGGCAAAAGGCCTGTACTGGTGGAAGTTAAATCAAGTATGGCGGTGGCATTGGGGGTGCTCGTTCCGATACCTAAACTATGAAGCGAAGCGTCCCAAAAAAAGTTGGCGTTATCCTGCGCCAGAAAACCGCTGGAATCGACATAAAGAACCGAACCGGAAGTTCCGCCGGGAACATCACTGCCGATTTCCGGATTGCCGACATTTTTCCATACAGTGCCGTTATACACATTAAGCTTGGTCAGATCGGTGTCGAAAAGTATTAAGCCGGCGGCCGGAGACACGATGCTGTTTTTTTGCGCGGTAGTCATGCGCGGCGGCAAAAGGCTTGTACTGACAGTAAGATTACTCAAACTGGTGTTTCCGGAGACCGAAAGTGTATTGAAACTGCCTCCCGATTTGACGGTGAGGGAACCATTGATAGTGGCGTCGTTTGCCACAGAGAAATAAGTGGCGGAAAGGCGGTCAAAACCTGAATTTACTTGAGGAGCAACGGAGTATGTCGTTAAAGTGGCCGGCTGGCCTTGGACGACGACTGTGGAGATGGGATGAGTGGGAACAAGTTTGGCGATGCCGAAAAGAGTTTCTAAAGTGCCGAGAATGGTTTTTTTCTGTAAAGAGAGTTCGGAATTAAGAAATTCAGATTGTTCTTGCAGGGATAATTCAACCAAAGACAGGCGATTCTCCAACAGAGAAAAGTTACTGCCGGAAATGGAGACTGTTTGACCGCTTGCGCCACCAATGTTAGAAACCGAGCTTTCAACATCTTCTACGGCAAAAGAATCAAGTGCCTCGGCTTGCGCCAGTGTGTCGATTGAAGATTGGGATTCTTTTTCAATTGCGATTTTGGATTTGCCGGATTTCAGTTCATCGATTGTCAGATCCGTTTGGGAAGGGCTGAAAATTGAAAAAGATTTATTGATTCCTTCGGCGAGCCAATCGGAGAATTGAGGAATATCATTGGGAAAGTTTTTAAATACATTGGAGAATATATTGGCTTGTCCCGCTTGGCGGGAGTATTTGAGGGCTTGATTGTTAAAATCAGAAAATGAAATTAATCCGGAGGCAATACAAAAAGAAATAATAAAAGCCAGCGCGGTAAAACCGGAAGCCAGAGACAACTTGGCGGTTGACCAGCTCTTCAGAGATTTATAAATTCCCAGTTTTTTTGAAGCGTTTTGGAATTGATTGGAGTCCGTTGTTTTAATGCGCTCTTTTACGGCTTCAAGAATTTTGGTTTTCTCATCGGGAGCCAGACGGCGCGAAGGCAGTTGAATTTCTTGAGAAGAAACACTGGTTGAAACTTTTTTGGAAATTTCCCTGTCCCTGAAATTTTGAATATTTTCGAACCGGGATTCTACGCGCTCCAATCTTTCCGCCAGCGACGCGTCGCGCAAAAATGCCAGCTCGGCCTTTTCCGCCTGCTCCAATTTGCTCGCGGGCGACTGATATTCCGAAAGCCACTCGCTTGTTGTGAACCAATTGCGGCCAAGTTTAACGGCGCGGAGTTTTCCGCGCCTGACGAGCACGTTCAGGTAGTCGCGCGAAGTGCCCAAAATTTCCCCGGCTTCGGCGAGCGGAATATATCGCGGATTCTGTTTGGTATTTTTTATTTCTTCGGGTAAATTAAGCACAAATTTATTCTTGCTCTGATATCCAATCAACCTTGATCTGATATCAGAGCATTGCTAGTATTATATCAAATCGAGAACCTATTTTTGGCTATAAACAAGACTAAATTCCACCCCCGCCAAGGCAGGGGTGGAATAAGCGGAAAGACTGAATTGTGAGTATTTCACTCTTTTGTTTATACAAAGCCAAAACTCCGCGATATACGGTTTTTTATTCTTATCAATTGTCTTTACATGCTTCAATTTTCATTTTATTTGTTTTTAACCGACCTGTTTATACTCACCCGCCATATACGAACTTGCCGGCCAGACACATCAATAGATGCCGGAAATCTATCGGCTGATATATTCGCACCCGCGATCGTACCCGCGATGCCTGCGATCGTACCCGCGACACCCGCGCTCAACCATAGCCTTTGCTCCACATAAACCGCATATCTACTCTCCCGTGTTTGTTATAAATGCTATAGCATTTATAACAAACACATCACTAAGTTATCGATGTCGGACTTAGATGTCCGACATCGATGTCCGACATCGACATGTAAAAATTACGGGCATTAAATATCTCTAGTTTTTTAAATATAAATGTCCGGTTAAATATAGATGTCCGACATCCCCTCATTGGGTGTCGGACATCTATATTGCCACTCATATTTTATTTGATTT
Source organism: Patescibacteria group bacterium (assembly GCA_043812515.1). Classification (GTDB taxonomy): domain Bacteria; phylum Patescibacteriota; class Minisyncoccia; order UBA10092; family UBA10092; genus UBA10092. Next base: position 5,745 of record JBDRMC010000013.1, on the reverse strand, counting down.
TCACTCCCAAGTTTGTTATCCGTGCTATAGCATTTATAACAAACAGAAGAAAAATTTATGTTTTATTTTTCAAGTTTTGACGTAATTTTCGTTCATCGCGCGGCAAGCGCGCGACAACTTAAAACAAGTTTTGATTTTGATAATCAAACTGATAAATATTCACCGTTTTTGATTGGTCTATGATTTTTCGACCGCCATAAATCGTCCGGGAGATGGCTACCATGGCTAATTTCCGAGCCACTCCTCTTTCAAGTGAGGTTAAAGTATTTTTTCAGTTTAATCTCGTGATGTTTCAAATCGCCTATCGTAAAAACATCAACATTAAAAGAAATATTAAAAATCTCTCTCAAAAATCTTATCTCGTCATCGCAGGGGTATGGTGTTACCCACGCGCTATCCTGAAACCGAATAAAATCCAAATCTTTCAATTTCCTCCTTAGCGCTTCGCGCGCTTTTTTGTGTTTTTCCGGAACATCAAAAACCACCAGCCGCCAATTTCCATCCCAGCGCTCGGGCCTGTTCAAGGCCATATTGTCTATATCAAATGTTTTTAGATATTTCCTCCCGCCATCCGTGATTCTAACTACGACTTCATTGTTATTTTCTTTAACAAACTCAATCAGTCCCCGTTTTCTTAGATAATGAGCGTTATTTTTAAGCTGTTTAAGCTTATAACCCAATGGTTTTAAAAGAGTTTTGGCTATTTTAGGCCCGCCTACGGGAGAAAGCATAGCCATAGTCACTAGTCCGCCTAAAGCCAAGTATTTTAATAAATCTTTACCAATTATGCTCTTTCTCATATTTTATTTTTTATTAAATGATTTTATTATAGTTTATTATGCGTGCTATAGCATTTATAACAAACTCGGAAATATTTAACCGCTAAATTGGCTAGATACGGCAATAAAAATGCGATATGAGTTAAAAAATAACTAAGAGACAACAATGTTTATAAGGCGGTTTGGCACAAAGATTATTTTTTTGACTTCTTTGCCATCCGTGTATTTCTTTACGGCATCGCGAGTTATCACTAACTTTTCAATTTCCGGACGTTCTAACTTTTTTGAGACTTTTATTTTGTCGCGCATTTTGCCATTGATTTGAATAATCAAATCATATTCCCCTTCTTCGGTAAGCGCGGGAACATATTCCGGCCACGATTCCAAATGAATTGACGTTTTATTTCCCAGTCCGTTCCAAATTTCCTCGCAGATGTGCGGAGCGGAAGGAGCCATCAACTTTAAGAATGTTTCGGCATCCTTTTTAGAAAGAGTCCTGCCTTCTTCTAACCAGAAGTTTATAAACTCCATAAAAGCGGAGATAGCGGTATTAAATTTCATTGCTTCCAAATCTTCACTAATTCGTTTTATCAATTGATTGACCTTAATTTCGGCATTTTTATCCGTTGAACCGAATTTTTCCGGCCGGTTAAAGACGCTCCAAACTCGGTCTAAAAACCTGCGACAGCCGATAAGTCCATTAGTATTCCAGTTTATCGCTTGGTCAAAAGGACCCATAAACATCTCATAAATTCTCAAAGAATCGGCGCCATAGGTCTCAATAATATCATCGGGGTTGAGAACATTACCGCGGCTTTTGCTCATTTTTTGGTTGTCTTCCGCCAAAACCATGCCATGCGATCGCCGCCTGGCATATGGCTCCGGAGTTGGAACCAGTTTCAGATCATATAAAAATTTGTGCCAAAAGCGGGAATATAAAAGATGGAGAGTAGTATGTTCCATTCCTCCGTTATATAAATCCACCATCAGCCAATATTTTAATTTTTCGCTGTCGGCAAAAATATTGTTATTTTTGGGGTCAATATAACGCAAAAAATACCAAGAAGACCCGGCCCAATTTGGCATTGTATCGGTTTCGCGTTTTGCCTGCCCCTGGCAATTCGGGCATTTAACGTTCACCCATTCTTTAATCGCCGCCAATGGCGATTCTCCCGTACCCGTTGGCTGATATTTTTTGACATAGGGCAATTCAACCGGCAAATCGCTTTCCGGAACGGGAACGGCCCCGCATTTTTCGCAGTGAATTATTGGAATAGGTTCGCCCCAATAATGCTGGCGGGAAAATATCCAATCCCGCAATTTATAATTAATGGTTTTACCGCCTAAATTATTATCACCCAACCATTGAGTTATTTTTTCAATCGCCTCTTGAGAACTAAGGCCGTCAAACTCTTTGGAATTAATAATGCGCCCGTATTCAACATGCGGCTCTTTTGATATATCGCCTCCGCTAACGACTTCTTTGATGGCTATGCCGTAATTCCTGGCAAAATCCCAATCGCGCTTGTCATGAGCCGGAACCATCATTACCGCTCCCCCGCCATAAGTGGCGACGACATAATCGGCAACCCAAACAGAAACTTCTTCCCGGCTCAAAGGATTGATAACTTTTATGCCCTTAGCTTCAACGCCCGCCCGCTCCTTTTGTTCATTGGTTCTTTCAATGTCCGATTTTTTTACCGATTCATTTATGTAGTTTTCCACTTCCGGCCAATTGGTTATCTTTTCTTTCAATTCCTTCAATATTTTGTTTTCCGGAGCCAAAATTAGGGCCGTCACACCGAAAATAGTGTCAATCCGAGTCGTAAAAACGGTTATTTTTTTGTCGCTTGATTTAATTTTAAAATCGGCATTCGTTCCATAGCTTCTGCCAATCCAATTAATTTGCTGGGTTTTTATTTTTTCCAAATAATCTACTTTATCCAAATCTTCAATAAGCCGGTCGGCATAGGCGGTTATTTTAAGAAGCCATTGCTTAACGCTACGTTTTTCGGCCGGCGCGCCGCATCGTTCGCAAACGCCGCCGACAGCTTCTTCATTTGCTAATCCTATCTTGCACTTAGGGCACCAATTAATCGGTATCTCGGCCTGATATGCCAATCCCTTTTCAAAAAATTTCAAAAATATCCATTGAGTCCATTTATAATAATCGGGATCGGTCGTATCTATTTCCCTATTCCAGTCAAAAGAAAGACCGAGAGATTTGATTTGCCGTTTATAGTTTTTAATATTTTTATCGGTCGCTTCCCGGGGATGAACGCCCGTTTTTATGGCATAATTTTCCGTCGGCAAGCCAAAAGCATCCCAGCCTATGGGATATAAAACATTGTTTCCTTCCATTCTTTTTTTCCGCGCCAAAGCGTCCAAAGCCGAATAACTTCTGACATGACCGACATGAAGACCGTCGCCTGATGGATAAGGAAATTCAATAAGAATGTATTGTTTTGGCTTTTCGCTAAAATCTTCGGCTGCCCAAAGTTTTTCGTTCTTTTCCCAAAACTTCTGCCATTTTTTCTCAATTTTTACCGCGTCATACATACAGTCTATTGTAATTAAAATGGAGCTTTAAGGCAAAAAAGATTTTCCGCGTTTTTAGCCGTTATCCGCGCCGCTTCCTCGAAACTCAATCCCTTCCAATCGGCAATTTGGCGAACCACAAACTCCACAAAAGCCGGTTCATTGCGTTTGCCCCGCCAAGGGCGGGGCGCGGCGAAAGGCGAATCTGTTTCGGCTAAGATTCTGTCATTAGGGACATATTCAACAATTTCTTTGTATGGACTGGGACCACCCTTCAGGTGGCCACCCGAAGGGTGGAAAGTTATCGGACCGGCAAATGAAATATAAAATCCCAAATCCAAAAATTTTTTGGCAATTTCTTTTGAGCCAGAGAAAAAATGCGCAATGCCAGCGCCAAAAATTCGCGATATGCGGTATGTATTAAGAATATTCAATGCATCTTCGTATGCATCCATTGTCCCCAAGGTGGGCCGGCAATGGATTATCAATGGTTTTTTCAATTCTTTCGCTAATTCAATTTGTTTTATAAAAATTTCTTTTTGCCGCTCAATTTCATTGAGCGAGCCTCGATAGTAGTCCAATCCACATTCGCCTATTGCGACAATTTTTTCATTTACGGCCGACTTTTTTAATTCTACAAAATCTTCATCTGTCACTTTAGTATCATCAGGGTGAAAGCCAATAGCCGCCCAAATTTGTTTGGGATTTTTTTCCGCCAAATAAATAACATTTTCAAACTCCTCCAAACTAACACCTATGTTTACAACTTTAATTTCAAGAGCTTGAAGTTTCTTGATTATTTCTTCGCGAGATTCGTCGAATATCGCGTGAGACAGGTGCGCGTGGGAATCAAACAGCATTTTATTTTAATTGAGGAAATAAAACCGTACTTTTACTTTTCGCGATATGTTTGGCGATTTTATCCGCCGTTTCCGGCATAAACGGAATAATCAATCCGCTTATCCCAGAGAGCAAAAACAAAAGATGCCCGATTATTTCCTTAAATTTTTTTGAATCGTTTTGCAACGCCCAAGGTTTTTGAACATCAATATACTTATCGCCTAAAGCGACAAGCCGCCAAATTTTTTCCAACGCTTCATTGAATTTGAACTCTGAAATAGATCTAGCCGAATCTTTTTTGACTTTGGATATTTCCGAAGCAAATGCTTTGTTTTTTAGCGGTTTCCCGCCAGAGGCGGGTCCGCCTTTGGCGGATATTTTTCCTTTTTGCGCCAGCGTTAAAACTCTCGCCGTCAGATTGCCAATGCCCTTTGCCAAATCGGCGCTGTATCTTTCTTTAAATTTTTCGTAAGTAAAATCGCCGTCTCCTCCGGATGGAATTTCGCGGAGCAGATAATATCTTAAAGCGTCCACTCCGTATTTTTCGACAACTTCAAACGGATCAACTACATTGCCGACGGTTTTGGACATTTTTTCGCCGCCCGATGTTACGAATCCGTGAACAAAAATTGTTTTTGGCAGCGGCAATTTCGCCGACAAAAGCATCCCGGGCCAAATAGCGGCATGGAACCGCAGAATGTCTTTGCCGATAACATGAACATCGGCCGGCCAATATTTTTTGAATTTTGCCGTTTCCTCGCCGTATCCCAGCGCCGTTATATAATTCGATAAGGCGTCGCACCAAACATACATCGTGTGATTTGAATCGTTTGGCACAGGTATGCCCCAACTTAAGCTTTTAGCCAGCCTTGAAAAACTTATATCTTCAAGCCCTTCTTTGAGCAGCGATAAAATTTCATTTTTGCGCGAAATCGGCAATACTTTTAATTTTCCGCTTTTTATGAACAGTTCTATTTTTTTTGAATATTTGGATAATCGGAAAAAATAATTTTCTTCTTCAAGAATTTCAGGCTTGGTTTTATGTATGGCGCAGACGCCATTGATTAGGTATCTGTCGGTAACAAAGGCTTCATGGCCGACGCAATAAAGCCCTCTGTATCTCTTTTTATAAATGTCTCCCGCTTCGGCGAGCTTCGTCCAAAGCTTTTGAGCGCCCGGCCAATGGCGTTTTTTATCGGTCGTGCGAATAAAACCGTCATTGGAAATATTTAAAATCTTAATAAGCTTTTTTATTTTTTCCGTGTTTTCATCAACAAATTTTTTTGTTGTTTTTTTGGCTTCTTCGGCCGCTCTGGCTATTTTAACGCCATGTTCATCGGCGCCGGTTAAGAAAAAAACATCCTTGCCCGCCGCTCTTTGAGAGCGCGCCAAGACGTCGGCTTGTATAAATTCCAGCGCGTGCCCAATGTGCGGCGGCGCGCTGGCATAAAGTATGGAAGTTGTTACGTAAAATTTTTTATTTGTTTTTTCCATTTTTGACAAACAAGTAAATTCCCGCTGACAAGGCGCCGACTAAATCAAATACCAAATCAAGCACTGTATCAATATAGGTTGTAATGCTTTGTTG
>JBDRMC010000012.1:0-37962 GCA_043812515.1 Patescibacteria group bacterium | reverse complement strand
GATTAAAAATCATCATACTTTCGGACCTTTGGCTAATAAAATTTTATCTGAAATTTTTAAGTTTTATGAAGAAATGACCAAAGCCGGAATTCCCGGAGAAGACGCCAGATATCTTTTACCGCTTTATACCAAGACCAATATCCAAACCGCTCTCAACGCGAGAGAGTTATGTCATTTATTTGTAATGTCCGGTAAATATGACGTTCCCTCGGTAGTCAGGTCGGTAATTGTTGATATGTTGTTTCTGGCGAAAAAAAGAGCGCCGTATCTTTTTGAGGACTTTGGCGCTAATTATGAACAACTCGCGTGGTATCCATCGTCGCAGCTTTATGCCGAAAACAATAAAACAATGATGGAGCTTATTGGAATGTCCAATGTAAATCATAATGTGGTTATGCTTGGTCAGCCAATATTGAATAAAGCGATAACGGCAGAAACTCTGCGTGAAGCGGTTAGAAACAGGAATGAAGCCGAGTTGGCCAATTTGAAGCATGTTCATTTTGAGTTCTTGGCAAAAATGTCTTTAGCTTGTTTTCATCAGGCGACACGGCAGAGAACTTGGAATCAAAGCGTTGAATCCGTCTATGATGCCGCAAGACGCGGCCATATGTTTATACCTGAATCCGTAAGAATCTCTAATTTTGCGAATCGTTACAGTTTTTTGCATTGGAAACTGGTCGGGCTTTATGAAGAAATGACGCAAAACGGTATTCCAAAACAGGAAGCCATAGGGGTTATTCCTCATTCTTTGATGGTTTATGACTGGATTCATGTTAACGGCTGGAATGCTATTCATGCCATTGGCAAAAGAACCTGTACTAAAGCGCAATTAGAAATCCGCAATATCGCTTCAAAAATGGTGGAATACATAAAGGCGGTTGCTCCTATCTTTCAAGAGTATGTGGAGCCACAATGCGTAACTTACGGCAAATGCCCGGAAAAAGACTCCTGTGGCTACTGTAAAAACTCTTGAAGATGGCCGGAAAATTATTTCCGAATCTTCAGTCAAGGCGTATGCCTTTTGCCATTCTGATGGAGACGCGGTTGCCAGTTGGTTGGCGGCCGAAAAATGGTTTAAAAGTAAAGAATATGAAATTGTTTCGGACGAGGAATACGATTCCTACGGGATTTGCATCGTAACGTCCTCGGGAAATCGTTCCAAAAAGTAAACCCCCCCGCTTAGCGGGGGTTTTTAATTTGTGGGCGAGGGGAGAGTCGAACTCCCATGCCTTGCGGCACACGATTTTGAGTCGTGCGTGTCTGCCATTCCACCACTCGCCCGAAGCGCAAAATTTATTATTGATATTGCCATAATTTTGGTCTATAGTAAAGGTATAAATAAATGGCCAGAGTAATCGGTATTGTAAACGCAAAAGGGGGAGTGGGAAAAAGCACCACGGCAGTTAATCTTGGCGCTTATCTCGCGGCGCTCGGCAAGTATGTTTTGCTTGTCGATTTGGACCCGCAGGCGAACGCCACGGTCGGCGTCGGTGTTGACTGGCGGAAATTGGACAAACATTTATACCACTCTTTGGCGGAATTTATCGCGCCGGAAGAAATTATCAGAAAAACGGGACTTTTCGGATACGACATTCTTCCAGCCGCGCCCGCGTTAGCGGGTGCGACAGTTGAATTGGTTAATGTTGAACGTCGCGAATGGAGACTTTACGACTTATTGAGAAAAATTCGCACGAATTATGATTACATAATTGTCGATTCGCCCCCGTCTCTCGGTTTGTTGACGCTAAACGGCCTGGTGGCCGCCGAAGAGGTCATCATCCCGGTCCAGTGCGAGTATTACGCGCTTGAAGGACTCGGCCAGCTACTTGAAACAATTAATTTAATACGCGATAATTTAGGGCGTGACGTGAAAATAAAAGGAGCGCTTTTGACGATGTACGACCGGCGGCAAAAATTGAGTCGCGAAGTCGCCAAAGAAGTTCGGCGGAATTTTCCGGGTTATGTTTTTTCGGCGGTTATTCCGAGGGCGGTGTCACTGGCCGAGGCTCCGAGTTTCGGAAAAACTATTTTACAGCATGCTCCCTTTTCTTCTGGCAGCAACGCTTACAGAGAATTGGCTCAAGAAATAATTAATTTAGATAAAACAATATGAAACTTTCGGGACTGGGCCGCGGTTTGGAATCATTGATTCCAAGGACAACGCCCGCAAGCCTGTCTGCGCAGGCGGGCCAGCAGCAAAATTCAGCGGACAGAAATGCGGAACAGCCGCGCCATAAAGAAAGCATTTTTTTGCTTGAAGTCGATAAAATAAAAGAAAATCCGCTTCAACCGCGCCGTGATTTCGACGAGACGGAATTGAGGTCTTTGGCCGATTCCATCCGCGAACATGGTATTTTACAGCCGATCATCGTTACGAAAATAGAAGAAGAAAACCCTTCGGGCATAAAAGTTTTTTATGAATTGATAGCGGGCGAGAGGCGGCTTAAAGCCGCGAAAATGTCGGGGCTTGATTTTGTTCCGGCGATAATTAGAAAAAAAACGGAAGATAAAGAAAGACTGGAAATCGCGCTGGTTGAAAATGTCCAGCGCGCTGATTTGAACGCGATAGAGAAGGCTCGGAGTTTTGAACGCCTGACCGGAGAATTCGGTTTGACGCAAAAACAAGTTGCCGAAAGAATTGGCCAATCAAGAGAATTAGTTGCCAATACTATTCGTCTTTTACAATTACCTATTGAAATCATGCGGGCGGTTGAAACGGGAAAAATTTCTGAAGGCCATGCCCGGGGAATTTTGGCGGTTGAAGATGAAAATCAAAGAATGGCCTTGTATAACGAAATACTGACGAAAAATTTAACGGTAAGAGCTGTAGAAAGTTTGGGCAGACAGATGAAAGGTGTTTCAAAAAGAGTTAACAGCGGCGCTCTTGACCCGGAATTGAAAGTTCTGGAATCGCGGCTGGAAGATTTTTTGGGGACTCGAGTTAAACTGGCCAAAGAAGACGGAAAGGGCAGTATATTGATCGAATTTTATTCTCCCGAAGAATTAAATTCCATTCTGGAAAAAATCATCGGGTCTTAGTCTTTTTCAGTTTTTCCACCCTACGGGTGGCCATCCGAAGGATGGTATTTTTCTCCCGTGAAAAACTTTTTATCCTGTCTTTTGCTAAATCTGTTTTCACAAAATTAAGCCAGTCTATTGACGGCTTTTTTCCTTTTTGGGTCAAAATTTCAATTGAATTGCCTGTTTCTAATTTAGTATCGAGTGGCGCCATTTTGCCGTTTATTTTCGCGCCGGCGCATTCATTGCCGATAGTAGTGTGCACGTTAAATGCGAAATCGACCGGTGTAGCGCCGCCGGGTAAATCAATCACATCTCCCTTCGGGGTTAAAACAAAAACACGATTTTTGAAGGATTCTATTTTTAGCGATTTGAAAAATTCATCGCTGCCCTTTACGGCCTTTTGCCACTCTCTCAATTGCTCGACCCACGCGGTTTCTTCGTCGTTTGTTTTCAAATATTGATTTTTTTCTTTAAAATTCTTTTCTTTATATTCCCAATGGGCGGAAATGCCGTTTTCGGCTTGGGCGTGCATTTCCGGAGTCCGAATTTGTATTTCTATTACTTTTTCCTCCGGACCGAAAACGGAAGTGTGTAAACTTTGGTATCCATTCGGTTTGGGCATCGCAATATAATCTTTAACCCGGCCGGTTACCGGTCCCCAAGCCTGATGTATGGCGCCGAGCGCGAGATAGCAGTCGTTTATGTCTTTTACGATAACGCGGGCGGCGATAAAATCGTGGATTTCATCAAAATTCATCTGGCATAGCAGTAATTTTTTATACAAGCTGTAATAATGTTTGACTCGGGCGCCGATTTCCAACGGAACGATTTTTTCTTTTTCAATAATTTCACGAAGCGCCGGTTCAATTTTGTCCAGGTATTTGGCGCGAGCTTCATATTTTTTAGCCGCTTCGCTTTCAACGAGTTTATATTCTTTCGGATGCAAACATTTGAAGGCCGCATCTTCCAATTTGCTTTTGAGTTCTCCCATACCCAGCCGGTCGGCCACCGGCGCGTAAATTTCCAGCGTCTCCAAGGCGTTTTCTTTATTAATATTGCGATAGCGTTCGGCTAGCTTGGCCAAAACAACCCGGACATCTTTGGATGCTATCAAAAACAGCTTTATCAGATTTTCATTTTTATTCATCTTCTTCGAGTTTATTTTTTTCCGGGTTCTCCCATGTGGCGTAATCGCATTTTGGCCAGTTGGAGCATCCCCAGAAAGTCCTTCCTTTTTTGGTGCGTCTTTTGACGATTTTGCCCGTGTTGCATTTGTGACAACTGCCCAGGTTTTCTTGTTCCTGTAGTGGCGCCGTGTATTTGCATTTTGGAAAACCGGAGCAGGCATAGAATTTGCCGAATCGTCCCATTCTTATTATTACCTCTTCCCCGCATTCGGGGCATTTTATGGCGGTTTTTTCAATCGAAACCTCTTTTTTTATTTCGACGGATTTTTCATCAAGATTTTTTTTGAAAGGCTCCCAAAATTCTTTTATAACCGGCTGCCATTCCTTTTTTCCTTCGGCAATTTCATCCAAGCTGTCTTCCATTCTGGCGGTGAATTTTATATCAACGATATCCGGGAAATTTTTTACCAAAAGATTGTTTACCAAGATGCCGATATCCGTAGGTTTAAGCCGCTTATCTTCGTCTTTTATAACATAGCGGCGCGTCTGAATTGTCGCCAGGGTCGGCGCGTAAGTTGACGGCCGGCCGATGCCGTATTCTTCAAGAGCTTTAATCAGACTGGCTTCATTATAATATGGCGGCGGTTCGGTGAAATGCTGGGTCGGTTTTAGTTCTTTAAGTTCCAAGTCTTCTTTTTCTTTCAGCGGTGGAAGAGAATTTTCCGATAATTTTTGAGGATAAACTCTCAAAAATCCGTCAAATTTCAAAACATTGCCCGTGGCGCGGAATGTCCAATTATTGTCGGCATTTTTCGCCAATATATCGACGCCGGTGGCCTCAAAAACGGCGCCGGACATTTGACTGGCGAAAAATCTTTTCCAGATTAAGTCGTAAAGTTTGAATTGTTGCGGCGCGAGTTTTTCTTTTAATGTTTCGGGAGTTTTTTCCGGCGCCGTCGGCCGAATAGCTTCATGCGCTTCCTGGGCCGTTTTTGATTTTGTTTTATAAATTCTGGGAGTTGCCGGCAAATAATTTTCTCCAAAATCTTTTTTTATTTTTTCATGCGCCGCGGCAACGGAGTCTTTTGACAAATTAAGCGAGTCGGTGCGCATATAGGTAATTAATCCGGTTTCATAAAGCTGTTGGGCCAAAAGCATGGTTTGTTTGGCGCCGAAACCGAACCAGCTCCAGGCGGTTTGCTGGAGAGTTGAAGTTATGAATGGCGGCAGCGGTTGGCGCCTCGATTCTTTTTTCTCTATTTTTAAAACTTGCCAAGCGGCGTTATCAAGATTAGAAACGATTTTATCCGCGTCTTCTTTGGTTTTTATGGAAAACTTCTCAAGTTTGATTTCTCCGATTTTTATAAGTTGGGATTCAAAATCATCCTTATTTGCCCGCAATTGCGCGGCGATTGTCCAGAATTCTTCCGGTTTGAAATCTTCCACTTCTTTGGCGCGCTCGACAACCAAACGGACGGCAACCGATTGTACGCGGCCGGCCGACAATCCTTTGGCGATTTTTTTCCACAAAAGGGGCGATAATTTATAGCCGACCAACCGGTCCAAAATTCGTCGCGCCTGCTGGGCATTAACCAATTTAATATCAATATCGCGGGGTTTTTTCAGCGCTTCTTTTATCGCGCTTTCCGTAATTTCATGAAAAACAATCCGTTTGCTTTTATCCAAGCCTAGGGCTTGAACAAGGTGCCATGCTATGGCTTCACCTTCGCGGTCTTCATCGGTTGCCAGTATAACTTCACTTGCTTTTTTTGCCGCCGATTTCAATTCGGCCACTCTTTTTTTCGCTTTGGGCAGAATCGTGTATTTCGGTTCGAAATTATTTTCAACGTCGATGCCCAGCTGCTTTTCGGGCAGGTCGCGGACATGACCGTACGACGATTCTATTTTATAATCGTTACCCAGAAACTTTAAAATTGTTTTCGCCTTGGTGGGCGATTCGACTATTATAAATTTCATAATTCGGTGATTTATTTCATTCTGGCGAATTTGCCGCCGCCGATATTTTTTATAATTCCTTTTATTTCCAAAACGGAAACAGCCGATAACACTTGACTGGCAGACATTTTAGACGTCTCGCAGATTTTGTCAATGTTTATCGGTTCTTTTTCAATAATATCAAGGATTGTTTTTTCTTCGTCCGACAGGCCTTCCTTGTCGTTGGATTTCTTTTTGGTTTTTAATTCCGTCAGATTTAATTCTTCCAAAATATCATCAACGGAAGTCACAACCTTGGCTCCGCTTTTTATGAGCGTATTTGTGCCGACGGAATTTTTGGAAAAAATCGAACCGGGGATGGCGAAAACGTCGCGATTCTGCTCAAGCGCCATACGGGCGGTAATCAAGGCGCCGGATTTTTCCGGCGCCTCAACAACCAGAACGCCGCGGGAAAGTCCGGAAATTATGCGATTGCGTTCCGGAAAAAACCAAATTTCCGATTTAGTGCCGGGAGCATATTCGCTTATAACCGCCCCGCCGGAGGAGATAATTTGCCTTACCAGTTTAAAGTTTGCAGAGGGATAAATTGACGCATCATCTATAGCCGAACCGAGTACCGCGATAGTCCTTCCTTTTCCCTCAAGCGCCCCCGAATGCGCCATGGTATCAATTCCTAAAGCCAGTCCGCTTACTATATTAAAGCCCAGCTCGGCCAACTCCTTGGCAATTTTGGAAGCCAGTGTTTTTCCGTACTCGGACGCGGCTCTCGTGCCCACGATGGCGAAATTCATCTCGTGATTGTCGGGCAATTCGCCCCTAACATAAAGCTGCTTGGGGGCGCCGGAAATTTCTTTCAAAATTTCCGGATAGTTCGGCGAAGATTTTTTTATAACCGCAATTTTTTCTTTTATTTCATCCATGTAATCTAAATCTAAACATAACAGAATTTTAAACCGTCGGCAATTTGCACTTGACAAAAAGGTTAGTTTAGAGTATACTTATTATAGTTAGATTATAGGTGCCAGACACTTGTTTCTTAATAAAAGGAGAATATCATGAAGAAGATAGCGTTTTTGTGCGTTTTAAGCATTGTGTTGTTTGCCATCTTTTACGGCTACCTCACTTCTCCCGCCCTTGGCCATCCTTTGGGGTGGCAACTCCTGCCCCTTATGGTATTAGGGGCCGGGGCTCTTTGGACCCTATTCGAAGCTCTTTGTATAGTCAGTAGTTTGTATTTGGAACCGCTCCTGAAAAAGCGATTCTCCAAGTGGGCTTAGGCCCACTTTTTTTATTGTCTGATTTAGAGCTTTCAATTCAGTTGGAGTGAATTTTTTTAAAATAATCTTATTGGCCGGAGTATGCTTTTTTAAAGCAGGCTGAATTCCAATTCTCAAGCGCCAAAAGTTTTTGGTTTTCAACGCTTTGATAATAGATTCAACGCCCTTGTGGCCGGCCGACGAACGGCCGAAAGAAAATTTAAAGTTGCCCCACAAAATATCAATATCGTCGTGAACGATTAAAATATTTTCAGGTTTTATTTTGTGAAATTTAGACAAAGCCAAGACCGCATCACCTGATTTATTCATAAAAGTCTGGGGTTTTTCGACTATAAAATTAGTTTTGATTTGCTCTGACAGTTTATCAATAAAAATAAAACCCATGTTATGGCGCGTGTTTTCGTATTCTTTTCCCGGGTTTCCCAGGCCGACAATCAGCTTGATGTTGATTTTATCCATTTTTTATTGTATCTTCGCTTTGCTCGATGTAACAGGTTCGCTCGGCTAAAATCAAAATAAACTTTGATTTTTCCTCGCTGCCTGTTATAATATAGCACAAAATATGAATTTTTTGAAGTCGCTTTTCTTATCCGTTGTAGATATCGTGAAGATTGCCATTGTGGCGCTGGTTTTGGCGATAACCGTCCGCTATTTTTTAATCCAGCCGTTTTTCGTTGAAGGCGCCTCAATGGAGCCAAATTTTGAAACCGGTGAGTATCTTTTGATCGATGAGATTAGTTATCGTTTCAAATCCATCGACCGCGGCGAGGTCATTGTTTTCCACTATCCGCTTGACACTTCAAAATATTACATAAAAAGAATTATAGGTCTTCCCGGGGAAACGATTGAGGTTAAAAACGGTAATGTAATTGTTTATAACGGCGCGAATCCCAATGGTATTGTTTTAAACGAAAGCTACTTGCCAAAAAATTTAATGACCAACGGCCAGACAAAAAAGAAAATGGGCGCGGACGAATATTTTGTTTTGGGAGACAATAGGCCGGTTTCTTCCGACTCGCGCATTTGGGGTTTATTGCCGAAGAGCGATATTGTCGGCCGGGCTTGGATTAGGGTTTGGCCATTTAACAGAGCTACGATATTTGATTATTAAAACATGCCAAAAACGCTAAAAGCAAAATCTTTTCAAACTCCTAAAGGGATGAATGACGCTTTACCCGGCGTTCAGAAATACTGGGACAAATTTTATAAAGTTGCCAAAGAAATCTCTCTCTATTACGGTTTTGAAACTTTGGAAACGCCAATTTTGGAATTTGCCGATTTATTTAAAAAAGGCATCGGGTTCAATACTGACGTGGTGGAGCATGAAATGTACACTCTTAAAACCAAAGGAGGCGATTTTTTGGCGCTTAGACCGGAATTAACAGCGTCTGTTGTCAGGTCATACATAGAAAACGGATTTGCCAATCAGCCCCAGCCGGTTAAATTTTTTCATCACGGGCAGGTATTCAGGCACGAATCGGCCCAGGCCGGCCGTTATCGCCAATTCCATCAGGCTGATTTTGACATTATCGGAGAAGGCGACCCGGTTGTTGACGCTCAAGTTATCCAAGTGGTTTATGCTGTTTTAAGCGAATTGGGGCTGAAAGGACTTTGTATTCATATAAATAGCATTGGCGATAAAACTTGCTGGGGCAAGTATCGCGATGAACTGAAAATGTATTATCGCAATAAAATTAATCGTCTCTGTAAAAATTGCAAAAAAAGATTTAAGGAAAATCCTTTAAGGTTGCTTGATTGTAAAGAAGAGGAATGTGTCGCGCTTAAAGCTTCGGCGCCCAACTCAATCGATTATTTGGACAAGTCCTGCCACGACCATTTCAAATTGGTTTTGGAATTTTTGGACGAACTTAATATTCCTTATGTTCTGGATCCTTATCTCGTCAGGGGACTTGATTACTACACCCGCACGGTTTTTGAAATCGTACCTGAAGACGGCGCCGGTTCCCAGGTGGCATTGGCTTCCGGCGGTCGCTATGACTATCTTATTTCCCAACTTGGGGGCAAACCGGCGCCGGCTGTTGGAGGTTCAATTGGCATTGAGCGCGCGATTAATGAAATGCGCCGGCAAGACGTGAAGGTTTCCGCCGTTAAGCCGAAAGTCCGGATTTTTCTGGCTCAAATCGGGGACTTGGCGAAGAAAAAATGTTTGGGGCTTTTTGAAGAATTCAGAAAAAACAATATATATGTTTCTGAATCGCTTGGCCGCGACTCCATAAAGGCCCAATTAAGGGTGGCCGATCGCCTGGGCGCCGATTTGGCGCTAATTATCGGGCAAAAAGAAGCGCTCGACGAAACGGTGATTTTAAGAGAAATGCAATCCGGCACCCAAGAAGTCATTCCTTTGGGGAAGATCATTGATGCCGTAAAAAAACGCCTTAAAAAAATCCATCCGCGCGCTATTGCAAATGGCAATTAGTTTGTGTTATAAAATACAGCGAAGTAAGTTCTTTACATATAAAAAAGAGAAGGGGGTGCCAAATGACAAAGGTTGAAGAGAGATTTGAAGCAGGCGATGTTAAATTTGAATTGGTTGATTTTTTCAAACCCGATGAAATTTTTGTTGAAGGCACCGTCATGCTAAGCCGTGCCAGAAAAATGGGCATCAAGCCCAAACAGGAAATGATTAAAAAATTGCTTGAAAATAAGCACCTTCTTCCGGAAGAATTGAAAAGGTTTGATATCGTTCTGCCTGGGACAGTCAAGCGTATCGGCGAGCGCAAAATTAAGATGATATCATATCTCTGCCATAAAGGCGGGAATTGGGTTGAAGGCCTCGGCGGAGTGAGATATGATTGGGGTGAAAATGCCCGTCTGTTGCGCGCTTGAAATTAACAAGTCGCGTCAAATTATCACGGCCCCGCCAAGGCGGGGCCGTTTATCTTGACTAAAAAAGCGATTTTTGATATAAAACTTCCAATGGACTGTATATTTTGCAAAATTGCCAATAAAGAAATAAATTCGGAAATAGTTTCCGAAGATGGCGATTTTGTTGTTTTCAAAGATATCAATCCGAAAGCGCCGGTTCATTTATTGATTATTCCGAAAATGCATACCGGGCCGGTAAATACTTTGGTTTTTAATGATAAGGAGATTATTAGCGGCATAATTTTGAAAGCGAAAGAAATAGCGGAAAAAGTCGGCGTTTCGGAAAACGGCTACAGATTAATATTTAATGTCGGCAAGGACGCGGGGATGGAAGTCAATCATCTTCATTTGCATCTTTTGGCCGGCAAGCCATTGCAATTTTAAATTTTAATTATGGCAATTGAAGTTAAAAAAAGAGAAAAAGAATCAGCGCAGGGCCTTTTGCGGCGCTTTACAAGGCGTGTTCAGCAAAGCGGCATTTTAATCAGAACCCGCCGGGGCCGTTTTTATGTTTCACCGCTCACGAAAAGGCAGAAAAGATTAGGCGCCCTAAGGCGTCTGGTCAATCAAAAGGAGAGGGAAAAACTTTATAAATTGGGGAAATTGGAAAATGAGTATAAAAGATAAAATAAACGAAAATATAAAGTCGGCATTCAAGAACGGTTTGAGCGATGAGGTTTCCACTTTGCGTTTTTTAAGCAGCGCCATAAAAAACAAGGAACTGGAAAAAAGAACCCGTCTTTCAAAAGAGGGTAAGGCCTTGGCCGAGCTTGAAAAATTATCCGAACTTTCCGATGAGGAAGTTATTAATGTAATTTCGAGCGAGATTAAAAAAAGAAAAGATTCGATAACTCAATACGAAAAAGGTGGCCGTGATGATTTGGCTAAAAAAGAAACGGCAGAGCTTGAAATTTTAAAAAAATACGCTCCCGCAGAAATGCCGGAAGAAGAATTGAGAGCTTTAATCAAAAATAAAATGGCGGGCCTGTCTGCGCAGGCAGGTCAGAAAGATTTCGGCAAAGCAATGGGCATAGTGATGGCCGAGGTTAAAGGCCGCGCCGACGGAATGGCGGTTAAAAGAATAATCGAGGAAGAATTGAAAAATGAAACATGAGATATTAATTTATAACAAAACCCGGGAAAAAATTCCCGAGAAGTTTATCAAAACCGCGATTACAAAGGCCTTGCGTTTTCTGAAGTTAAAACAGCCAGTTGAAATGGCTGTTTTAGTTGTCGGTAAAAATGAGATACTTCGGCTGAATAAAATTTGGCGGAATAAAAATAAAATTCCCGATGAGCTTTCTTTTGGCTTAAACAGTCGCGAAGCGGTGGTAGTTGCCAAAGGCCAAAATGGCGTGTTAAACTTAGGTGAGATAGTTGTTAATGTTGAAAAGATTTCCGACAAAAAATATTTATCAAAGATTTTAATTCACAGTTTGTTGCATTTGCTGGGTTACAGCCACAAGCAAATAGAAAAAATAGAAACATGTCTCGCGAAAATATAATTATTGGGTTAGACGTTGGCACCACTTCAATACAAGCGGTGGTCGCTTCAAAGAGTAAGACGCAAGAAGCGCCTCAAGTTATCGGCTGGGGCGAAGCGGTTTCGCGCGGGATGAGAAAAGGCGCGGTTGTTGACATCGAAGAAGCGGCCGCCGCCATTCGCGAAGCTTTTCAAAAAGCCATTAATCATGCCGGAATCAAAAACGCCGAAGCGGTGGTAAGCATCGGCGGCGGCAACATTTTTGTAAGGCCGTCTAAGGGCGTCGTTATTGTTTCAAGAGCCGACAGAGAAATTTCAAGAGAAGACATTCAAAGAGCGCTTCTTCAAGCCGAGGCTATTCCAGCCAGTCCCAACCGCGAGATTTTACATAACTTGGCAAGAGAATGGACCGTTGACGGCGAAAAGGGCATTAAAGATCCATTGGGTATGACGGGCGTTAAACTTGAGGTTGATACCTTGGTAATAGAATGCGGGGCGTCGGCGCTGAAAAATCTTCGCAAAGCCGTAAGTTTGGCGGGCATTAAAATAAGAGAGCTGGTTTTATCGCCTCTGGCGGCAAGTTATGCCGTATTGAACCCTCGCCAAAAAGAATTGGGGACTTTGGTTTTGGATATCGGTGGCAGCACCACGGGTTTAGTCATTTTTGAAGAAGGGGACATTTTTCACGCGGCAGTTTTGGGGCTCGGTTCTTCGCACGCCACTCATGATTTGGTGTACGGCCTGCAGGTTGATGTTGACGCGGCGGAGAAAATTAAAAAAACTCACGGTTCCGCCCTGGCCGAGAGCACCAGTTCGCGGGACATGATTGACCTTAAAAAATTGGGAGGTGAAAATACAATTCAAAGAAAAGAAGTCGCTACTATTTGCGA
The DNA here is from genome assembly GCA_043812515.1 of Patescibacteria group bacterium. Lineage (GTDB taxonomy): Bacteria > Patescibacteriota > Minisyncoccia > UBA10092 > UBA10092 > UBA10092. The sequence goes on along the minus strand of JBDRMC010000012.1, from coordinate 25,322 downwards.
AGCCCGCTTTTCTGAAATTTTTGATATGGCGCAAAAAGAATTGAAAAGGGTAGGGAGGGCGTCGATGCTTCCCGGCGGCGCGGTTTTGACCGGCGGCGGCAGCAGAATTCCCCGATTGGACAAGCTGGCAAAAAAAGATTTAAGCTTGCCGATAACTCGCGGCGTGGCCCAAAGAATTTCAGGCCCGGAGGAAATTGTTCAAGACCCGGCTTTTTCCGCGGCTTTGGGGCTTGTTATTTGGGGATTTGACGAAACTTTTAATCGTGCTACGATGGAAAATCCAAGCGAGTCCAAGTTTGTAGGCTGGTTAAAAAATTTCATTCCTTAACAATAAATTATAGGAGGGAAGGGTCATGGTGAAACCGTATCCGAAATGGAAGAATAAATTGGTAATTTCCGTTATCATATTGTTGTTAGTAATTTCTTTCTTTCTTGGAATGATATTTTCTCAATTTGAAGATATTTTACTGAATGTGATTTATTTTTTAGAACGGCTGTGTTGAGTCCGATAAATACGAGTTACTCCTAATACCGGAAGTAAATCTGCGAAACATAGCAGAAAAGCTTCCGGTTTTTTTATTCCTATTTTCTATTATTTTAATCATATTTCCAAATTACATATATAGTATGCTATCGCTTGAATATATGTAATTCATTTATTATAATTTATTGTAATGAAACACTTAGGGCCAGTTTCAAAGAAAATTCTACTCCTTTTGCAAGGTGGTTTGGCGTTGTCATTAACAAGTAGGCCAGATACATATTTCAGAGTAGTGAGACAAATTGCGAAAGAATGGAAAAATATGAATGAACGAAATTTAAGAGAGGCAATAAAAAGACTTTATCAGTCCAAGCTTATTGATTATCGGGAAAATAAGGACGGAAGCGCTAGTTTAATTTTAACCGATAATGGGAAAGATAGAATTTTAAGATACGAAATAGATAAAATAGAAATAAAAAAACCGGTTCATTGGGACAACTTATGGCGTATGGTAATTTTTGATATTCCAGAAGACAAAAAGTCGGGACGAAACGCTCTGAATGCTAAGTTAAAAGAACTAGGTTTTTATCCAATGCAAAAAAGCGTCTTTATTCACCCTTACGAATGCAAAGACGAAATTGATTTCATTACGGAACTTTTTGACCTTTCTCCATATGTGCGATTTTTGAGAGTGAAGGATATTGATATTGATCTACATCTTAAAGATATATTTCATTTGTAGTGGACCCAATTACATATATTATATGCTATAGCATATAATATATGTAATTGATGGCATTGATAGAAATATTAATAAATTGATGGTGGGTAATAAAAAAATTTGACTGAAAAGGAAATATTTTGTTAAATGAATTAAACTAACTTTATGGCGCACATTAAACCGGACGTAGAAACATTCGCAAGAATAAAAGTTGTCGGTGTCGGCGGCGGCGGCGGCAATGCCGTCACCAGAATGTTCGACGCGCAAATTAAAGGCGTTAATTTTATCGCGATCAATACCGATGCCCAAGACCTTCATAACGTCAAAGCGCAGACCAAGCTTCACATCGGGAAAAATTTAACTCGGGGCCTTGGCGCCGGAATGAATCCGGACATAGGCCGGCAGGCGGCGGAAGAAAACCGCGATGAAATCCAAGACGCCTTGAAAGGAGCCGATTTGGTTTTTATTACCTGCGGTTTGGGAGGGGGCACCGGCTCCGGAGCTTCTTCGGTTATAGCCGACGCCGCCCACGATGTCGGCGCCTTGGTAGTTGCCGTCGTCACCAAGCCATTTTCTTTTGAAGGAAAAAAACGCTCGATTATCGCGGAAGAGGCTTTATTATCGCTTCGCGACCGCGTGGACACTTTAATCACGATTCCCAATGACAAAGTTTTAAATTTAATCGACAAGAACACTTCCATTATCGGAGCGTTTACGATTATTGATGATATTTTGAAACAAGGAGTTCAGGGCATTGCCGACTTAATCACTTATCCCGGAATTGTTAATGTTGATTTTGCCGACATAAAAGCCATTATGGCGTCCGCCGGTTCGGCGCTGATGGGAATTGGAAAAGCGACTGGCGAAAACCGCGCGGCTACGGCCGCCAAAGCAGCCATAAATTCGCCACTTCTGGATATTTCAATTGACGGAGCGAGCGGCGTTTTATTTAACGTTTCGGGAGGGATTGATTTGGGGATGTCCGATGTCAATGATGCCGCCAAGATAATAACCGAATCAATTGATCCGGATGCCAGAATTATTTTTGGCGCGACTCACGACAACCGCCTTAAAAAGGGTGAAGTCAGGGTTACGGTCATCGCGACCGGATTTGGAGCCGGCAAATACGGCAATGGAAATGCCAATAGCAACCCCGGCGGCAATCCGATTGCGGTTCCCATTGCTGCAAGTATTAGGAAGCCGGCAGTAAATATTGAAATAATAGACGAAGAAGAATGGGACACTCCGGCTTTTCTGCGAAGGAAAAAAGATAAAGACAGGGATGACGAAAAGTAAAATTTTCGCTCTGATTCTGTCGAGTTTTATCGGAGGCATATTTTTATATTCAACAACAAAAACTCCGCCGATTATAATCGGCGGAGTTTTTGTTTTCGGACTGATTGTTTTGATTGCCGCGCTTCTTTCCGCTTCCGGCGGAAAGAATAAAATAATTTTTGGAATTTGTATTTTATTTATAGGTTTTGGTTTGTGGCGCAGTTTTGAAGTTTTCAGCCACGGCGACGAGGCGGCCGTTAGAAATTTTCCCAAAGAAAAAATAACTTTTTCCGGAAAAGTGGTTGAAGAGCCGGACCGGCGGATGGATTTTTCGCAATATGTCGTAAAAAGCGAAACATACGGGCGCGTGCTTGTAAAAACAAATCTTTACCCGGAATATTTTTATGGCGACACTTTGGAATTAAAAGGGAAAATTTCCGCGCCGGAATCAAGCGCGGATTTCGATTATAAAACATATCTGGCAAAAGACAATATTTTTGTACTAGGCAAGTATCCCGAAATTATTTTGACTGAACGGCCGGCCAAACAGGATTTTTACGGCAATCTTCTTGGCGTAAAGAAATCTTTTATCGAAATAATCAATAAGCTTTTTCCGGAGCCGCTCGCGTCTTTTCTGGCGGCTCTCTTGGTCGGCGCCAAAAAAGCGCTTCCCGCTGATTTGATGGACGCGTTCAACAGGACGGGGACGAGCCACATCGTAGCGATTTCCGGTTACAATATTTCCATAATCAGCGCGATGCTTTTGAATCTTTTAAGTTATCTGCTTTTACCGCGAAAAATAATCTTCTGGCTGATTGGTGTCGCTTTGATTCTCTTTACCCTGATTGCGGGAGCGGAAGCTTCGGTGGTGCGCGCCGCCATTATGGGCGGACTTCTTATTTTGGCTAAACGCGAGGGCAGGAATTACCGGATAACCAACGCGATTATTTTTGCCGGGGCCACAATGCTTTTTTTCAATCCATATCTGTTGCGCTACGATGCCGGATTTCAACTTTCTTTTTTGGCGACTTTCGGCTTGGTATACCTCGTGCCGTATTTTGAAAAATGGTTTTCCCGCCTGTCCAATTTTTTATCTTTTCGCGATAATTTGGCGGCCACGCTGTCGGCGCAAATTATGACTTTGCCGGTCGTATTTTTCAGTTTTGGCAGAGTTTCTTTAATCGCCCCGCTGGCCAATGTTTTGATTTTGCCCTTTATTCCTCTGACGATGCTTTTCGGTTTTTTGGCCGGAATCGCCGGGTTTATATCGTTGAATTTTGCCTATATCTTTGTTTTTCCGACTTGGCTTTTGCTTTTCTGCCAGATTTGGCTCATTAAATTACTAAGCCTGCTCCCGTTCGCTTCCATTTGAATATGAAAAGTAAAATCACAATTTTAGCCGGACTTTTATTAATTGCGTCAGCCACGTGGTTTTTGGTTTTAATTCAAAAACCCGAACAAATTTTGGAAACAATTTTTTTGGATGTCGGTCAGGGTGATTCCATTTTAATAAAGACGCCCCAAAACCAAAGTATTTTAATTGATGGCGGCCCGAACAATAAAGTTCTGGAAAAACTGGGAAAATATCTTTTTTCGCTTTCGAAAAAAATCGATGTTGTAATTTTGACCCATCCCCACGCCGACCATGTTACGGGTCTTATCGAAGTTTTAAAAAGGTATAAGGTCGGCTTGATTGTCATAAACGGCGTTTACTTGAAAACGGATAATTACGATCAATTTATAAGCGCCGCCAAAAACAACGGCGCCAAGGTTTTAATCGCGGAAGTTGGCGAGGCCATTCATTTTGGCAAAGATTTGGAATTTGATATTATCGCGGCGCCGGTAAGCGGCGTGACAAACGACAATAATGCCAATGAAACGTCAATTGTCGGCAAGTTGATTTACAATGATTTTTCAATAATATTCATGGGTGACGCGCCCGCGAAAATAGAAAATAAAATTTTAGCTTACGGCGATGGTCTGAAGTCCGATATTATAAAAATCGGTCATCATGGTTCCAAATATTCATCATTTATAAATTTTTTGAGCGCAGTTGTCCCGAAGGCCGGAATTATTGAAGTGGCTGAAAAGAATATTTATAGTCTTCCTTCTCCGGCGGCCTTAAGCCGTTTCGCGTTTCTTGGAATAAATGTTTTTGAAACAGGGAAAAAAGGCGACATCAAAATTCTAAGCGATGGCTTCACCGCAAACATCTTCACCGAACGCTGATTGTAAATTATTTTTTTACGTGTTAAATTATTTTAATGAAAAAAGAAAGAACATTGGTTTTGATAAAGCCAGACGGTATTCAGCGTTCGCTGATTGGAGAAATTATCAAACGCTACGAACGAAGCGGATTAAAATTGGCAGGAATGAAAATGATGGTTCCGACCTCCGATCGTATTGAAAAGCATTATACGGTTGATCCGAACTGGCGGAGTGTGACGGGTGAAAAAACCATCAAAAGTTATAAAGACAAAGGACTAACTCCGCCGTCGGAAGATCCATTGGCGATAACGGCGATAATTTTGGAAAATTTAAAAAAATATATGGTCTCGGGACCGGTGGTAGCCATGGTTTGGCAAGGAGTGCATGCGGTAAAAATAGTGAGAAAAATTACCGGCGGGACTGAACCTTTGACTTCCGATGTCGGGACTATCCGTGGCGATTTTGTTTTGGATTCCTATCAATTATCCGACACGGACGGGCGAGCGGTGCGTAATTTAATTCACGCTTCCGGTTCGGTGGACGAGGCGGAAAAAGAAATCTCGCTTTGGTTTAAACCGGAAGAAATTATTAATTACCGCTTGGTTCAGGAGCAAATTTTATATGATGTGAATTTGGATGGCATTTTGGAATAGTCGCGGTTTATGACGTGTGGATTACTTTTTTGCCGTTTCAGATGTTATACTATACATGGATGGAGAAAGTTGTTTTATAAGATTTTGGGCTAATCAATATTATTAGGGAGTTCCACATTGTTCCGGTCCGTGGATCGTGAACTGCGAACACCCACTTGGCTAAACGCCAAAATTATCTTAGAGATGGCTTCTCCAGCCACTAAAAAACCCCGCCAAGGCGGGGTTTTTTAGTGGGTGTAATTTCGGGGTGCCGGGAATTGTCACCCTTCGGGTGATCACCCGTAGGGTGAAACCCAACGTTCGGGGTGTGGGGAATCGAACCCCAACTACAAGACCCCCAGCCTTGTGTACTGCCACTATACTACACCCCGTCTTTTGATACATTTGGCGCAGGCCTTAACTTTTTTTCCACTAGCCAAAGTCATCCCTTGAAGATTGGGATATTTTCTTTTCTTTTCCGCCGGGTTATACTTACCCCGAAGTTTATTGCGCGGCGTCAGCATCATTGAGCCCTTGCCGCAGATAGCGCATTTATTTGACATAGTTTTATATTTTTAACACAGAATAGCATGTTAAATCAAGTTTTATTTTTATATATCATCATTGTAATTTCCGCGGTGGTTCATGAATGCGCGCATGGCGCTGTCGCTTATTATCTGGGAGATTCAACGGCCAAAGACGCGGGCAGGCTGACTCTTAATCCGCTGGTTCATATGGATTTGTTTGGCACGGTTATTTTGCCCGTTTTTTTATTGCTTACGGGCGGAATTTTTATAGGCTATGCCAAGCCGGTTCCTTACAATCCGGATAATTTAAGGGACAAAAAATATGGTTCGCTGAAGGTGGCGCTGGCCGGCCCGCTCAGCAATTTATTTATCGCCTTGGTATTCGGATTATTTTTAAGATTTTTCTCCGGGATTATTTTGGCAAACGGCGCCGTTCCTCCGATTTTTTTATCACTCATAACAACAATCGTAATTATCAATATCGCCCTGGGTTTGTTTAATATGATTCCTTTTCCGCCCCTTGATGGTTCTAAAGTATTATATGATTTATTCCCAAAACTGGGCGTCCGCATTATGAATTTGGGCGCTTCAGGAATAATTTTGGCGCTTCTTGCCGCCTTTTTTATACTGCCAACCCTTATTGGCCTGGCTTTTCGGGCCATTGTCGGTTCTTGACAAATTTGCCCATTTGGAGTAGCATAAAGGTACAAACTATGAATCTCTGCTAAGGCGGGGATTTTTTGTTTGTACAAAAAATGCGTACAATACTAAAATATAGCATTTATTGGCTTAACAAAGCCGTAATTGCCTTGATTATACTAGTTTTAGCGCTCAATATGCAGATAAAGGAGACCGATGCCGCCTGGAGCTTTGAAGACATTGCGGCTCTAATAGAGAATAGGAAGGAAGGCATATATAATTTGCCCTTGCTTATTGGTGGGGACTCAATTATGGGCGTAAGCGAATCGTTACCGCCTAAAATGATGAGCGTTATTTTAACGGCCTATTCTTCAACAGTTGACCAGACCGATAGCACGCCGTTTACTACGGCTTCCAACACGCAAACGCGCGATGGCGTTATAGCGGCCAACTTTTTGGCTTTCGGCACCAAGGTAAAAATTCCTTCAGTTTTTGGCGACAAAGTTTTTACGGTTGAAGACCGGATGGCCAAGAAACACGACGGCAAAATCGACATCTGGTTTCCCGAAAGATATTTGGCGAAGAATTTCGGCGTTCAAGAAGCCGACGTTCTGATTTTGGAGTAAATTTTTACAATACACAAAAACAACCCCGTGATTGCGGGGTTGTTTTTGTGTTGTGTGCCCGGGGTGGGACTCGAACCCACACGGAGTATTACCTCCAAAGGATTTTAAGTCCTTCGCGTATCGCCAATTCCGCCACCCGGGCGTATTAAATTTTATCTACCGGAGGCCAGGATGGGAATCGAACCCATGATAGAGGTTTTGCAGACCTCTGCCTTACCACTTGGCTACCTGGCCATCATTAAAAAATTTCTACTTTCTTGCGTATTTTGCCACGAGTTTTAGAGCGGAGTCAATCGTGCCTTTGTGGCGGAAACCCGCCGCGTAGCGATGCCCGCCGCCGCCGATTTTTTCGGCCAGTTCCGCTACATTAAATTTCTTGTCGGGGCGGCTTCGCAATCTTCCTCTTATTTTCCCCTTGCTTTCTTCAATCAGAAAAAGAGAAAATCGCCCGTCTCTCAGGTCTTTTAGCTGACTGACAATATCGGTCAAATCGCTTGTAGCTAAATGATGTTTGGACAAATCTTTTCTTTTAAGCCACGAGTAAATAAAGTCGCTTTTATGATTGTGTTTCAGACGGCTTAATATCGCGCCATAAACTTTAAGAGCCTCGGTTTTTACCTGTCCGTTTAGTTTATTGTCAATTTCAACAGTCTTGATTTTAAATTGTTTTACAAGGGCGAGAACAGTTTCAAGCGATTTTGAGTTATCGGTATATCTGAAAAAACCTGTGTCAGCCAAAATTCCAACAGTTAAAGCGTAAGCGATTTGCCTATCAATTTTAAAATTAATGGTCTTGAAATAATCATATAACACTTCGCAGGTTGATGAGTATTCCGAATTTACTATGCCAAAATTGGCGCCCTGGCCGGTCGATAAATGATGGTCAAAAACCAAGAGGGGAATTTCGGGATATTTCGTAAAATAACCATCTATTCCCAGTAGGATTTTTGTTCCATAATCAAGCCCGATCATTAAATCGTATTTTCCCTTAGGGTGTTTGGATTTTATTTGTGAAGATCCCTGAATAAATTTTAACGACTCGGGGATAACGGAAGTACACAAAAGGTAATACGGTTTTTTAATTTTTTTAAAATAGGTACCCATGGCCGCCAGCGAGCCGACAGCGTCGGGATCTGGCCCTTGGTGAGTGATAACCAAGATATTTTTGGCCTTCAGTATTATTTTTTCTATTTCTCTAAAACTGTTATTTTTCATTTTTTATTTCTTCTAATAATTCTTCCACTTTGCCGGCCTCTTCAGGATTTTTATCTAACTTAAAGGCGATTTTAGGAACGGGGCGGACTTTCAGTTTTTTATTAAGCAATTGTTGTAATTGGTAGATGGTATAGTTTAGTTTATTCATTATGCCAAAGGACTCTTCCGGCGGATATACACTAACAAAAACACTGGCTGTAAACAAGTTGGAACTAGTCAAAACCCTGGTAATAGTTACCAAAACTCCGGGCTTAACGTCCAAAAATTCAAATACAATTTTGCCCAGTTCTTTTTTAAGCAGTTCATTAAATTTTTCGGCGCGTTCTTGGCTCATTTTTGAAAATTTTCACAACAACCATTTCATTTATCCTCACGCTTTCCTCGCTCGCCCAGCGTGCTCGCTCAGGGATTCGCCCTCGCTCATCTCGCTTCGCTCGATACCATGCCCGCTCGGGCTCATAACCCGCTTTGAGGACAAACGAAATGGTTGTTTTATTTTATACTTTCTTAAAAAACACGATGGTGTCGCCGGCTAAAATTTTGGGGTCGCCAAAATCAACACCTATTCCAGTTTCATGGCCGACCTCAACTTTCCCGACATCTTTTTTGTCCGATTGCAAACTGGTAATTTTACCTTTGCCGATCACCGCGTCGTTTCTTAAAACTTCCAATTTTACCCCTTTCAGTATTTCTCCGGAAATAACTCTGCCTCCGACAATCTGCTTGTTTTTTTCCTGCCTGAAATTCGCCAAGACGCTAATCCGCCCGATTTCTTCAATGTCAACTTTAGGCTTGAGTTTTTTTTCAACGGCGATTTTGGTCTGGTCCAAAATATCGTAAATGATATCTCCGGAAATCAAATTCTCTTTTTGTTTTTCGGTAATAGTTATGTTCGGCTCGTTTTTAACGTTAAAAGCGAGAATAATGGCGCTGCCCATATTTGCCAGTCTTAAATCGCTGTCGTTAATATTGCCGACTTCAGCCTTCAATACTTTTATAGCGCCCATTTTTTCCAAACTTTCTTTCAGAGCTTCAACCGAACTTTGAACATCGGCCTTTATTACCACATTAACGACTGCGGCGCTATCGGGTTCGGCTTCAAAAGATTTTTCAATAAATCCGCCTATTTTGGCGGCGGCTTTTAATATCGGCGAGAAGGGGATTTCGGAAGTGATAAATTTTTCTCCGACAAGCGGTAATTTGGAAAAGCCGATAACCAAAACAGGCGAAGAAAACGAGGCGCTTTCAACCGGTTTTCCCAAAAAATCCTCAAGCATTTTTATTTTGCCCGTCGCTTCTCCGCTTAAAACATAATCGCCGGCTTTCAACGAGCCGTCTAAAATAAGAAGCGAAGCGATAATACCGCGTCGGGGGTCCATATTGGTTTCTATAATGATTCCTTCTCCCGGTTTTTGAGGGTCGGCCTTAAAATCATTCATATCGGCCATAAGTTCGATCAAATCAAGCAGTTGTTCTATGTTCGTTCCTTCTTTTGCCGAAATTTCAACCGATGGAACTTTACCGCTCCAAGATTCAACCAAGACATCATTTTCGGCCAGTTCTTTTTTAACTTTTTCGGGGTTGGCATCGGGCTTGTCGATTTTACTTATGGCAACTAAAAAAGGCAGATTAGCTTCTTTAATATAATTAAGCGCTTCTATGGTTTGCGGTTTCACTCCATCGTCGGCGGCGACCACCAAAATGGCAATATCCGCGGCTTTGACGCCGCGACTGCGCAGTTTTGAAAACGCTTCGTGTCCCGGCGTATCCAAAAAAGTTATTTTTCGGACTTGCCTCGAGCTTGTCGAAGGGTGATTAATTTCGTAGGCGCCGATATGCTGGGTAATACCGCCGGCTTCATGCTCGGCAACGGTCGTTTTTCTTATGTAGTCAAGAAGTTTTGTTTTGCCATGGTCAACATGCCCCATTATCACGACAACGGGCGGCCTAGAAATTAAATTTTTATTAGTATCGGTCATTTCAGTTCAAAAATTGTACAACAAAAACCGCCTTTCTGCAAGGCGGTTTTTGTTCGCGAATAAAGCGGAAGGGGTGGGATTCGAACCCACGTGTCCCTTGCGGGACGTCGCATTTCAAGTGCGATGGAATAAACCGCTATCCGACCCTTCCCAGCATCTCTTGTTTTTTTACCATTTTGTGTTTAAACAAGCAATATAGTATTTTGAATGTGAATGTATATGACAACAGATTCTTAGCACAGCGCTGACTTGACATAATTTGCATTATTGTATATGCTTATTTGCAGAGAATTCAACTTGAATTTTCCCAGCGGTAATAGTCGTAAACCGCTGTTTTAAAAATCTAAACGAACTAAAACGATGGCTTATAAATGCTCACAGTGCAGTCGCGTTTCCGATCAAATGGGAAACTGCCCAGATTGCAACATTGAAATGACCGAAGAGAAAGTTGAGGAAAAAGCTGAGGAAAAAGTTGAGGAAAAAGCTGAGGAAAAAGCTGAAATCTCTGCCTAACCTCAATTAAAATGGCTACACAAAATTAAAAACCTCTCATTTTGATGAGAGGTTTTTAATTTGCCCAAGCGCGGCAGGGCTTTTCAGGTGATTTTTCCAGAGGGCAATTTGAAGCCGTATTTATTTTGGCATATAATACCTCAACACATATGCGATGTACGCAATTTGGAAATATCTTAAAAATTTTATCTTAAATTAAAATGCCTCAAGATAAATACTCGGCAATATGGGTGTCGCATTCCTCCATGGGGGATTTTTTGAAATGTCCGCGGGCGTATTATTTGCGCAATGTGTATAAAGATCCCAAAACAGGACGAAAAATAAATATTGTAAATCCGGCGCTTTCACTTGGCCAAGCGGTTCACACAACTCTTGAATCACTGAAAAACATTCCTTTCAACGAAAGAACCAATTGCGATCTTTTGGCGGATTTTGAAAAGGCCTGGGGCGATGTCTCGGGAAAAAAAGGGGGGTTTAAAAATACCGCGGAGGAATCTGAAATAAAAGAGCGCGGCAAAGCGATGATAGAACGGGTTATAAAAAATCCGGGGCCGATTGCCCAAAAAATAATACGCCTCAAAGAAAGCCATAATGGCATGCCGCCGAATTTTTTTCTTTCTGACGAAGAAAATATAATTTTATGCGGGTTGATTGACTGGTTGGAATATATTGAACAAGATGATAGTATTCGTATTCTTGATTTTAAGACGGGCAAACATGATGAAGGCGAAGATTCTCTTCAGCTTCCAATTTATCTTTTACTTTTGGATGCAATGCAAAGCCGTAAAGTTTCCGGCGCGTCATATTGGTATCTTGATAGAGACGACAAACCTGTTAATATGACATTGCCCGATATTGATGAAGCAAGAAAAAAAGTTCTTGAAATTGCGATGCAAGTGAAAGTTGCGCGAGAGAAAAAAACATTTAATTGTCCTCGCGGGGAGGCGGGTTGCTTCGCATGCAAACCATTTGAAGCCATTCTGAAAGGGCAAGCGGAATATCTCGGCGTTGGAGGTTACGGACAAGATATTTATTTCTTATGACTCAATCCCAAGCGCTGTCAATATTGAAATCCGGCGTGAATGTTTTTTTAACCGGCGAACCCGGCTCCGGCAAAACGCATACCGTAAACGAATTTGCGGCGTATTTGCGCGAGCGTGGCATTGAACCGGCAATCACGGCTTCAACCGGCATTGCCGCGACGCATATTGGTGGAATGACAATCCATTCTTGGAGCGGTATAGGAATAAAAACAAGATTGGAGGGATATGATCTTGATAAAATTGCGGCAAATAAAAGAATTATAAAACATATCCGGCGCGCCAAAACGCTTATTATAGACGAAGTGTCTATGCTTTCTCCGGGGACTCTTGATATGGTTGACGCGGTTTGCCGAGAAATAAATCAAAATTCGGATCCGTTCGGAGGCATTCAAATTGTTTTGGTTGGCGATTTTTTCCAGTTGCCGCCGATTGTAAGGGCGGCGGAGGAAGGCGACGAGCAGTTTGCGCTTATTGAAAAATCGTCGGCCCGTTTCGCTTATGATTCTTTTGTGTGGAAACGCGCCAAGCTTGCCGTTTGTTATTTAACCGAACAGTATAGACAAGACGACAGCAAATTTCTCTCTCTGCTTTCAGCGATTAGAAACAATACTTTTGACGCCGATCATTTAATCTGCATTGAAACAAGAAAAATAAATAATCGCGCCGCGCCTGCCGGCGCGCCGAAACTATTTTCACATAATGCCGATGTGGACCGCGTCAATAACGAAGTGCTTGCTAAAATTCCCGGCCGATCGCAAATATTTAATATGTCATCGCAAGGCCCAAGCCCGCTCGTTTCCGCGCTGAAAAGAGGATGTCTTTCGCCGGAGACGCTTTATCTTAAAGTTGGCGCGGCGGTGATGTTTACAAAAAATAGCCCAAAAGGAAGTTTCGTAAACGGCACGCTTGGCACGGTTGAAGAATTTTATAAAAACGGCGGTTATCCAACCATTAAAACGCGAAGCGGAAAACGGATTAAAGTTGAACCCATGGATTGGGCAATGGAAGAGGATGGCAAAATTCGCGCGAAAATTACTCAATTACCGCTTCGCCTTGCTTGGGCAATCACGGTTCATAAAAGCCAAGGCATGAGTTTGGATGAAGCAGTGATGGATTTAAGTAGTGTGTTTGAATTCGGGCAGGGCTATGTCGCGCTTTCGCGCGTCAGGCGGCTTTCGGGTTTGCATCTTCTTGGTTGGAACGATCAGACCTTTCGGGTGCATCCGGATGTATTAATAAAAGATGCCGAGTTTCGCGCGCAGTCAGAGCGGTCAATGCGCGCATTATAGGGCTTTTCAGGCGATTTTGTCAGAGGGCAATTTATCAATAAAAAATTTACAGAGGTCAATTTTTTATGTAGAATATCTGTGTAAATTGGAGGCGTGGCAGAGTGGCTTAATGCAGCATCCTGCTAAGATGTTGTGCTCGTAAGGGCACCGGAGGTTCGAATCCTCCCGCCTCCGCATTGACAACTTTTTATCGGCGCAACCCGAGTAATCGATGAGGTAGCGCGACCCACGGGGCTTATCAGTTGCTAATATCCCATCGCAAGCGGTAAAACAAAAGAGATTAGAACGAGAGTTATTATGATAATAAAAACGATTCTTTTTATTTTATTTTGTTTGTCGGGAATCATTTTTTGAAACCACGATTTTATTTTGTCCCAAAATAATATTCGAATTCCCATAAATTCCAAACCAACGAAAATCAGCCATGAACCCGGCGTAAAAGGCGTAATCAGAGCAATTAATCCGAATATAATCAAGACAATGCCTATTGCCTTTTTAATCTTTGGATTTTTAAATAATTTTTTCATAAACATATTCATTCGTGCATTACATAATCACTTTGGCAATGAGCCCGATAATCAAAATTCCCAAAGAGTTGAGTAAAAAAGAAATGGGGATAAAAAGCGAGGTTTTTATTTTGGAAAAACCCAGCATCATCAATCCTAACTCGTCGGGAAGCGGCGAAGCGATCACTAGCGCTCCCAAAAATGCCATTGACCATCTGAAAATTCTTAATCGAAAAATTGATATTAATCGTTCTGATTTAGATTTTTTCAATAGATACAGAATATCTTCAAATAATCTATTTTTAATAAATCGGAAAATAACCATATCTCCAATCAAAGCACCGGCTCCGCCAAACAAAGCCGTCAAAAATATTGAATTAACTTGCGCAATTTCCGCAAGCACAACCGTTGCCGGAGCAGCGGTAAAGACCGAGGTAAAAAACATTCCGGCTATAAAACTTCCAAATAATTCCAATTTTTTTGAGGAAGCCAATATATTTATAAGAACCCCGGTCTTCAAAAGAATAACCGCGATTAAAACGCTTAACGCGACAATGGATATATCTTTAATTAAATTATTTTTATGATTATCCATTTAAACAAGTTTTATAATTCTTTTGCGGAAAAGCCATTTGCCAAATTCAACTGCCATGATGTTAAATAGTCCAACGCCAACAACTCCCAATAACCAAATGGGTGAAAGCCAAACCGTATTAAGAATTTGTTGAAACCACGGAATATATATTGCCGCGGTAATTAGCAACAACCCAATGCCAACGCCAAGTGTTAGAGACCTATTAGAAAAAGGGTTGTAACTTAAAATACTCTTTCCCAAACTGCGGAGCGAAAAAGTCAGAAAAAGTGTATAACTCGCGAATGAAGCAAAAATAAAGGTCCGTACCAATTCTTCGGCAAATCCCGTTTTAAGCAAAACAAGATACAAAATAAAAAGGAAAGCGCTACTAAGAGTACCAATGATTAAGATAAAAAATTTCATCTCGCGATCAAAAAGATTTTTGTGCAATTTATGAGGATGATTCCCAAGATCATCGCCATCTTCAAAAGCAAACGCGATGGCGGGAAAACTATCGGAAAAAAAATTAATGAAAAGAATCTGAAGAGCGTTGATTGGTATGGCGATTCCAGCCAATAGCGCGCCTCCGATTAAAAATACTTCGTCCAGCGAATTGGAGAGAAGATAAATAATAACTTTGCGAATATTCTGCAATACTCTTCTCCCTTCTTTAATGGCGATTACAATGGTTTCAAAATTATCGTCTAAAATGATGATATCGGCCGCGCCCTTAGCCACATCCGTGCCCGAGCCGACGGCAACACCAATATCGGCAATATGAAGCGCCGGCGCATCATTTATACCGTCGCCTGTTACCGCAACCACTTCTCCTCTTCCTTGATAGAGTTTTACAATCATTACTTTTTGTTCCGGTGTTACGCGGGCGTACAAAGTCGCTTCGCGAGAACGCATTTCAAGCTCCTCTTTAGTGAGATATCTAAGATCATCGCCCGTAAGCACTGATCCTTTTCCGTCAACCATCCCTAGTTCCCGCGCCACCGCTTCGGCCGTTCCGCGATGGTCTCCGGTTACGATAATGGTTTTGACACCCGCCGCGGCAATTTCCTTAATAGCTTGAGATACGTGGGGACGCAACGGATCGCGGAAGGTAATCAAGCCGTCAAAATTAAGATTATTAAAATTTTGTTGATGTAAAATATTTTCATGGTCTGCGCTGACAAGCTGGGATGCCACTCCCAACACGCGCTCTCCGGCAAATGCCCTTTTTTCAATTTCAGCAGTCACTTTTTCCTGTTCTTCATGCGCGAGATTAGTAAAGCGCAGAATAATTTCAGGAGCTCCTAAAATAGCAATATGAATTTGAGAATCGGTTTTAAAAATTGACGCGGAAAATTTATATTCCGAGCTAAACAGCAAGCGATCAAGAATTTTTGTTTGCTCTAAAATTTTTGTTAAAAATAGTCCACTTTGGGCGGCGCTTTTTACTAATGAAATCTCGAGCGCGCGGCCCGATATAAGCCATTTCTCAGGAGCATCTTGAGGATTCTCAATAACTACATCCGTATTGAGCAATGCACAACGAAGCAGATTGGCTTTATGCTCCGCAGTATCACCACTAAAAGGAAGCACTGATGCAAGCTCCATTTTGGCCTGGGTAAGCGTTCCTGTCTTGTCAGTAAGAATAATACTGGTTGACCCCAAAGTTTCGGCGGCAAGAAGCCTCTTAACAATCCCTTTCCGGCTCGCCAGGCGCCGCACCCCAATAGCCATAATTACGGTAAGCGCAATCGGCAGCCCTTCGGGAACAGCGGAGACCGCTACGGCAACGGAAATTAGAAACATATCATAAATTTCTTTGCCAAAATAAAGGCCGAGGCCAAAAAGCAATGATGTAAAAATCAATAATATGATTCCGGAATATGCCGCAAAACGCTGAACGGAGCGTTGAAGAGGAGTTGATTTTCTATCTTTTTCTGCAACTAATCCGGCAATTTTGCCGAATTCAGTTTCGTTTCCCGTCGCAGTGACTACGGCGTCGGCAAAACCCTGCATCACTAAAGTGCCGCTGAATATCATCGATTTCCTTTCGCTCAATGCTGTTGCGGGTGGTAAAGGAAAAACATTCTTTTCTACCGGCAATGATTCGCCCGTAAGAATTGATTCGTCTATTTCCAAATTGTTTATAAAAAACAGCCGAGCGTCGGCCGGAACACGATCGCCTTGCGTGATGCGGATAATGTCGCCCGGCACAAGTTCAGAAGTGTCAATCTCGTGTTCCTGATTGTTGCGGCGCACGCGAGCGCGCACGCGGACATAAGTCTTTAAAAGCTCTAAGATAGTTTCGGCTTTGTTTTCCTGCCAAAAGCCAAAAAATACATTCGCTATGATTGCGGCAAAAATGACGCCTGCCTCCACCCATTCGCCGAGAAAAACAGTAATGACGCCGGCCGCAACTAAAATGATAACTAATAGACTTTGAAATTGGCGCAGAATAATTTCCAACTTTGATAATCGACGATGCTCTTTTATGACATTCGGGCCGAATGCTTCTGAGCGCGTCGCCGTTTCCTTGTTGCCAAGACCGGAAAAATTGGTTCCGAGCACATTAAAAACCTCATTGGCATCCATAGACCAAAAAGGTTCTTTTATCGTTTCCCGGTTAATTGTCATATACATTTAAGATACTATATTTCTATTTGCCACGCCATCTGTTCTCTGGAAAAACCGCCCAAAAAGCCCTACAATGCTTGTATAAGTAAGGTTCTAGACCGCGACACACCGCAGACAACATTTATCCTTTGGCTATGACAAGGCCATAAATTTCTTTCGCGCCGGCTTTTTTCAATACGGACGCCGCTTCTTCCAGCGTGGCGCCGCTGGTTGAAACGTCGTCTATCAAAAGAATTTTATCCGGAAGTGACCGAAGTCCGACTTCAAAAATTCCCCGAAGTCGGACTTCAAATACACCCATGATATTTTCTTTTCTTTTTTGCCAATCGGGGATTTCCGCTTGCGGAGAATTAAATTTTTTTCGTTTCAATAAATTAACAACGGGACAATTCAGAAAGGCGCCGATTTCTTTCGCCAATAATTCGCTCTGGTTAAACCCCCGGTTTAATCTCCGCCTCAAAGTCAGGGGAATGGGCGCGATGACAAAACCGGAAAACTTGCTTGCCAAATTTTCTTTTTTCAAATAATCAATAGCCAATTTCGCCAAAGGTTTTTTAAGAGATTCAATGGATTGATACTTAAACGACTTGATGGCCTCTCTTAAAATCGGATCTTCATATCGGCCGACGGCAAACACGGCCTTGAGAATCGATTTATTTTGATATTGAGCGCCCCTGTTGAGGCGGATTTTGGCAAAACAATCCTCGCAAATTTGCGAAACCTGATGAGATTCAAGCTCTTTTTGGCAACCCAAACAATATCGGGGAAAAATGAGATCTAGCAAGAAATTTTTTAACATATGCTGGTGGGGATAAGTATGTTTTATTGGTGGATACCAATATATGGTATAATAAAATTAATACTATGTTTTGTAAAAGTTTTTACCTTATTTATGGGATTGCCCTTTAATATATTCGACATCGGAGCCGGAAAAAAAAGCTATTTAGGCGTTGATGTCGGCACTTTGTCGATTAAAATTGTCGAACTTTCAAGCGAAGACGGCCGTCCCAAGTTGGAAAATTACGCCTCTTTGGTAAATTACGGATTAACTTCCGAAAATCAAAAGACTTTTGGCGGAGAAGCCGGATTGATGTTGCGTCGGCTTATTAAGGAAAGTGGGATGAAAGCGAATAAGATTAATATGTCGGTGCCGATTTTTTCCAGTTTTCTGACGGTCATGGAATTGCCCCGGATGTCGGAAGCGGAAATTGCCAAAGCCATTCAATTCGAGGCCAAGAAATACGTTCCGGTGCCACTCGAAAGCGTGGTGGTTGATTGGTCCTTAATCGGCGAAGAAGCGGGAAAAATTTTGGTTCTTCTCGTCGCTATTCCCAAGGACCTTATTAACGAATACACGGCTATCGCCAATAGCGCCGGTTTGAAGCTTTTGACGGTTGAGCTGGAAACAGTTTCCGCCGCGCGCGCTTTAATCGGCAACGATCCGATCCCCACGATTTTGATGGATATGGGCTCAAGAGATACGACTATCAGTTTGATTGACGGCGGGCATTTGCGAATCAGCCATTCGATTGAAACGTCCGGAGAAGATTTAACTCGAGCGTTGGCCGGCGGTTTAAACATTAACTGGCGCCGCGCCGAAGAAATTAAAAAAGAAACCGGCCTGAAAGTTATGAATGAAAACAGCCAAATAGCGGGAGTTTTTATACCCCTTTTAGACTCCATAATTAATTCTACGCAAAATATAATGGATGTTCACTTTTCAAAAACGAAGAAAAAAATTGAAAAACTTATAATATACGGTGGCGCTTCAAAAATGCCGGGCTTTGCCGAGTATTTGAGCGATCGCTTAAAAATCGACGTGGTAATCGGCAATCCGTTTAACAAAATTATTTATCCCGAAAAATTAAAGTCGATTATTAATGAAATTGGCCACGAATTTGCGGTCGCGGCCGGATTGGCGCTGAAAGCGCTTCAATAAAATGGTTGAACTAATATCTCAAAAACCGAAAATTTCTCTGCCGACATGGCGCTGGCCTTTGTGGGTATCCATCATTTTGGTTTTATTGAGCGCGTCCGCTTTTATATTTTTGAAAGTTTATCTGGCGCAAATTCAAACGGAAATTATAAGCATCAACAATCAAATTAAAGCGGAGGCCGCGAAAGTTAGCGTCGGCGATGAAGACGCTATGCTGCGCTTGAATGATTCTTTCGGCGCTTTCAGCGGACTGATTGCCAGTCACGGTTATTTTTCAAAAGCGCTTGAAACAATCGGGATGCTTACTTATAAAAAAGTGATATTTACCAAATTTGACGCCGACCGCGAAGAAGGAATCATCCAGTTGAAGGGAATGGCTCAAAACTACACCGCTCTTGCCAAACAAATGGTGGCTTTGCGTGAAAATGAAAATTTTAAGAGCATGGAAATCAAAGGAATAAACTTTAGCGTCAACGGTTTGGAATTCGAGCTCTTGGCGGGCGTCATCCCCGAATTATTCATTAAAAAATAGCAAAAAGAATGCAAAATCTTTTCAAATATTTTATTCTCCCTTTGCTTTTATTTTTTGCCGTTGTCGTATTCGCGTTTTGGATTCTTTTGCCTGCTTGGAACAGCGCTCAGGCCGCGCTGGAATTAAAAAAGGCGAACGCCGAAAATTTGGCGCAACGAAAACAGCTTACGGCGAGTTTGGAAAAACTGATTAGCCAGTACGGCGCGCGAACGGCGGATTTTAATTATTTCAGCAAGGCCATTCCGACGGGTCAGGATATTCCGGGGCTCTTGGTGGGTCTTGAAGCGCTAGCCTCGGAAAACGGCATGGTTTTTTCAGGCGTTAATTTTAAATCGAAAGATTTGAAAGCTTCGGGGATAAAAACATTGACAATGGAAATTAAAGCCAGGGGTTCTTATCCGGCTTTTCAGAATTATCTTAGAGCTATGGAAAAAAGTTTGCGTCTTTTTGATGTCGTCAGTGTTTCTTTCAGTGGCATTTCTCCGGGTCAAATCGGCGCCAGCACCAATAATTTGGAATTTAATTTATCAGTAAACACTTATTACCAATAAACAAATGATAACCATTCCAACACCGCCATCCGGCACATTCGGTTCCTACAGGGTTACGCCGCCCAAGAAAAGCGTTTGGCCGTATTTAATTATCGTTGCTGCCGCGATTGTTTTGGCCGCGGGCTACTATTTTTTCTTTTATAAAAATATCGGCTTGTCTTTGAATGCGCCGATTATCGCGCCGGCTCCGCCTTTAACTCCGCTGGAAGAAAAAGTGATTAAAATTTCAAATTTTTCGCTTGAAGTGATAGATAGCACTTTTTATAAATCGCTAAAAATTTACGGAACTTTACCGGTTGTCGCCGATTCGCTTGGAAGGGACAACCCCTTTATTCCCTATTAAAATATGGCCAATGCGCCCATTGATAAAGATAACAGAATACCACCCGATGTCCTGATTCTGATTTCAGAGGAAGCGGCAAGGCACTACAAAATGATTCCTTTGGCCTTGTCGGGCAATGTGCTGGATGTCGGTTTGGTGGATCCCGACGATGTTAAGGCGCAAGAAGCGCTTAATTTTTTAGCTTCGCGAAACGGTCTCGTAGCGCGGATTTTCAAAATCAGCGAAGATGAGTGGTCAAAATTGATAAAACAATATGCCGGTCTGGGGGAAGAAGTCGGAGAAGCGCTGGAAGGCTTAAGGAGCGAATTGGCGCAGGAAAAAGAAGAGGTTGGTATTTCGGAAAAGCTTAAGGGCGAAAAAGAACAAAGCGCGCCGATAATCCGGATGGTTGAAACAATTTTGAAGCACGGTATTTCTTCCAAGGCTTCCGATATACATATCGAGCCGACGATGAATAAATTGCGGGTCAGGTTCCGCCTTGATGGTTCTTTGCAAACGGTAGTGGTTTTACCGGTTGAAATAGCTCCGGCCATTGTTTCGCGCATCAAAATTCTTTCAAATCTGCAAATCGACGAAACGCGGCGGCCTCAAGACGGGCGCTTCACGACAAAGATCGGAGAAAAGGAAATTGATTTGAGAGTCGCGGTTTTGCCCACGACCCGGGGTGAAAAAGTAGCTTTGAGAATCTTGGATCCGACCATCGGATTGAAAACTTTGTCGGAATTGGGAATTATCGGGCGAAATTTGGAGGTTGTTGAGCGTGGCATTAAAAAACCATTCGGAATGATTTTGATGACCGGGCCGACCGGCTCGGGAAAATCAACGACGATATATGGTATCTTGCAGATATTGAACACCGACGCGGTCAATATAGTCAGCTTGGAAGATCCGGTGGAGTATTATATTGACGGCGTTAATCAATCGCAAATCAGGCCGGAACTTGGATACACTTTTGCCAATGGGCTGCGTCAAATTTTGCGGCAGGATCCTAATATTATAGTGGTTGGCGAAATGCGCGATTCTGAAACCGCGGGGTTAGCGGTCCAATCGGCCCTGACCGGCCACCTTGTTTTATCAACGCTTCATACAAACAATGCCGTCGGCGTTATTCCGCGTTTGATAGACATGGGCGTTGAGCCGTTTTTGCTGCCGTCGGCTTTGAGTGTGGCTTTAGCCCAGCGCTTGGTTAAGCGGTTGTGTCCCGATTGCAAAAAAGAAGTGGAGCCGCCCGAAGAAATCAAAAAAGTTATTTTCAGCGTCGTTGAATCAATGCCGGAACAGATGCGGCTCAAGGTGAAAAAAGAAAATTTTAAAATTTTCAAAGCCCAGGGCTGTTCGAAGTGCGGCAACAAAGGGACCAAGGGCAGAATCGCAGTTTTTGAAATTTTGGAAATGACGCCACAGCTCGAAAAAATAATCGTGTCCGAGCCGACCGAATCAAAAATTTTGGAAGAATCCCAAAGGCAGAAGATGACGACAATGCTGCAAGACGGCATTTCCAAAGTGTTGGAGGGCATAGTCGGCTTTGAAGAACTGATTCAGGTTGTTAGTGTTACCAATGATGAATCTATAAAATAATATGCCAACAATCCAACAAGAACTTGAAGATTTACTTCTGAATACCTTGCGGCTCAATGCTTCGGATTTACATCTAAGCACCGGCTATAAGCCTATCGTTAGGATTGACGGGGCGCTTTTGCCGCTTAATGAATTTTCAATTTTAACGCCCGAACATTCGGCTGGGTTAATCGAGCAGCTCTTGGGCGAAAGAAAAAGTGAATTTGCCGAAAAAAAAGAATTGGACTTTTCTTTTAGTTTTCGCGACAAAGCCCGCTTCCGCGTTAATGTTTTTTTTGAGAAAGGCTTTATCAGCGCCGCGCTGCGGTTGATTCCTTCCAAAATAAAAACTATTGAGGAGCTTAATTTGCCATTGGCGCTCCATCAGATTTGCAAATTAAAACAAGGGTTTGTTTTAATGACGGGCCCGTCCGGGCACGGCAAGTCAACAACGTTGGCGTCTATAATAGACGATATAAATCATCGGCGCGCCGAGCATATAATTACAATAGAAGACCCGATTGAATATTTGTTTATCGGCGACAAATCTTTGATTAACCAGCGCGAAGTCGGCAATGACACCCAAAGTTTTCACAAAGCTTTAGATTCAATTCTTCGTGAAGACCCCAATATAATTATGATAGGCGAGATGCGCGATCAGGAAACAATTGCCGCGGCCTTGACAGTGGCTGAAACGGGGCATTTGGTTTTTTCTTCCCTTCACACAAACAGCGCCAGCCAGACACTCAATAGGATTGTAGATATATTTCCCGCCGACCAGCAGAATCAAATTCGTTTTCAGCTTGCGAACACTCTTTCGGCGGTAATTTCCCAGCGGCTTTTGCCCCGTATTGGCGGCGGCCTGGTTCCGGCTACCGAAATAATGTTCGCCAATAACGCCGTTTCCAATTTAATTCGCGAAAATAAAGCGTATCAGCTGGATCTTATTATTGAAACATCGCTTGAAAGTGGTATGATTTCATTAAACCGCAGTTTGGCCGAGTTAGTCCGCCGCGGCGAAGTATTGCCGGAAACCGCGATAGCGTACTCTTTAAACCCTAAGGAATTTCAAACAATAATTAAATAACAAATGGCTAAATTTCAATACACCGCGAGAACCAAAGATGGAAAATTGGAATCCGATATTGTGGAGGCGCCTTCCGTTGAGGGCGCAATTTCCATTTTGCAGAATCAACAGCTGATTATTACCGATATAAAACCATACGACGAATCGGAGTTCTTAACTTTTGAAAAATTGACCAACAAAATCTTGGCGCTTTTTAATCGCGTCAAGAATGAAGAAATAGTTCTTTTCGCAAAGCAGTTGGCGGTTTTAATCCAAGCCAAAGTGCCGCTGGTGCAGTCGCTGAGAGTCATGGAGAAGCAGGTTGGAAATCCGAAGTTCTCTCAAATTATTACCGAGGTTGCCGACGATGTCGACGCGGGAATGATTTTTTCAAGGGCGCTCGCCAAGCATCCCAAAGTTTTTTCAAATTTTTTCATTCAAATGATAAGATCGGGCGAAATTTCCGGCCGGCTGGAGGAAGCGCTCGTATATCTGGCGGACTATATCAATCGCCAATATCTTTTGAATTCCAAGGTTAAAGGCGCGATGATTTATCCGGCTTTTATTGTAGCGGCTTTTATCGCGGTTAGCATAGTGATGTTGATTTGGGTGGTTCCTAACTTAACCGCCATTTTAACCGAATCCGGCCAACAACTACCTTTTGTCACCCGCCTGCTTATCGGCTCGTCTGATTTTATGAAGAACTGGGGCTGGCTTCTTTTTATTGTCCTATTTATAGCCATTTATTTTGTGATTACATCAATTAAAAAATCCTCTGAATGGCGCTATGCTTACGATAGCTTAAAGCTTCGGCTGCCGATTTTTGGCGAACTTCTGAAAAAAATCTATCTGGCGCGTTTTTCTGAGACCTTATCAACCCTTTCTTCGGCCGGCATCGCCATTTCCCAGTCGCTTGAAATAACGGCCGATGTGGTTGGCAATACGGTTTATCGCCGGATTATTCTTGAAGCCGATGAGGCGGTGAGAAAAGGCAGTAATATCAGCACGGTTTTTGCCCGTTATCCGGAAGTCTTGCCAATGGTCACTCAGATGATATCAATTGGCGAACAAACCGGAAAGCTTGATACTATTTTAAAACAAGTATCAACTTTCTTTACAGAGGAGGTTAACCGGTCATTTGATAATTTAGTGAGTTTAATTGAACCGATTCTCATTGTATTTTTGGGTCTGGGTGTGGGCATCTTGGTTGCGGCAATTCTTTTGCCGATATATAATTTAGTTAGTGTATTTTAAATAGCAGGTCGATTTATTATAAATTAAATTAAATTAAAATTTTTTATGTTTAAAAATGAAAATAAAAAATGGTTTACCCTGAGCTCGTCGAAAGGTTTCACTCTTCTTGAACTTTTGGTGGTTATTGGCATTATTGGTCTTTTAGCGTCAATTATTGTCGTTAACTTAACCGGCGCGAGAAGAAGAGCTCGGGACACTAAAAGAGTGGCTGATATTCGGAATATCCAAACTGCAAACGAAGATTATTATGGCAAAAACGGCAAGTATCCTGCCACAATAGGCGATTTGGTTACTGGCACTCAATTACCGATATGGCCATTTGATCCCTTGGCTCCAGCAGGCACTTCCTGCACTGCCAATTCCGACTTGTGTTATTGGTATGCCGCTTATACGCCAACCGGCGCTCTGGGGCCTCAATCGTATCATATTGGCGCCAGCCTGGAAGACCAAGGCAGTATGCTTTTAAATCAGGACCGCGACTGCGTTTCTACGACCGGATCTAATTGTCCTTACACCGGCGCTTACACCAATGGGTTTAGTGGCGTTGACACGGCCGGTTGCGGAGGTGTCGTCAATAGGTATTGTTATGATATTGCTCAGTAGTTTATTCGGGTTGGTTTTTGGAAGTTTTTTGAATGTCATAATCTATCGCCTAAAGACCCGCCAAAATATAATTTTTGACGGGTCTTTTTGTCCGGAGTGTAAAAAAAAATTAAAGTGGTTTGATTTAGTTCCGCTTTTAAGTTTTATTTATCTTCGCGGCCGCTGTCGCTACTGCCATAAGAAAATCTCTTGGCAGTATCCTATCGTTGAAATTTTAAGCGGGCTCATTTGGGTTTTTGCTTGGAACTCCATCTATCATATTTTCATCCTCTCTGCGCTTCTTGTCATTGCCGTTTATGATTTTAAATGGCGAATTATTCCCGATAAAATCGTTTATCCGGCAATTGCGGTTGCTTTAATTTATAATGTATTTAATTTCCCCCTTGATAAGGGGGGATTATGGGGGGTTTTATTGACTGCCGCCGCCGCCTTTCTATTTTTCTTTCTGATTTTCTATTTTTCTAAAGGCGGGGCAATGGGGTTGGGCGACGTTAAGTTAGCGTTTTTGATCGGTTTATTTTTAAGTCCCTTGTTGGCTATTACCGCCTTTATGTTGGCTTTTGTTATTGGCGCGGTATTTGGTATAATCTTAATAGGGCTTGGCAAAAAATCCCTAAAAAG
>JBDRMC010000011.1:0-38188 GCA_043812515.1 Patescibacteria group bacterium | reverse complement strand
CCGCGAGAAATCTCCGAATGGAAAAATAAAGAACACATATATCCATGGTCAAGCTATCAAGATTATTTAAAAAATAATAGATGGGGAGAATTATTAAAACAGGATATTATTTTAGAACAATTTTCTAACAAAAAAGAATATAATGATTTTATAAAATCTAGTTCAGCAAAAAAATTAATAGAAAATTTAGATGACAATCTTTCAATAGATTTATAGTATTGAAAATGTTGGAAACCGAGCTTCCAACACTTCTAACATTAAAATGCATTAAATAAATGAAAACGGTTATAATCCTTCCGACATACAATGAAAAAGAAAACATAAATTCTTTGATAAAAGAAATATTTTCGCTGATTCCCAGTATAAATATAATGGTTGTTGATGACAACTCGCCGGATGGCACCGCGGCGGCGGTTGAAGATTTAATGGCTCAATATGTCAATCTCTCAATCTTAAAACGGCCGGCAAAAAATGGATTAGGCAGGGCTTATATTGACGGTTTCAAAAAACTGCTTGTCCGCGATGATATAGAAAATGTCATAACAATGGACTCTGATTTTTCTCATAACCCTAAATACTTATCTCAAATGCTTGAAGAAATAAAGAATTATGATTTGGTAATCGGTTCGCGCTATATAAAAGGCGGCGGCATTACCAATTGGGAGTTTTGGCGCCGGCTTCTGAGCAGGGGAGGCAATTTTTATGTCAAAATGCTGCTTGGAAGAAAAATTAATGATTGGTCGTCGGGTTTTAACTGTATAAGAATGTCTGCTTTGGAAAAAATTGATTTAGACGAAATTAAATTTTATGGCTATGCCTTTCTTAGTTGTCTCAAATATTTTCTGATGAAAACGGGAACTCGTGTCAAGGAAATCCCTATAATTTTTGAAGAAAGAAGAGGCGGGGAATCAAAAATGTCGGGCAGTATTATTAATGAAGGTATTATCGCTCCATGGAAGCTAATTTTCAAAAAATAAAATGTCCCATTTGCGGTTTTGATGATGCCGAATTCTATGCGACCAAAAAGGGCTATAATTTTTACCGGTCAAAAAATTGCGGTCTGATTTTTCTCCGACCCCTTCCTGGGGATATCAATATTTATAATGCCGATTATTTTTGCGGCGCAACCGATGGTTATGGTTATGTTGATTATGAGAAGGATAAAGCGCCAATGTTAAAAACTTTTAAAAAATATTTAGAGATTATCGGGAAATATTTGAAGAAAAGAGAGCATCTTTTGGATATTGGAACGGCAACCGGCTATTTTCTTAAAATCGCAAACGACAAAGGCTGGCAATGTTTCGGGGTGGAAATTTCCGACTATGCTGCGAAAAAAGCTCGCGAAAAAGGCTTTAGTGTTTTAACCGGAACTCTTGAGAGCGCGGATTTGCCGAAAAATTATTTTGACGCAATAACAATGTGGGATATTTTAGAGCATTTGAACAATCCGCAAAGAAATATAGAGATTCTTTCGGGACTTCTTAAAAGCGGCGGCGTATTAGCTATAAATACTCCGGACAGTTCAAGTTTTTGGGCGCGGCTTTTGGGAAAAAGATGGCATCTCATTCTTCCGCCGGAGCATATTTTTTTATTTAGCAGAAAATCTTTGAAAATTCTGCTTGAAAAAAATGGATTTGAAATTTTGAAGTTCGAAAAAATAGGCAAATCATTCACCTTGAGTTACATTTTAAATACGCTATACAAATGGCAGGGGGTTGCGTTATGGAATAAACTGGCCAGTCTGTTTAAAGGGGGCTTTTGGAGCAAGATGGTCATTCCGATTAATTTTCGCGATAATATATTCGTAATCGCGAGAAAAATATAATGCCTTTTGAAATAATAAAAAAACATAAAACAGCCGTGATTTTATCGATTATTCTCGGATTTCTGATGGTTTTGCCATTTTTTTATTTTCAAGCGAAACTCGGAAGCAGTTTCAAAGGAATTTTGCCGGAAATCGTGAATGATGAAAATTTTTATTACGCGCGCGTCAAAGATGTTGTCGATGGGCATCCATTTTTAGGTAATGCTTATCTGCTGGAACATAAAGATGAATTGCCGCAAAGTGTTTTTTTGGCAGAGTATCTTTTAGCCCAGCCGATAAAAATATTTAATTTAAATATCAATACTGCCCATCTTATCTATAATTTTTTGTTACCGGCAATTGCTTTCATTCTAACTTATTTAGCGCTGTTTCTGGTTTCAAAATCACGATTTTGGCCAATTATTTTTTCCATTTTTTTATTTTTTGGATTATATTTGCTTGCTTTTATCCGGCCGGTTAGCCCGCAGTTTAATTTTATTTTCTGGCTGACGCAGTTTATTTTTCTTTGGTTGCTCATAAACTCGCATAATAATACCAATACACGAATGTATGCGAATGACACGAATAAAATGCGAGATATTAGTCATTCGCGTTATTCGTATGTTATTCACAAATTCGTATTACTGGGCGCCAACGCCTTAAATTTTGGCCTGCTTTTTTATATTTATCCGTATTATTGGACGTTTTATTTGATATTTTTTGGTATTTTGATAGCTGTTTATTTTTGGAAAAACAGGGAACTCGCTCTCAAAATTGCCATTATTGCTGCTGGCGGGCTTATCTTAGCCATCCCGTATTTTTATTTCAATTATTTATCATCGCGGTTGCCTTATTATACCGAAACACTTACGCGCCTGGGCATGATTTATACGCGTTTTCCCTCCGGAATAAGAATTGTTTTTTATACTATTTTTGGACTGACGTTATTCGGACTCGCTCTATGGAAAAAAATAATCAAAGTTGATGTCAAAACCCTATTCTTTATTTCGGGTATTTTAGCAAGCGCTATCGCGGTAAATCAGCATTTAATAACTGGCAAAAACATTGAATTTTCAAGTCATTACGATATGGCGGCAGTGTTTTTTCTGGTTTTCGCGATGGCTTACTTGGTAAGCCAGTATAATGCGAATACACGAATGTATGCGAATGACACGAATAAAAAATTTGTAGTATCCGGATGGATTTGTATATTAGGATTACTGGTGGGGACTGTATTTTACGGACTTTGTGATTATTCAAAAAGAGCGTTTGCCATTTCTGAAAGTACTGTTTATCAACAAAATTACATGCCGGTTTTTGAATGGCTCAATAAAAATACCGAAAAAGATTCCGTGGTGTATGCCAATGCCGATTTATCGCGGCTCATTCCTGTTTATACCGCCAATAATGTTTTTTATATACGCGAGGCCAATTTATTTTTCATTTCCGATAAAGAAGTTTTAGACAGATTTATTCTGAATAATTTTTTTTCCGCCAAAGGCGGATCTCAGCCAGAGGCTGACCAGCCTCTGGCTGGCGCGAAATCCTCTGGCGGAGAATATTTTAGTAAAAATTTTATTACTAGAAACGAAAGAGCAATTTACGGAGTTAGATATATTGACGCTTATGGTCATACCGTTCAGGGCAATAAATTAAGACGGCTCTTAGGTGTTGAGCTGGAACCCGAAAT
This sequence comes from Patescibacteria group bacterium, assembly GCA_043812515.1. Classification (GTDB taxonomy): domain Bacteria; phylum Patescibacteriota; class Minisyncoccia; order UBA10092; family UBA10092; genus UBA10092. The sequence continues at coordinate 34,694 of JBDRMC010000011.1, read as the reverse complement.
TAATTTACCCGATAAAGAGATCGCGGAAGTTGTAAATCGCGCCAAAGAATTACAGGGGGATGATTTTATAAAAGAATTGAAACAATACAGGATTGATTATCTGATTTGGGATAAAAATAAAAATCCAGAATGGAAAATAAATTCTAAAAATTTTAGTCCCGTTTTTCAAAATGGTGACTTTATTATTTTTAAATTTGTATTTTTTAATTCATGAGCCAAAACAAACGGATTATCATTTCAATATTTTTTATCGCCGTTTTATCGGGGGTTTTTTGGAATCAAAAAATGTTTGGCCAGCCAATAAGTTCCGACCAGCTGAGTTATGACGGTATTGCCATTGATATATTGAATAATGGGCGATTTACCGATCGCGGCCAGCCAACATTTAGGGAGCCAGGCTATCCTTTGTTTTTGGCCTCTATTTATAAGATTTTCGGCCACAATTATGATGCTGTAAGATTTATTCAGATTATACTTTTTGGATTATTGGCGGTTTTTATTTACCTTTTATCCAGAGACATTTTCGGTGAAAAAATTGCGATTTTTTCAAGTTTAGGTATAGCGCTTTTTTACGGCCTTGCCAACCAGGCCGGCTTGATTATGACCGAGCTTTTATTCACATTTTTAATTTGCCTTTTTGTGTATCTTATTTACAAAGCATCGGCGGAAAAGGGCAATAAATGGCTGATATTTTCCGCGCTGATTTTAGGGGGCGCGACTCTGGTTCGGGGTATGGCTGAGTTTTTGTTTTTTTTGGTCATTATTAATCTCTTCATAATTTTTAGGGGCAAGATTTCTTATAAGAAGATTTTTTACAAAGTTATAATTTTTACAGCCTGTTTTTTTATGGTTTTAATGCCTTGGCTTGTAAAAACCAATTTCAAAAATAGCGTCTTTATTTCGTCGCTCACAGGCCATTTTCTATTGCTGCAAACAGAACGAATGAAAGAATTATTTCCTCATTACGCCGGTCACTTTGTGGGTTACTCGCTCGGTTATTATGTTTCGGAGCGATTGGGTTTCAATACCGGTTCAAGTAGCGACAAATATACCTCCTATTTTGAAAATCCGATTCAATCAAAGACAACGGAACTTATTGCCGCGGGTTATGATTACAGCGACATTAATAATATTTTTATTAAAGAGGCCTTACCTCAAATTGTCGAACATCCCGCGCAATTTTTGTCAGTGTCGATATTAAATTTTTTCAATTTTAACAGTCCAATTTTAATACGCGGCCCGCTTTGGCAGAACACAGCCGAGCTATTTCCTCAGTTTGCCGATGGACGCCATCCGGAAATTTCGGGTTACCTGAAGTTAATTATCGTTTTAATCCCGCGCTTACTGTGGTTTTTATTTTTCTTTTTTGTCATAAAATCAATAATAAAAAATTTCCACGATTGGGGAAAAATAGGTTGGCTTATTTTAATTGTCTTTTACTTTAATATTATATATAGCATATCTTCCGGCCTTAACCGCTATGCCTTGCCAATTTATCCATTTTATATTATGTTGGCAGTCGTTGGAGCAACTTATTTTTACAATAGATATGTCCAAAAACAAAAATAAAAAAATCGCCTTCATCACCGGTATTACCGGTCAAGATGGTTCTTATTTGGCCGAATTTTTATTTAAAAAGGGATATGAAGTGCATGGATTGGTTCGGCGCGTCAGTGTTGTCAACACCGAAAGAGTTGACCATCTCAAATTTGTTCTTCACTATGGCGATTTGGCCGATGCCAGTTCCATCAGCGGTCTTTTGGCAGAAATAAAGCCCGATGAAATTTATAATCTCGGGGCTCAATCACATGTCGGAATCAGTTTTGAAGTGCCGGAATATACATCGGATATTACCGGTCTTGGCGCTTTGCGCATGCTTGAAGCGATGAGGCAGCACTGCCCGAAAGCAAAATTTTATCAAGCATCTTCTTCAGAAATGTTCGGCGATGTGAAAGAATCGCCTCAAAATGAAAATACGCCGTTTAATGCTCAAAGTCCCTATGGCGTCGCTAAAGTTTTTGCTCATGAAACCGCTTGCCGTTATAGAGACGCTTACGGCCTATTCGTTTCTTGCGGTATTTTGTTTAATCATGAATCGCCGCGTCGCGGCGAAAATTTCGTTACCCGAAAAATTACGCGAGGCGTTGCCGAAATTAAAGCCGGCCTTCAAGATAAGATTCATCTAGGGAATTTAAATGCCAAGCGCGACTGGGGCTATGCGCCGGAATATGTTGAAGCGATGTGGCTGATGCTTCAGCAAAAAAAACCCGATAATTTCGTTATCGCCACGGGCGAAACGCATACCGTGAAAGAATTTGTCGAGGAAGCCTTTAAAGTTTCCGGTATAAAAAATTGGCAAAAATACATTGGTATTGACAAGCGCTATTATCGCCCGAACGAAGTTAATATATTGCAAGGCGACACATCTAAAGCCAAGCGCGTTTTAAGATGGACGCCAAAAATTAAATTCAAAGAATTAGTCGAAATAATGATGAAAGAAGAATTAAAAAATGAGAATGAAAATCTGCTATCTGATAGATAATATAAATTCAGGACATGGCGGGGGAAGATATGCCGGTGATTTAATTTCCGCGGTCAAAAAGGAAGGCTATAATGTTGTTGTTTTGGAGGTAAATACAATTTTGGACGCGGTTAAAGTCAGAAAATATTGCAAGAACTGCGATATTATTCACGCGATAGACGGATATCCTTATGGCGTCGTTGCCGCGCTGGCCAATATCGGGCTGAATAAAAAACTGGTTATTACGGCTCAAGGTACTTACGCAGTCGCGCCACTTTACAGTTTAAGCAAGACAGCGCTTGTTAAATGGGCGTATAAAAAAGCGGATAAAATTATTGCGATAAGCCAGTACACCAAAAGAGAAATTTTAAAAAAAATTAATCTTCAAAATATCGAAGTTATCAATCACGGCGTTTATTTTGACGATTCCTATAAAGAACCGATAGAATCGGAAGAAAAGTTTATTTTAAGCGTCGGGGCATTAAAATACCGCAAGGGTTACCATATTTCCATTCCGGCTTTCGCGATGGCTAAAAAAGAAATTCCGGATTTGAAATATAAAATAATCGGCAACCAAAATGATGCTGGTTATTTTAATGAATTAAAAAATTTAGCTATGCGGCACGGAGTTGATAAAGATATTGAATTTTTAAGCGGATTAAGCGATGAAGAACTCTCGAACTTATACAGAACAGCTAAACTTTTCATTTTGGCTTCGGTGAATGAAAGGCATCATTTTGAGGGTTTTGGCTTGGTGTTTTTGGAAGCGGCCGCGGCGGGATTGCCGGTTATCGGAACGCTGGATAATGGCATTGAGGACGCTGTGAAGAGTAACTTTAACGGCATTTTAATTCCCCAAAACGATATTGAAGCAACGGCAGAAGCGTTGTTAAAGATATTAAAAAATGAGCAATTGCGCAAAGAGTTATCGCTTAATTCAGTTTCCTGGGCAAAAGACCATGATTGGAACAGGATATGGGCTAAATATATCGAGATTTATCAAAATCTTGCCTAATTTTATGCTGAAAAATTTTATTAAATATTTTCAAAAAATAAAATGGGATATTCTAGCAAAGATTAGGCCCAATTATTTTATTTATTCCGGCATAAAAAATAATGACGAAAATAAGTATGTAAACAGCGGACGCGAAGACGTCCAAAGATTGATAATTGATGATGGTATTTTAAAATCAAAAATTAATTTTAATGATTCTTCTGCACTGGAAATAGGATGCGGTAATGGCAGGATGACTCAATTTATCAGCAAGAATTTTAAAAAAGTATACGCGGTTGATATCTCGTCCCGCATGATTAATTTAGCCAGGCAAAGATTGGCGAATTTTAACAATATAGAATTTTTGGTTTCCGACGGCAGCGAATTACCGGTTCAAGATAATATTGCTGATTTTGTTTTTTCATATATCGTCTTTCAGCACTTTCCGAGTAAAACAATGATTGAGAGAAACCTAAGGGAGATAAAAAGAGTTCTAAAAAGTAACGGCATAGCAAAAATTCAATTTCGCGGCAAAATTTCTTCGGGAGGCACATTTAGAATATTTAAATGGTATTACGGGGTATTTTTTTCTGAAAAAGAACTAAATGACATTTTAGAAAAAAACAGATTAAAACCAATAAAAATTTATAAAACAAACGAAAAAGAGTTATGGGCGATATTCGAGAAATAAAAGATTTGCATAATTGGCAATTTAATGAGTAATATTTGTCCTAAGAATAATTTATGAAGATTTTGGGACTACATATTGAAACCCACGATACCGGAGCCGCATTAATTAAAGACGGTAAAATTGTTGCGGCTGTTAATGAAGAACGATTTTCGCGAATTAAAATGGATGGCAGTATTCCCTGGCGGTCAATCACGGAGATTCTTAAAATAGCAAACATTAAAGAAAGAGAAGTCGACATTATCGCCTTTTCTGGATTTAAACCAGGGTTAAAAAAACTTTTTTATTTTTTTTGGCAGCAAAACCAGCGCGTCTGGTACACCCGCGGCGCTTATCTTAAATCATTTTTAAACCCCAAAACTTTTGAATTTAGACGTTTCTTGCATCAAACAGGTATTGCCGCTTTAATTGAGTATTTTAGAATTACAAAAGGGGCCGGGGAAATAATAAAGAATTTCAGAAATCAGGGGTTTACAGGGAGTATTGAATTTATTGACCATGATTTTTGTCATGCAGCCGGGGCTTTTTTTACGTCTGGATTTGAAAAAGGAATGGTTGCTATTATTGAGGGTTCTAGTTTCAACAACACTGCTTCATTTTGGCGGGGAGAGGGAGGTAATTTGAAAAAAATTCACGAAATTTTCTTACCTCATAGTATTGGTCGTTATTACGAGGTTGTAACCGCCATTCTAGGATTCCATCCAAAAAAACACGGAGGGAAGATTACCGGCCTGGCGGCTTTCGGAGACCCGAAAAAATATTATGACAAAGTTGCGGCTTTACTTGAAATTAAAGAACTTGAAGTGAAAGTCAGTCCGAAACTGTTTTCTTTATATGACGAATATTTTGCTCGTGGAAGAAAATTACCCCGGTGTTTTGAAGGCGCCACTCGCGAAGATATAGCAGCTGCTTTTCAAAAAAGGCTTGAAGACGTGGTTTTGGAACTTTTAAAAAATCTTTTTAAAAAATATCCAAACGAAAATATAGCGCTTTCCGGAGGTGTTTGCGCAAATGTTAAATTGAATATGGAAATTATGCGCCTGCCTCAAGTCAAAAAAATTTTCATCCATCCGGGAATGGGCGATGTTGGCGAAGCCTTAGGCGTCGCTTTGGCCGCGTATAAAATTTATAATCCCGATTTTAAACCGTTTGAACTTAACGATATTTATTTCGGTCCCGAATATTCTGATGAGGAAATTAACGCCGCTTTGGAGAAATATAATTTGAAATGGCAAAAACCAAGTGATTTAGCTATAGCCGTGGCCGAGCTTTTGAATAATAAAAAAGTAGTCGGTCTTTTTCAGGGCCGCTTGGAATACGGACCGCGGGCTTTGGGGAACCGCTCAATTTTATATCCGGCTACCGATCACTCTGTTAATGATTGGCTAAATAAACAATTAAAACGCACCGAATTTATGCCATTTGCCCCGGTAACACTTAATGAGCGGGCTTATGACTGCTATCACAAAGAGGATATCGATAAATGCCGCTACGCGGCGCAATTTATGACAATCGCCGTCGGCGTTACGGATTATATGAGAGAAAAAATGCCGGCGGCGGTGCATATTGACGGCACGGCCAGGCCCCAGTTGATAAAACGGGAAGCAAATCCGCTTTATTACGATATTTTGAAAAATTATGAAACATTAACGGGTTTGCCAAGCCTGGTGAATACCAGTTTTAATATGCATGAAGAACCGATTGTTTGCACTCCCGAAGATGCAATTAAGGCCTATGAAGCCAGCAAATTGGATGCATTAGTAATTGGTAGTTTTTTAGTCGTTCGCGATCATATGTCCATAAAAAAAGAAAAAGAAATAAAATTAGATGTTGGTTGTGCCAAGAATAAGAAAGAAGGTTATATAGGCGTTGATATAGACCCTGAAAGCGATGCCGATATTATCACATCTGCTTTGGATTTACCCTTTGATGACAATAGTGTTGGCGAAATTTACTCAAGGCATTTGGTGGAGCATTTCTCTCCGGATGAGGCGGAAAAATTCTTTAATGAGATTTATAGAGTACTTAAAAAAGGAGGCGAGGCCCATTTGAAAATAGATCGTGATTGGAGTAAGAAAAGATTGTTGAATAAAAGCGCTGATCATAAATACAGATACTCTACTGAAGAAATAAAAAATTTTGTAAGGAAATTCAGCAAGGCCGTCGTAAAAAATACATTCTCTTTTTCTGACCGCACAATTAGGAACAAGATTGTAGTTTATTTGGTAAAATAATCTTACATTATGAAGACCGTATTTCTAACTTGTTTTCACCCCTTTATTTCCAAAAACATTCTTAACACGGATGTGTTTAAGATTTTAATGGCGCGCAAAGATTTAAAGATCATACTTCTGGTACCGGAGCATACGAAAAAATTTTTTGAAAAAAATTATGGCTCAGAAAATGTTTTGATTGAAGGAATTGACACAATAAAATTTTCCATTTCGCGTGTTAACAATTTTTTTGTTAAGACAGCTTTCTTTTTTATTTATTCGCATTGGATAAAGCGGACAAGGTGGGATTACGTAAGAGATAATCGTAGTATAAAGAATTGCATGAAATATTTTCTTTTTATGTGGCTTACTTTTTTTCTTTCCGCTTCTAAAACTGCAAAAAAGCTTTTCCGATATTTTGACCAGCATTATTCTCCAAATGATTTTTTTGATAAGCAATATGAAACATATAAACCGGATTTAGTTTTTACACCCGATGTTTATACTGATTTTGACCAGGCAGTTATAAAAGAGGCGAAAAACCGCGGGATTTTTGTTATTGGAATGATTCGTTCTTGGGACAATAATGTCAGTAAAGGACTTATGAGATTCATGCCGGATAAGCTCATTGTCAATAATGAGGTAATTAAAAAAGAAGCGATGGAATTACACAATTATCCCGAAAAAAATATTTTGGTTGCAGGCCTGCCGCAATTTGACGACTATCTCAAAGCGCCGTTTCATAGTCGCGAGGACTTCTTCAAATCTGTTGGTGGTGATCCGAAAAAGCGAACAATTTTATACGCTCCCGGCGGTCCGGAAGATTTTGGTAATACCAATCTGGTGATTTGTCGGTTTTTAAAAGAAGCAAAAACAAAAGGAATTCTACCGCCTGACATACAGATTTTAATAAGCAATCACCCGCATCGGCCTAATGACTTTCAAGAATTTGCAAAAGACAAGGACTTTGCGATTATCTCTATCGGGACTAATATTAGAGGAAGTCGTAAGAATACTGAAATTCCGCCAGAAGACAATTTAAAACTGGCTGATATGCTTTACTATTCGGATGTATTGATTTGGATGGCATCTTCCATAGGTTTGGATATGTTGGTATTTGATAAACCGGAAATTGTTATTAATTTTGACGGCTTAAAAAATAGACCTTATTGGTCCAGTATCAGGCGTTTTCATGACGAAGACCATATGGTGCCGTTTTTCAAGACCGGCGGCATAAAAATAGCTAAAAATCTAAACGATATGACTTCGGCCTTAAAAGCTTATTTAGAAGATCCCAAACTGGATGCCGAAGGCAGAGAAAGAGCCAGAGTTCAACAGCTTTGGCGTCTTGATGGAAGGGCGGGCGAACGTATCGCTAATTTTATTTTATCTTTTGTTTAATCATCCGGCGAAATTTATTTTCCGCCCATAGCCATTCTTCTGGCGTGTTAATATCAGCGTCGTAAAAATCACTCATTTTGTAAAGTTGCTGGGTTTTGCCAAAAAGAGTGGGATGAACACCGGTCAGGTTTTTGGCACGCATTATAAAAACAATGTTGTTCATAAAATAGTATTTCGGCAAAAGCTGACGACGGGCCGGAATGTCCTTTATATTCTGGCTCATGGCATTAAAGAGAGTTTTATGTCCTGCCTCTGATTCTTTATAAATCCAGTAGGGATTATGAGATGCCGGCAGTTCCGAAGCGCTGATTACCGCATCGCATTTTTTGTTTAGAAATAGTTTTAGTGCCTTATCTATGTGATGGCTTTGGCGAAGAGGACTTGTTGGTTGAAGCCATACAATAGCATCAACATCATAATTTTCATTCTCTTTTAACCATCGCAGAGCATAGGCAAAAACCTGTTCCATACGGCTTGAGGGTTGTGCCAATTCCGACGGTTGCATAAAAGGCGTTTCGGCGCCGTATTTTCGGGCTATGCGGGCTATTTTTTCGTTATCGGTACTAACCATGACGCGGTCAAGGCGCTTATTTTTCAGCGCAGTTTCGATAGCCCAGGCGATAAGCGGTTTGCCGCAGAAGTTTTTTATGTTTTTTTCCGGGATTCCCTTTGAACCGCCGCGGGCCGGAATAATCGCTATAATTTTCATAGTTTTATTGACAAAATATATAATAAATCTGTTTAAAAATCAATATTAATAATATAAAACCCCGACTTTTGGGTCGGGGTTTCTCAGAGATTTTTACATTTCCAAAATTTTATATATTTCGCCCGAATCGATATAATTGCGGGCTTTAACAAAAACTTCAATCGGCATTTCACTATAATTTATTGGTTCTCCGGTTTTGGGATTTTTTAAAACTTTTGTGGCGTCATCCAGCTCCAAAATATACTGGCGCAGGTTTTCATCGCAAACCGGCTCGCCGGTAATTTGATTGAAAGTAATCCTAAAAACTTTATGAAGAATCTTTTGGACTTTCGACAAACGTCCCATTTCCGTTCCCGGATACCAGGTGGCGGTGAACATTTTTTTGTTTACCGAATCGGCGGATTTACCGCGGGAAGCGTAAAATTCTTCCTGCCACTTGATGAAAGCCACGCTCATCTTGAGGTCTTCAAGAGTTTCGGTCGGATAGCCCATTATCCAAGTGCAGTTGGCGTGGATGCCGGCGTTCTCGCAATTTATGATGCCCTCCATCATGATGTCTTTATTGAGGATACCCTTTCGCATAGCTTTTAAGACATTGGGACTGGCACTCTCGGCGCCAAAGCCGATATAAACGCATCCGGCTTCCGCCATAAGCGGGAATTCGGCTGATTCGTCCAGCCGCGCGTGTGTTCCCCAGCGGATATTCAACGGTTTGAGTAGGGGGACCAAATCAACAACTCTTTGATGATTAATGGCAAAATTATCATCGGGCATTCCGATAAAATCAACATTGTATTTTTCTTTATGGAGCCTAAACTCGGCGGCCAAATTTTCAGCCGAACGCATGCCATAGTTTCTCTCGCCTTGGGCGCCGCGATAACAAAAAGCGCAGTTATACGGGCAGCCCCGCGAAGAAACAAAGGTCGTACTTCTATTCATCGTGAAAGAAGCAGCCGAACTGTTATTGGCGGACATCCCCCAAATAGGATTGCCAATATAATATTCAAGCAATTTGTTCTCAAAGACGTCTTTTTCTAACAAAGAAAGGTCGGCAAAGGGAATAGAGTTCAAATCCTTCGGCCTATTGCCTTGATAAACAAATCTGGAGCCCCGCCTTTTTGTAGTTTTTGCGTCATAAGCGATTTTAGCGATAATGTCATCGCCCTCTCCGAGGGCAATGCCATCAAGTTCGGGGATATAATTGAAAAGCCCGGCTTTCAATTCAGTGGCCAATCCTCCGCCAGAAACAAGAAAAGTATCCGGCGCCAATTCGCGCGCAATTCTGGCGACTTTTTCTTGCCAGCGCAGAGTGGTAATCATTCCCGAAAGGCCGATAAGTTCGGGCTCTCCATAAGCTTTGAAATGCTGTTGGATGAGGCAGAAAACTTCATCATTGTTCAAATGCCGTCCGTTGATTCGATAAGCGTTCAAATCAATTATCGTGGCATAAACGCCATAATTGTCCCGCAAGTTTGTCGCCAGAAGCAGGGGGCCTTGTGGTGTGGTGTTTGGGACTGCTGTTTCTCTAAGCGGCATATTGATAAATACCACTTTTAAGCTATAGATACTTTTCATAACTTTCCTCCGTTTTATTTAATAATGTTAACGAACCAATTTAAACTGGCTTGGACGATACCATAAAGACGAGCTTTTGACAAGATGTGACGATTATGGTAGATATGTAATGTTAATTTTCTGAACTTTAACAACTAAATTTTAAAGGAGGCAAGGTATGGAAAAGCAGCAATTTTTGGACAAATTAAAAAAAGTAAAACTTTTAGCTCTTGATTGCGACGGAATTATGGCGCCACTTCACATAGATACGGGCGTTATTATGGATTTTCAAAATGCGATAAAATATCACAACCGTGAATATCAATATGTAGTTGAGATAGCCAGATTCAATCATCGTGATGGGCAGGGGATAGATATTTTGAAAAAGAACGGCATTCATGTCGTTGTGGTAACCACTCAGAGAAGCGGATATGTAGACGCGAGATGTTTTAAACTCGGTATTCCGTGTATTAAAACGAAAGATAAACTCGCCGGACTTAATGCTTGGCTGAAAGGGAACCAACCTGAAATCAGCATGGATGAGATTTGCTATATGGGAGATGAAATTAGCGACATCTCCGTTTTGCGCGCTGTCGGAGCGCCGGCAACAGTGGCCGATGCCTTACCGGAAACAAAGGCGGTTTCTTTGTATGTTACCAAAAAGAATGGCGGCGATGGCGCCGTTCGCGAGGTTTGTGATTTGATTCTGGAGGCTAAAAAAATACGGAGGTAAAAAATGAATAATCGGCTTTTTTCTCTTAAAGGAAAAGTGGCTATTGTGACCGGCGCTGCCAGGGGCAACGGCCTTGCCATCGCAAAAGGATTGGCGAATTTTGGCGCTACAGTTTGGTTTGTGGATATTTTGAAAGCAAAGACGCCAAGAAAAAAATGTTTTTTTGTTAGAGCGGACGTTACCAATGACGAGGATATGAAAAATTTGGTAAATCACGCAGTGGAAATTTGTGGCGCGATAGACATTCTAGTCAACAATGCCGGTATAACAAAAGCATCTCCGTCGAAAGAATATTCTTTGGACGATTGGGATAAAACGATGGATACTAATTTAAGGGCGCCTTTTAGGTTAAGCCAGCTTGTTGCAAGGCAGATGATTAATCAAAAAACTGGTGGCAGTATTATCAATATTGCCAGCTTAAACGCCCGATTCGGCTTTTCCGATAATCCCGCATATGTCGCTTCTAAAGGCGGGCTTAGCGCATTGACAAGGGCGCTGGCGAAGGACTGGGCAAAATATGGAATCAGGGTTAATAGTATTTGCCCCGGCTATATTCACACCGCGATGACCGAAAAAAGCTTTAATGACCCGAAGTTGTACAAAGAAAGAATAGACCGTTCAATGATTAAAAGATATGGCGAACCGGAAGATCTTATCGGTGCGGCCGTGTTTTTGGCTTCGGATGCGTCAAATTATATCACCGGAATAGATATCTATGTTGACGGTGGATGGTCCACCAGTGGAATTTAGAAACAATTGATTTTAACCCCGCGAAAGCGGGTTTTTTTATTGACCATATAAAGGTTTTTGATATATATTAAGAGCAATCATGAAATTTTCTAAAAAAGGCATATATGGGGAAATGAATCCTAAAAGCACTTTTGGAGATTTTTATCTTAAAAATCGCAAAGAATTAGAATTGCGCGAAAAAATCGTTATCCAACTGCTGAACAGTCGATTGGGATGGCGAGTTGCCGCATGGTTTGTAAAACAGCATCCCGAATTTTTTGTCAGTCATTTGGAACAGGCGTTAAAACCACTAAGTTCTTTGGATATAGATAAAGATTTGGAAGAGCATAATAAATTTCAAAATTTTGAAGATATTGCTTGGTTATTCAGACCATTGATGACCAGCAGAAAAACAGTTCAACTTGATTTTGATGAAGCGGCTTATTTATTTTCTCTGGCGCGCTCCCATCCGAATTGTCGGATTCTTGAAATCGGCCGGTATCGCGGAGGAAGCACTTTGCTTTTCGCCGTTGCCATTGACGATAATTCCAAATTAACTTCCATTGATAATCTGGCTAAAATAGGGTGCGATGATTCGGCCCTGAATCGAGTTTTGGAAAAATCCAAGCTGTATGGCAAAGTTGAATTAATCGTGCAGGATTCAACAAAAATTAAGGCGGAGCCAAATAGTTATGACATTGTGTTTATTGACGGCGATCACAGCTACGAGGGGATTTTAAGAGATTATGAGCATTGGAAATACTCGGTAAAACCGGGCGGTCATCTTCTTTTTCACGATGCCGCTTACGGCCGGCGCTTTTCAAGCGTTCTTGACGGACCCGCTCGCTGTGCGAATAAGGTTCAAGAACACGATTTTAAACAATTTAAAAAAGTTAAAGAAATAGGATCGATTGTCCATTTTTCAAGAACCGATAATCCTTGGTAATAAAAACTTCGTAACCTTTCTTGACTTAGGGGCGTTTTATAGGTACATTAATTTAAAATTGTTCATTAAAAACTCAAAGCGAAAGGAGCGGCAAAATGGCGGTCAAAATAGGCGGTAAACAAGTCGGCGAAGGGTATCCATGCTTTGTTGTAGCGGAAATAGGCATCAACCATAATGGCAGTTTGGAAATCGCCAAAAAGTTGATTGACGCTGCGGTTGAAGCCGGCTGCGACGCGGTTAAATTTCAGAAGCGGGAAGTGGAAGTTGTCTATACGATTGAAGAACTTGCCCAGCCGCGAAAATTTGATTTGAGTATCATCAAAAATGCTTTTGGCAGAATGATTGTTGAGGGTGTCCAGTATAAGATATTTCCTGAGAAGTCGGTAAAGCGTCTAAAAGACAATCCGGAAAATACCACTAATGGCGACTTGAAATACGCCTTAGAATTTAACCTTAAGGATTACGATACGATTGATAATTATTGCCGCGAGAAGGGGATAATGTGGTTTGCATCTTCTTGGGACGGTCTTTCAGCGCATTTTGTCAACGGTTATAATGTACCTTGTCACAAGATTGCCTCGCCTTGCCTGACCCATATTGATTTGTTAAGGCGCGTTCGTTCCAATGGCAAGCCGATTATACTTTCAACCGGCGGCAGTACTATGGAACAGATTGAAAAGGCAGTTGAAATTCTCGGCCATGAAGATTTAATCATCTTACATTGTGTTGCCAATTATCCCTGTAACGATAACGAAATAAACTTACGGGTTATGAATGCTCTCCGGGTAGCCTTTCCGGGAGTGTCGATTGGTTACAGCGGCCATGAAATTGGAATTTTACCGTCAGTGATGGCTGTGGCGATGGGCGCTTGTTTAGTTGAGCGTCACATTACGCTTGATAAAAATATGCCGGGCTCTGATCACAAAGCCAGTTTGGAACCGCAAGAATTTAAGCAAATGATTGATGAAATCAGGCAGTTTGAAAAGGTAAGAGGCGATGGCGTTAAGCGCGTCCTGCCTTCCGAAATCCCAATTATGGAAAAACTCCGCCGTAAAACCGATTTTTAATATTCAGTTGTCTTACAGACTCCGCTAATAGGCGGAGTTTTAAATTTCCAAAGAATGATGTTTATAAAAAACACAATAATGTAGTAAATTACTTGCGCCAGAACCAGTCCCAAAATCCCGCCCCAAATGCCGAGAACTATATATAAAATTATTTTGACAATGCTTGAAGAAACACTGCTTGAAACAATGGCCAGGATCATTTTTTGAGAATTAATAGCCGTTCCGATATAACCCACCGGAGCGATGAAGATGAAAGATAATGCCAGAATCTGAGAGTAAAAAATTGAATCAATGTATTTTGGCAATAAATATTTAAATACCAAAGGCGACAGTAAAATATAACCGGCGGCAAGAAGCGCTCCCAAACCGAGCGTCTGAAAAACTCTTTTATAAAAGACTTTATCTATCTCCTCGGCATTTTTAACGGCAAGCTTGGGCAGGCCGAGATTTATAATATTCTTTACCAATGGCCCGACTTTATCCGGGATTGCCCGCGCCAGCGAATATACGGCCAATTGCGCCGGCCCCCAAAAATGAGCAAGAATGATACTGTCGGCTTGCGCCACAATAGGACCAATAAATCCCAAGAATGTTAATTGGCGGCCGTATCTGAGGACATCCCCGGCCGGCGCCAATGGCGGCTGGAAAATCCGCAGCGTATTCCAGTAAAAAAATAAATTTGAAATCAAAGTAGTTAAAGCGTAAGCGATAATAAGCGGCAAGATATCCGAGCTTAATAGCATTGCCAGTATCATTCCGGTGGCATAGATGACAGTTGAAAAAATACTGAATAGGTTATTAATTTTAAATTGTTTTTTTCCGTCAAGATACGCGCCGTAAGTGTTAAACGCCGAAATCAAGGGCGCGAAAGCGCCAAAAATGAAGAAAGAAATCGCAAGCGCCGGATTGTTGTTTACAAAATAATATCCGCCAAAACTCCATAAAGCAATTGCCATAATGATATTCCACTTCAGTTGATATCTGACGGATGCCCGCAAAGCCCCCTCGTTGCCGGCGGCTACTGCTTGGCTAACCGCCGTATTCATTCCGGTCATGGTAAAAACATTAAATATGCCGGCCAGAGACAGAATATAGCGGTATAAGCCGTATGTTTCTTTCGGAAGCAAATTCGCAAAAGCGATTACCAAGAGAAAAGAAATTACCCCGTTAATGCCTTGACCTAGGGCTGTCCAAAAACCGCCGGAAGCGAAATACCTTAAATCAAGCCCCAAAAGCTCCGTGCCATAACCAATAATTTTTCGGTAGATTTCTTTTAATGTTGACATTATTAAAAAATGTGATACTATATTACAGCTCTTTGGGCTTTTTGACAAATAAATAATAAATGATAATAAGAAGGAGGAGAGAGAGATGAAAGTTATAGTGACTGGCGGGGCGGGATTTATAGGAAGTCATTTGGTTGACGCGTTAGTTGCCCGTGGCGATGAGGTTTTAGTGATTGACAATCTTTGGACGGGTAAAGAATTGGAATTGTATTCCGCTAAAACTAGCGCTGAAAAAAGAGCGCTTAAAGCGGAAATAGGAAAACGTGCGGGGATAAAAAGAAAAAATCTTAATCCCGGCGCCCGATTGTTCAAATTCGATATTCGAAACTCAAATATCAGAACCAGTTTTAACGGATGGGATAAGGTTGATTATATTTTTCATTTGGCGGCCTTGCCGCGCGTTGAGCTCTCGTTTCATCAGCCGATTTTGACTAATGATGTTAATATAAATGGCACGTTGAATATCTTCGCGCTGGCCGTACTGGTAAACGCCAGGCGATTGATTTTTTCTTCCTCATCATCGATTTACGGCGGCAATTTGATTTTGCCTCTTAGAGAAGATATGCCGCCAAATCCGCTTTCGCCTTACGCGCTGCAAAAATACGCGGGCGAGAGATACTGCCAAATGCTGTGCCAGCCGGAAAAAACCAATCGGCTAAACGGCGCGGTTTGCTTGCGTTATTTCAATGTTTATGGACCGCGCCAGCCGGTGGACAGCGCGTACGCTTCGGCCATCCCGATTTTTTTGGAGAATAAAAAAAACGGCATCACTTCCACCATATTCGGCGATGGCAAGCAAACCCGGGATTTTACTTGGGTTGAAGATGTTGTCCGCGCCAATATTTTGGCGGCGGAATCCGACAAAGTTGGAAATGGAGAAATTATAAATATCGGCAGTGGAAAAAATTACAGTATCAATCAACTTGCCGAAATGATCGGCGGGAGTTATGAGTACGCTCCCGCGCGCATCGGCGACCCCAAAAACTCTCGGGCCGACATTATAAAAGCCAGGAGATTACTTGATTGGGAGCCGTCAGTTAGCTTATCGACGGGCATAGCCCAACTGAATAGATAAACGATTACGGTCTCAAATGAGGCCGTTTTTATTTTCCGGCTCCGGAAAGCAAAATGCGGACAGTTTTGAATATAATTGAGAGGTCCAAAAAGATTGAACGGTTTTTTAAGTAATACAAATCGTATTGAAGTTTTTCCAGTGTTTCCTTAAAAGTCGGGCCGGCGTTAGGGTTATGAAGCTGCGCCCAGCCGGCAATTCCAGGTTTAATTAAAAATCGCATTTCATAGAAAGAAATATCTTCCGATAAATTTTTTACAAGTTCCGGTTTTTCCGGTCGTGGTCCGATAAATGACATTTGTCCAAGTAAAATATTCCAAACTTGCGGCAGTTCATCAATATGGGTTTTTCTTAAAAATCTGCCGATAATGGTGGATTTTTCTTCATGATAATTTCCATTTTCCCGCCCGCTTAAGCCACTTATTAAAGACCTGAATTTTATTAAAGTAAATATTTGTCCGTTTTTTCCCACGCGCTGTTGCCTGTAAAAAACCGCTCCCGGGTAAGATATTTCTATGGCTAAAACCACAAAGGGCGATATTACCAATGTTATTAACCCAAGTATGATTGAGCCGATAATATCAAGAATTCTCTTTATCGTTTCATAAAATCCTCTGGTGGACTGCCCGATATTTTCCAAAAACCAAGCCTCTTGAATAATCGAAATCGGCACCCGGTTTGTCATAGTTTCGTAAAATTTATCCAAATCGTTAATGGTAACGCCTTTTTTAAAATATCTGAAAAGCAAGTAGGATAATTTTTTTGAATGGTCAAACTGTTCGGCTGAAACTATCAGCGAGAATTTTTTGTCTTGCCAAAGATTTTCCAGTTCAATAGCATTATCAGGCGCCAAAATTCCGGCGGTTTGATAGCCCAGTTGGGGATTATTGCTCAAGAATTCCTTCAGTTCCATTATCTCCGGGCTGGCGCCGAGAAAAACAATTCCGATTCTTAATGCTTTTGTGGCCCACTTATTGAAATATTGCCGCCAAAAATAAAGAATGGCCACGGTTAAGGCCAAATCAATAAACAAATTTATTTTGGGCGTAATTATAAAATATGGTATAAAATAAAAGAAAGAAACAGCGATTGCCGCGTTGACGCAAAAAGTAACAATAAGATTTTTATAAAACAACCCTTCATTTTTAAGTTTTGACAAATCGTAAAGGCCCGCCGCCCAAAAAACGATTAGCCAGAGCGCGAATATTATGCTAAAAGGAATAAGATGGAGGGGGATGGAATTTAGTAGTGTTGAAGAATCGCGTCCGATGATTATATATCGTATTAAAAGAGCAAGTCCCAGAGCAATATAAAATATCAGAACGTCGCTTAAGACCAATAAAGATACTTTTAGTTGTTTACGCCACATGTCATGAATTCTAGCATATTATTGAAACTAATAAAATTTGGAATCGGTTTTATTTTATTTATTCCACTTTACATCGGCGGTTCTTTTTTCTTTCCTTTTATTTTCCCGAAAATCTGGCTTTTCCAGCTGGTCATTGAAGTAATTTTGTTTCTTTATATTATTTTGGCGCGTGCGGACGCGCGTTTTCGGCCAAAATGGAATTTGGCGCTTGGCGCGACAGTTTTGCTTACGACCATCTTAATAATCACAAGCTTTACTGGCGTTGACGCTTTCAGGAGTTTTTGGGGCAATTCCGAAAGAATGTCGGGCGTTATCGCTTGGTTTCATTTTGTCGCGTTTGCTATTATTTTGGCGGGCGTTTTAAAGACAGAAAAAGAATGGCGAAACTTTTTTGGCATAGCGGTTATTGTCAGTGTTTTGGAATTTTTTTATGTTTTGGCGCAATATCTTGGCGCTTCTTGGGTCTGGTTGCCGCATAGCCAAATTGGAACTATCGGCAATGCCGACCTTTTAGGAAGTTATGCCATCTTCAGCGCCTTTTTTGCGCTTTATCTTTGGAAAGGTTTGAATATTGATGTCCGACATCAAAGTTTCCCCGATGTCGGACATCAATATTTCTGGGCGGCTGCTTTTTTCCTGAATATGGGAACGCTTTATCTTGCCGGTAGCCGTGGCGCCATGCTTGGTTTTGGCGCCGGCATTTTTGTTTTTATGCTTTCGAGCATTTGGCAAAACAAAAATAATTTAAAAATTTGGGCAATAATCGCCGGCTGCTTGATTGCTGTTTACGGTGTTTTATTTATGGCGCGCGATACGGACTTTGTGGAAAATAATTATCAGTTGAGAAGAATTACGCACATATCAATACAAGACACGACGGTACAGCAACGTTTCACGGAATGGGGGATTGCTTTTGAGGCATTCAAAGCCAGACCTTTTTTCGGTTTTGGGCCGAACAACTATCTTTATCTTCATAACGCTTTTTTGAATCCTCGCGTTTACAATCTTCAGGAAACTAATTTTGACCGCGCTCACAATGCCTATTTGGATTACGCTTCAATGAGCGGTATCGTAGGTCTTTTGGGTTATATCTTTTTAATAGGCGTATTATTTTGGGTTTTTTGGAAAAATAAATTGTGGATTCCCGCATCGTTGATGATAGCTTATGCAATTCAGAGTTTTTTCGTTTTTGACAGTCCGGCAAGTTACATAGCTTTATTTCTAACCATTGGATTTGCCATGTTTGTAGCAAATTCTAAATCAGAAATACCAAATACAAAATACCAAATACAAAATACCAATTTCAGTTTCCAGACTATTATCGCTTCCTCTTTTATCGCTTTTCTCTTGTTATTTTGTATATTTTGGCAGGTGAGCATCAAACCGGCGGTGGCAAACAACGAATTTGTGCGCGCTTTTAACAATCCATCGCTTAGCGCCGAAGAATCATTCGATCTGTATAAAAAGGCCTTGGCGCAAGAAACTCTTGGGACTACGGAATTTCGCAATCAGTATGTATCTTGGCTTCAAAGAAATTTAGGTAATTTCAAGCCCGAAAAACAAATGGCTGTATTGGATTTTGGCATTAGCGAGCTTGAAAAAGAAATTAAAGACCATCCCGCGGTCTTTAGTTATATGAATCTCGGACAGCTTTATAATTATAAAGCCAGAGGATTTCAAAATGAGTCGGCCAAGCGGGAGTTTTTTGAGCATACGGCAAATACTTACGACCGGGCTTTGGAACTTTCTCCGAGTCGGCTGGAAGTTTATTATTCTTATTTGCAGCTGTCTTTTGACACTAAAAATTATTCTAAAGGCATAGAGTTAATGAAAAAAGCGGTGGAAATTAATCCGACGTATCCGCAAAATCTTTGGTATCTTGGTTTTGCCTATATCAATGGCGGAAACGACATAGAAGCGGTCAATGCCATAAATCGCTCATTGCTGTTGTGGTATAGAGGTCTGAATATAACTATTGAGAACGGTAGGTTGAAATATGATTTAAACGAGGTTTTGAAATCAAAAAACAATTTTGCCCAGAAAAATGAAATCTTGGGAGCTGTTAATCCTTATATACGATTAAAAATGTGGCCGGAACTTTTGTTGCTCTATCTTTCGGCCGAAGCCGGAGACCCCGAAGACATCCAATTACACCAATCGCTCGCATTGGTGTACCAAAATCTCGGTTTAACGGATAAAGTCAATGAAGAATTAAAAATTGTGGAAACTTTGTCTGAAAATCAGAGCAAAAGTGAATGATTTTCAGTAGCAAAACTTTATCCCGCCGCGGCGGGATGCTCAGTTTTATTGCTAAATTGTATCATTTCATGATAAAATTTAGATAAAAATGGCAAAGTTTAGATTGGTTTTTGGGTTTATTTTATTGATTTTATTTTTTGTCGCCTTATTTGTCGGCTTGCCTTATCTTTTTCAAACGCTTAAGTTTTCGTCGTCGACTTTTACTATGCCCGCGCCATGGAATTTTAATTATTTTTATCAACCGGCGAGCCAAACATATCAAAATCAACAGGCAACCGGTCCGAAAGTAAAAATCGGGAATATTTCCGGATACGGCAATCTCCAAATCAGTCTGCAATCCGCTTCATATGAAAGTCCGGTAAATATTACCGGCTGGAGAATTAAAAGCGCCCAAAAAGGCGAGACCCTTATCGGCAAGGGAATCAATTTGGTTCAATTTGATTCAGTTTCTTCGGATGTCTGGCTTAATGGCGGCGAATCGGCCGATATTATTGCCGGTGTGAGTCCAATAGCTACCAATTTCAGAGTTAATATTTGTTTTGGAGGAATAAATAATTTATATAGTCTTGGTTACGCGTCTTGCCCGGCAATGGCGATGTATGATTTGTCCGGTCTAGATAGTTCCTGTCAGGACTTAATACTGCGAAGCAATTCGTGCCAAGCCCCAAGCGATAATATCTTAAACGGGCAATCCTCAAAATGTAGAATATGGTTTGAGAAAAATGTCAATTATAGCGCTTGTGTTAATCAGCATCGCAACGAGCGCGATTTTTACAGGGGATGGAAGATTTATACCGGCAATGGCAATCAAATTTTTGACCCGCTTCACGATAAAATTGAACTTCGCGACCAAGCTGGCTCATTGATTGACAGCCGGCAGTATTAAGATTTTTTGGCAGTTACCCAAATATTCATGCCAAGCTCAAAATAACCTGACTGCAAGTTTTCTTTGGCAAAGGGAGTTTTTTCAAATATAGCTATAAGTTCGGAAGGTTTATAAGCGTACTTATGCTCCGCGAGTTCTGTAGAACTGACCAAATGCATTTTAGCCATTATTTTAAGCGGTAAAACTGCCCATACCGACGGAGTAGTCAGAATACATACTCCTCCGGGTTTTAATATTCGATAAATTTCACGCAGAATAGCGGGTATTTTTTTTGGTTCAATATGTTCAAAGACCGCGAGAATAGTTACCGCGTCAAAAAAGTTATTTTGGTAAGGTAAATTATTTTGGTGTTCAATGTCATATTCTAAAAAAGAAATGCCCCGATTTAAAAGTATATCTTTTTGTTTATTATCCACTTTGTCCAAGCCGTATTTTTCGGCGAAATCAATGCTAAGAAGAAAAAGCGGATAACTGCCGCAACCAACATCAAGGATGCGCCCTTTTCTGCGGCTTAAGGGAATCAAACTATCGGCCATTTTGCCTCTTTTTTTTGCCAGAAATTTTTCAAGAAGACCATATCCTCTTGTGACATTTTGATTATGGTGGTTCATTAAAAAAATATTTGGATAAAACGGTCAATATTAATCAGAGGCAAAATATATTTATCCATTGCGCAATTTACCAAAATGTAAATCATAAAAAGCGGAATAAAATAATAAATCCGCGATTCGTATTTTTTTAAAAAGACGCACGATATTAAAATTAAAAAAGGAATCGTGATAAAAAATATTCTCTGGGTTATCCCCGGCCAGGCAAACAGCGGGATTGCGGACAAAAAAACGGCGGCAATAAAAATCCATTGCTGTTTGCTGAATATTTCTACTCTCTTTTTTATTAAAACACAAATTCCGCCGATGAATAAAAACCAGCCAAAAGTGAAAAGAGAACCGAAAACTTTTACATATGAAAGAAAATTAGATGGAGAATCCCTTAATAAGTTTTTATTATAGAAAAACCAGTCAAGATAGCTGTAATGGTAATTAGCATATACTAGGATATAAACCAAAATGGCGGGCAAAACGGCCAGAGCGCTCAATAGTATGGAATATTTTATCAAATTTTTGAGATTATTTCTGTAATAAAATATTAAAGATGCCAAAATGGGGATGAGCCCCAAAAATCCGTATTCTTTGAACAGTCCGCCAAATCCTGTTACGAGCGCTCCCCAGACCAAATATCTTATCTTCTGTGTTTTCAAAAAACGGAAAACAAGAAAAATGGCCATAAGATAAGAAGCCCAACCGCCCATGTCCATCAAATAAGTCGGTCCGAAAGTTATCATGGCGTAGTTAGTGGCAAGAAGAATCGTGCCCCAAAAAGCGACCTTTCTGTTTTCAAAAAATTCCTCAAGAAGTTTATAAAAAAATAAATTAGCGATTATGTAGAAAGCAATATTCATAAACAGCCAGGCCTTTAATACGCTGCCAAAAATATAAGATAAAAAAACTATCGTTTGAAGGCCGGCATAAGTCGTGAGAATTCTATTCGGGATGAAATCCGGCGGAACATTACCGGTTTTTAAAACGTCAATGCTTGTCTTGTAAGGTAAGAATAACTGTCGCTCCATAAATGGGGCGGAAGAACCATAAAAGAAATACCGACCAGCACCAAAAGAAAAATTAATATATATGTATTATTCATTAATTTTTTAATGGTAGCATAAAAAAACCCGCCGTTGAAACGGAGGGTCTTTAGACAAAATTAGATGTCCCAAGAATTACTTGTCCCATTTGCCCCATGGAATGCTCATAACGGAGCGCCGGGGTACTTGGGTTGAAAGGAATATTAAGTTTTTCGCGAACTATCCGCTCAATTCTATCTCGTTCTTGAACCAACATTTCAGCCGATACATAATCGGTATAAACATAAGCGCGGTAGCCACCCCCGGGTTTGCCCTTGTAGTAGTTGGTAGTTTTAGAGTAATCAAGTTCCAATTGATACAGGCGGTCGTCTGTTTTGGCATAAGTATAAACCCAGGTATCAGGCTTATTCGCAAGCGGAAGCGACTCGTCATAATAGGGGGTTCCCGGATATACGGTAATAATTGCTACATCAAAATCATCCGGTTTTATTTCAAGCAGCCAATCCTCCGTCTCACGAATTGTACCAAGACTCTCGCCCGGGTGTCCGATTGACATTAGGGCCTTCACCTCAAGCCCGTGCCGGCGCGCTATTTCAACACATTGGCTGTTGTCTTTTTTAGTTGCTTTTTTATTGATGTTTCTGAGAATTCGCGATGACCCGGATTCAAAACCGGTCAAAATCCAGCGAAAACCGGCCTTATACATAGCGCGCGCTTGCTCGTCGGTAAATAACTCTGATTTAATGAAACCGCGCAGTTTCCATTCAACACCGAAATCGCGCTGCTTGTCGGCGATAAGCCGCATCAGTTCAACGAAATTTTTATTGACATTCAGCTCGTCGTCGTAGAACATAAAACCTTTTATGCCGTAAGTTTCGTAGAGATGGGATATTTCTCTGACGATATTTTCGGAAGAACGCGTTCGGACTCGCCGGAATGTCGGGGAAATTCTTCCGCCGCAAAAACCGCATTCAAAAGGACACCCGAGCTGCGCGATGATTGAAAGAGCCTTCTCTCCTTCGATTGTATAGCGGCGATACGATTCCACATCCACTAAATGTCTTGCCGGCCATGGCAGTTCTTCCAATTTTTTATTGCTTAAAAATAAGCCGTCGGAGCTCTCTGGATTGTCGGCATCAATGACTTTTGGCGCGTCCGGCCGAAGAGCCTCAAAAATAGCATATTCACCGTCGCCGGCAACAAGCACATCAAAAGAATCACTGATTTCGGCAAGCGCTTTGTTGGCTCGGCCTGTCCGATTATTCTTGCACGCGGCGTTGACAAGAGTCACGTGCGGACCGCCCAGAATCAATCGCGCGTCTTTTCGAACATCGCGGATAGTATTGGCGATTGCTATCGCTGACGGCAGTTGCGGCGTTGTGGCGGTAATGCCAAAAACCAGAGCTTTGGTCGCGGCCGCATGGTCGGCAACCGCTTCCAGGTAATTGGAAATGCCGGAAAGATCAAGAACCTCTACCGGAATTTTCCGCCGTTCAAGCATTGCCGCCACTCGGAGAATCCCGAGAGGCATAAAGACCCGTTCATCCAGAAGAAATCCGGAAGGCGGAATAATTAAACACACTGGGTTATTGGCCATCTTTACCTTCCTTTCAAAAAGTTATTAAAGAACAGGATAATTTAAAAACGTTCCTTTATAATAGTCAAGAGTATTTTAAAACCGTCTTTCCATTTAATTTTTTTGCCGGCTCCATAATTGCGCGGATAATAGCGTATGGGGACATCAATAGTTTTATATCCTTTTTTTAAAATCTTACAGATTAATTCATTATCATATTCAAAGCCATTAGCTGTAATTGATACGGTATCAAGCAGGCGCTTGGTAAATGCTTTATAACAACCTTCATACTCTCCGGCGTTATTCCAAAATAATAAATTAGTTGTCCATGTAATAAGTTTGTTGCCGATAAAGCTCAACCAGTATAATGATTTGCGCCTTCTTTCGTCCCGTTCCGGTTTAATTCTTACCCCCAAAACTACCTCGGTTTTACCGTCTAAAATAGGCCGCAGCATCGCCGGATAATCTCTCGGGTCATATTCAATGTCAGCGTCTTGGAAAATAACAAATTCTCCCCGCGCTTGCGTTAAGCCCGTCTTTATTGCCGCTCCCTTTCCCTCGTTTTTGTTTTTTAAAATAATTTTGTATTGGCTTCCATTCAATCCTTTTAGAATGTCAACAGTGCCGTCGGTGGAGCAATCATCCACAATGATAATCTCTTTTTCCAAGCCCAGGTCAACGCTCTCAATTAGCTTTAAGATTTCTAAAATAGTATTTTTTTCATTATAAGCCGGAATGATAATAGATAGTTTCATATCGGCCATAGTATCACAAGTATCATTTTAATGTCTAAGTTATCCATAGATTCGCATAGACAGGCGAAATAGTCGGTATATAATTAGCAGTAGATGTGTATAAATTACACAATTTATCGGTTTTTATAATTAATTTGGTTAAAATAAATATGATGTCACGAAAATATTTTGTAATTTTGGGGCTATTTTTAGTCGCGGGGTTTTTATTTTTTAATGTTTCATCCGCTCAAGCCATTATTAGAAGTTGGAACGGCGGAGGAGATGCCCATACTTGGACCGACCCTCTGAACTGGGGAGGTGTATCGAACGGGTCTTATCCCGGCGAGATTGCTACGGATGATGTGATAATTGCGTCCAGTACATCTTCACTTGGCCCGCTCTTTGTTTATGCTACTTCTACTACTCCCTTTGGCGTTAACACGCTGCAAATTCAAAATGGCTGGACTCTTTATATCGGCGGCGCTAACTTAGGAGCATCAAGCACGGTTTCTGTTATAGGCACCAGCACTTTGGCGCTGGCGACCAGCACTTATGGCTCGGGCACTTTGACTCTCGGCCAGACCGCCGCGGGCACTCCTTTGACAAAATCGGCTACTGCTACTTTTACCGCGGCAACCGGCACTGTTGCCTATATCGGCGGTGGCACGGGTGAAGTAGTTGTCGCTTCTACCACATTCTATAATTTGAAACTTACCCCGACTTCTACGGCCGCGGTTCGCACTTATACAATGGGATATAGAAGCATTGCCGCAACTGAAGTAGCTCAATCGGCAACGACGACCGTATCCAATGTTTTCACTATTAGCCAGGCGGCAAAAGCGGATTTTCTGGGCAAGGCGGATCTTTTGCTTTCTGGTTCCGGCACTCCGCTAGTTTATGTTTCTACGGGTTCTTTTATGCAGAGTTCTAGAATTGTTTATTCTTCGGCCTCGGCTACTAATATTGCCACAGGTACTTATGCCAATCTCGTATTGACCGGCGCGATTACTAAAACATTATTAGGTAACACTACTGCCACCAGTACGTTGACAATTCCGGCCAGCGGCACTTTGGCTGTGGGTAATTATACTTTAACGGTTACCAGCGCCACTGTTACCAATGCCGGCACTCTAACAATCGGCGCTACCGGCGTAGTTACCGCCACGAGCGCCACTTGGGCCAATACCGGTACGGTTACCGAAACATCAGGCGGCAGTATTGTTTATGCTGGCAGCGGCATTCTTTCTGACGCTGCCGGCGATTCAGCGGTAACCACTTTCGGAAATGCCGATAGTTTTCCCGTGGTTCATATTGAAATTACGGACCCTACGCTTAATCTTCTTACAACAAAAGACACTTATTCCGTAACAGTCACCGCTGTCAGTGGGATTACCGATAGCGAAACGGTTACTCTTACAGAAACAACTGTTACCTCGGGCGTTTTCCGGGGCAGCATTGGCTTCCAACTTGCCGGATCTGATTCCAGCGGAGTATTGGATTATCAGGGCGGCGGTACGGTAACTTATGCTTGGACTGACCCGCAGGAATCTGGTGACACTTTAACTAGTACTGCCTCTTTTACCGGCACAGCTCCCGGCGGCGGCAGTGGCAGTAGCGGCAGTAGTAGTTCATCTGCGGTAACAGCCGTAACAACCACAACGACTACTGCGACCCCGGTTACAGAAACTACAACCACAACTACAGCTCCGGTAACCACAGTTTCCGGTCCGACTCTTGAAAGTGTACAGACAAAAGTGGCCAGCGCCATTGCCAAAATAGCGGCTTTGCCGGCAAATCCAACGGCGTCAGAACTAGCCGTGGTTCAAGCCGAAATCGCTGCCATTTTAGCGGACCTTCAAACTCTTACGGCAACAACACCATCAGCTCCGCAGGGCGCGGCGCTTGGATACACCTTTGTTCGGCCGCTCGCATTTGGAATGAGCCATAATGATGTCAGTAATCTCCAGACCGCTCTTAAGACTGATTCGTCAATTTATCCCGGAGGAAAAGTTACCGGCTACTTTGGTCCGGCGACATTATTGGCCATTAAGAAGTTTCAGGAAAAATACGGCATCGCTTCTGAAGGCCAGTCTGGATATGGCAACGTCGGTCCGAAGACCAGAGCAAAACTGAACGAACTTTTTGGCCGCTCACAATAGTGAGCGAGCCTCGCCCAGTTAATATTGGGCGGGCGCAAAATAACTGAAATTCACAAAACCGCCCCGCAAGCTTGCGGGGCGGTTTTATTTTGTGATAAAATAAATCATAAAAATAATTAACAAAATATGGAAGAACAAAACAATAAATTTTTGATACCGGCGGCGATTGCCTTTGCGGGGATAGTAATTGCCATTGCCGTAATTTATTCCGCCCAAAACCCTAATCAAAACGCAAACAAAAATAATGAAAATATAGCCGCTTTGGCGGCATTGCCGGTAATTTCTTCAAGTGATTTTATTTTGGGAGACCAGAACGCGCCGGTGACGGTAATAACATATAGCGATTTCCAGTGTCCGTTTTGTAGTAAGTTTTTTAAAGAAGTTGAATCAGAGCTTCGAGAAAAATATATTAAAACCGGAAAAGTTAGATTTATTTATCGCGATTTTGCCTTTTTGGGCGACGAATCGCTTTGGGCCGCCAATGCGACCCGCTGTGCCGGAGAACAGGGGAAATTCTGGCAATATCACGATTATCTCTATAGCAATCAGAGCGGCGAAAACCAAGGCGCTTTCAGCAAGGCTAATTTAAAAGGTTTCGCAACGGTATTGGGGCTTGATAAAGAAAAATTTAATTCTTGCCTTGATTCCGAAAAATACACGGCTGCCATTCAAAAAGAAACCAAAGAAGGCGGTGATGCAGGTGTTTCCGGAACGCCGGCCAGTTTTATCAATGGAACGCTTTACGCCGGCGCTTTGCCGTTTGCTACTTTTACCCAAATTATTGATAGTGAATTAAGTAAGTGAAAATAATCATTTACACAACGGCCGGATGCGCGTACTGCAAAATGGCAAAAGAGTTTTTTGAGCGTAATAACATTTCTTATGAAGAAAAAGATGTCTCCGATGATATTGCTCGGCAGGAAATGATTGAAAAATCCAATCAGCTCAAAGTGCCGGTTATTGATATTGATGGACGAATTATAATTGGTTTTGATGAGGAAGAATTACAAGCAATATGCACGATGTGATTATAATTGGAGGAGGGCCTGCCGGCGTGGCGGCCGGTGTGTATTCGGCTCGTAAAAAATTAAAGACATTAATGATAACGGAAAGTTTCGGCGGACAATCGGCAATTGCCGAAAGCATTGAAAATTGGATTGGCGCTAAAAAAATTTCCGGCGGTGAATTTGCCAAAATTCTTGAAGGACACATTAGAACGCAAGAAAATATTGAAATAAAAATGCCGGAGGGTGTCGTTGATGTCAAAGAAATGCCGGGTGGCTGGGAAATTACGACCGACAAAAATAATTCTTATCAGGCTAAAGCCTTAATCATCGCTTCCGGAGGCCGCCGCCGCCGCCTTAATGTTCCGGGCGAGGATAAATTTGAAGGCAAGGGCGTCGCTTATTGTTCGACTTGTGATGCTCCGATTTTTAAGGACAAATCAGTCGCGGTTATCGGCGCCGGCGATGCCGGTCTGGCGGCGGCGATTGATTTGGCTCAATACGCTGTGAGTGTTTATTTGTTAAGCAATAAAAAATCACTTATTGGAGATATGTCACTTCAGGAAATTGTAAGAAATTCCGAAAGAATAACCATAATAACGGATGCTGACGTTCAAGAAGTTTTGGGTGGCAAATTTGTTTCCGGCCTCAAGTATCTTGATAAAAACGACAATCAAATTAAAGAATTAAATGTTGAAGGGATTTTCGTTGAAATCGGTTCGACTCCCAATTCAGAATTTATTAAAAAATTAGTGGACACCAATCAAAAAGGGGAAATTATTATCGACCATAGGACCGGCGCGACGTCTCGTTTCGGAATTTTTGCCGCCGGTTTTGCGACCGATGAAATTTATAAACAAAATAACATTTGCGCCGGGGATGGCGTTGTTGCCGCTCTTTCGGCATATAATTATTTACTTAATTTATAAAAAATATGGCAAAAACAAAAATAGCGATTAACGGTTTTGGGCGGATAGGACGTATTTTTTTCCGTCACGCATTTGAATACCCCGATGTGGAAATTGTTGCGATTAATGACCTTATGGCGCTCAAAATTATGGCCTACTTAATAGAATATGATACGGTTTATGGCCGTTATGAAAAATCTATAGAAATAAAAGACGGCGAACTGGTTGTTGACGGCAGAAGAATTAAAATTTTGCAAGAAAAAGAACCAAGCAAATTACCATGGAAAGAATTGAATGTCGATATTGTTATAGAATCAACAGGTGTTTTTGTATCAAGCGAAAAAGCCACGGCGCATTTGACTGCCGGTGCCAAAAGAGTAGTCATTGCCGCGCCGGCGCAGGACAGGATGACTCCGACTTTTACTCCAAACGTTGGTGAAGACATTTTAAAGCGGGAGAAAATAACTTCAAACGGTTCTTGCACCACCAATGCGACAACTCCAATTACGGCTGTAATGGGACAAAATCCGGGAATTAAAAAAGCCGCTTTAAGTACAATTCATGCCTATACTGCATCCCAGATTTTGGTGGACGGTGTTGGAAAAAGTAATGATTTTAGCAGGGCCAGAGCGGCTGCCCAAAATATTATCCCATCAACAACTAGTGCTATCTTGGGAATCGCGGAAACTTTCCCGGAGCTTAAAAACAAATTTGACGGCATTTCTTTTAGGGTTCCCGTGGTTTGCGGTTCAATTATTGATTTTACTTTTTTAGCCGCCCGCGCGACTTCGGTTGAAGAAATCAATTCTATTTTTAAAAAAGCGGCGGCTGAAAAACAATGGAAGGGGATTTTGACGGTCACCGAGACGCCGCTGGTTTCAAGCGACATAATTAAAAATCCTCATGGTTCAATTGTTGATTTAGCGATGACAAAAGTTATTGACGGCGACTTGGTTAAAATTTTGTCATGGTATGATAATGAATGGGGATACGCTTCAATGTTGCTTAAGCATGTTTTGGCGGTAAGTAAATTATTATGATGAGCAAACAAATAAAAATTGCTATTATAATTGCCGCAGTTTTGATTCTTGGTTCCGGTGGCTATTTTGCTTATGTGAAATATTTTTCCGCGCAAATTATAGAAACTCCCACAACCCAGCCAGAGGCTGGCCCGCCTCTGGCGGAAACTCCGGAAAAAACAGCTCCAAAAGAAATTACAATTTTTCCGGGCTGGAGATTATACAAAAACATTGATTTTGGTTTTGAAATTCAATATCCCGAAACATGGACTGTAAGTGAAGAGAATATTGAAAATGTAAGAGGTGAAAACACAAAAGCATTTTATTTTAAAAAGCCAAATAGCGATTTACGATTTGCGATATTACCTCGCGATGGTCTTAGCTATGGGTTGCCCAGCGATGGCGTTTCCAGCGAAGTTTTTATCGGCGGTTCTTTGGGATCTCAAACAAAATGGACGCTTTCCGATGGCCGGCGTCTTTGGTTGCTTTATCCTCAATACGGCTTGCATGGCTGGTCTGAAGATATTGGCAGAATAGATATTCAATCAAGCGCCACCGACCTGGCGAGCGACACCGTCATTTTTGAAAAAATGTTAAACAGTTTAAAATTATCAAAATGATATATATAGGTTCAGATCACAGAGGATATAATTTAAAAGAAACTCTTAAAGTTTATTTGTCCGCCCAAGGCGGACCAGCCGCAGGCTGGAAAGATCTTGGAGCTTTTGAGTACGACCCCGATGATGATTATCCGGATTACGCTTTGGCAGTGGCTCAGAAAGTTGCTGAAGATTCAGAAAACAATCGCGGGATTTTAATCTGCGGTTCGGGTGTCGGCGTAGATGTTGTTGCCAATAAAATAAAGGGTATTCGCTCGGCGCTCTGTTTTGATACTAAGCAAGCGCGAGCCAGCCGCAACGATGACAACACAAACATCTTATCACTTCCGGCAGATTTTATTTCGGAAAATTTAGCCAAAGAAATTACCAAAGTATGGCTCGAAACACCATTTTCCGGCTCCGAACATTACACAAGAAGAATTGAGAAGATTGAAAAAATAATATAAATTATTTTCCTCGCGCGCTCGGTCGCCCAGCGGCGACTCTCGCTGTCCGATGAAAGCATTTTATTCAAATTACATATATTGTATGCTATCGCATCAATATATGTAATTTGAAACCACGCTAAAATGCTTTCATAAGCTTCGGAAAATAATTTATATTATTTTTTTGCTAAATTCTTTCAAAATCTCAAAATCTTTTTTAAGAGTTTCTTTGGTGTTATTGTTGTAAATGGCGACGGCGGGATGGTAAAGAGGAATTATTTTTACTTCTCCGTAAGAAATTTTAGTCGTGAATGTTTTTCCGTGAATAGTGCTGATTGATTTTCCGCCAAAGGCGGATCCGCCTCTGGCGGATAATTCGGTATCAACTTCAAATTTTTTCATTATATAAGCCATTGAAAAACGGCCAAGTGTCGTGATTATTTCCGGTTCTATTATTTCGATTTGGCGCATCAAAAATGGCGCGTAAAATTCTATTTCTTCCGGCAAAGGGTCTCTGTTAAACGGCGGACGGTCTTTAACGATATTTGTAACATAAACATCTTTGCGTTCAATATTTATTGATTGCAAAAGTTCGTCTAAGATGCGTCCGGCCGCCCCGCAAAAGGGGCGGCCGGTAAGCGCTTCATTTTTTCCCGGCGCCTCGCCGATGAACATTATTTTCGCGTAATGGTCGCCCTCGCCGATAACCGGCAGAAAATTATTTTTAACTCGAAAATCATAAAGCGGTGAATTTTTCGCTTCAACAATTTCATCTTTTATTTTTCTCAACTGTTCTGTTCGGTCTTCCATGTTTTTAAATTATACAAATAAAAAATTTTGATGTAAAATAAAATTATTATGAATGGACAGAATGGAAAAAATCTATCCGCTACAGGCGGACCCGCCTCTGGCGGGGAACCAAAAAAGTTTTTGTTTGTTTCGCTGGAAAGTTTAAGCGGCGACTTGGCGTGGCAATTAACTAAAGAGGGTCATCAAGTAAAAGCATATATTAAGGCCAAAAGCGATGCCGATGTTTATAACGGCTTCATAGAAAAAGTTGATAATTGGGAATCGCACAAAGATTGGGCGGATGTAATTGTTTTTGATGACGTGGAATTCGGTGAAATCGCCGATAAACTAAGAAAAAATGGCAAATTAATTATTGGCGGCAGTAAATATACGGATGAATTGGAAATGGACAGGGATTTCGGGCAGGGTGAAATGAAAAAATATGGAGTTAATACTCTGCCTCAATGGCAATTTTCCAATTATGACGAGGCCATGGAATTTATTGAAAAAAATCCCGAAAGATATGTTTTCAAGCCCAGCGGCAATACACCGTCCGCCGGCAAAGGTCTTTTGTTTTTAGGCCAAGAGGAAGACGGAAAAGATTTGCTTGAACTTTTGAAACAGAATAAAAATTTATGGACTAAAAAAGTTCCGGTTTTTCAACTTCAAAAATTCGTATCCGGCGTTGAAGTGGCGGTCGGCGCTTTTTTCAACGGCAAAGATTTTATTCTTCCCATAAATGTCAACTTTGAACACAAAAGAGTTTTTCCCGGAGACATCGGGCCGTTTACCGGCGAAATGGGCACGCTGATGTTTTGGAGCGAGCCCAATAAGTTATTCCATATGACTCTTGAAAAAATGAAACCGGCTTTAGTGGAATCCGGCTATATTGGCTACATAGATATAAATTGTATTGTAAATGGAAAAGGAATATATCCGCTGGAATTTACGGCGCGCTTTGGCTATCCAACTATTCAGATTCAATCCGAAGGAATAACAATGCCTACAGGCGAATGGCTTTATAAACTGGCTAATGGAGAAAATTTTGAATTAAAAACCAAAAAAGGTTTTCAAGTTGGAGTGAGAGTTAATGTACCCACGCTTTTTGTAA
Organism: Patescibacteria group bacterium; assembly: GCA_043812515.1. Lineage (GTDB taxonomy): Bacteria > Patescibacteriota > Minisyncoccia > UBA10092 > UBA10092 > UBA10092. The sequence goes on along the minus strand of JBDRMC010000011.1, from coordinate 2,280 downwards.
AATCCACGGATAAAGAAACTATTGAAATGTATCATGATTTACCGATTTTATTTAAAAAGCCGGATAATTTGGACGGAATTCATATTGAGGATGTTAAAATAGAAGACGGGTCATGGCGAGTTGCCGGCGTATCGGGTTGTTTAATGGTTGTTACAGGCTCGGGTACTACCGTAAATGAGGCGAGACAGCAAGTTTATACCAGAATAAAAAACATAATGGTTCAGGATATGTTTTATAGAACCGATATTGGATTGAAATGGAATACCGATAGCGACAAACTCCAAACTTGGGGTTATTTATGAGGTTACAAACACTTAGTTTTATATTTTCAATGGCCATAGTAATTATGGTGGTGGTTTTCTTTTTTCCCAATTTCCAGAAACCAATAAAAAACAATGCGGACTTAAGCATTAAAATTGCAACATCAACAATAAAATTACCGGCTACAAGCACGCCAGCTGTAATTGCGCCGGCTGTAAGTCTGCCAATTCCAAAAAAATCTCCTCCAATATCTAAACCTATTCCTAATATTACGCCTCTCGCGGTAGTTAAAGAGGTGATTAAAGAAGTTTCTTCAAAAAGCCTGGGGGAATTAATCAATAGTTCGGTCATACAGCTTTATTGCGGTTATTTCAACAGCGAAAGTTCGGCATTTTCCGGTATTTCGCGGGGGACGGGAATAATTATAAGTTCCAAGGGCGAGATTTTAACAAATCGTCATATTATTTACGATGAAAATCTGAATAAAGCCAGAAGTAATTGTTTTGTCCTGAAAAGCCCGTTTCCCAATGAAAAATCACAAAACCCCAAAATCTACTACTCTACCGAAATTATCGGTTATCCGGCCATTGAGAGGTTTAGCGAGTCGTTTAGCAAAGACAAATACTACAACGACTTTGCCGTTCTCAAAATTACTTCAAAAATCAGCAATGAGTCTAAATTAAATCTTATTTTAGGGTTTGATTATGCGTTGCCGGATGATTATTTAATCGTAGAAAATAGCACCACTACGTACAACTTTCTACCCATTGACTGGGACTATAGGCCAAAAGACGGAGATTTTTTGATTACTTTAGGATATGGCGTTGACGCCTCGCATATAGCTAATAAAATTACTTCAACAATTGGGAAACTTATTGGCAACATTAACACGGACGGAAGCTCAAATCCGCAAATTCTTTTAATTGAAAGTAATGCGACGGCCGGATTTTCCGGCGGGGCTTTAATCAACCCCCAGTCGAAGGGCCTGGTCGGATTAGTAAGTTGGATAACCAACGGTGACGAAGCCGGCAAATACACGGTAACAATTTTCCGCGATTTCCTAAAAACCCTGATGTTCCAAGACTTAAATTTTGAGCTGAAATAGGATATAATATGTTTATATGAATAGCGCACTAAATCCAATTTTAGAAACACACAATTTATCGGTTAGTTTTGATAATCAGGAAGTTTTGAAAGACGTTTCTTTTTCCGTGAACGAGGGCGATGTTTTGGCGATTATCGGACCAAACGGCGCCGGCAAGACGGTTCTTTTCCGGGCGTTGCTGGGATTGGTTCCTTTTGACGGAGAAATTAAATGGCGCGAAAATACGTGCATCGGCTATGTGCCTCAGAAGCTTTTTGAAAAAGCCGAATTGCCGTTAACCGTAAAAGAATTTTTTATCTTAAAATCAGACAAACTGTTTTTTAAAGATAAGCAGCTTTTGGAGGCGATAGCCAATGAATTGAAAGCGGTTGGTCTGAAGCCGGAAATACTTAATCAACGGCTCGCGAATCTTTCCCGGGGACAATTTCAAAAAGTTTTAATCGCTTGGGCTATTTTGAAACGCCCCAATGTATTGCTTTTTGACGAACCGACGGCGGGGGTTGATGTTGTCGGAGAAGAAAATATTTATAATCTGCTCCATAAACTGCAGGACGAGCGCGGAATGACGGTTTTAATTATTTCTCATGACCTTAATATCGTTTATCGCTATGCCGACAAAGTTTTATGTCTCAATAAAGAGAACCTATGCTTTGGCGAACCCAAGAAAGCATTAACCAGTGAACAAATTGAGAAACTTTACGGCGAAAGCGCCTTTCATCAACATCACGATCATGGATAATCAATTTTTACTTATTTTTATTTCAGGAATATTTGCCGCTCTATCGGCCAGTTTTTTGGGCGCATTTATTGTTGTTAAAAGAATGGCGCTTGTCGGGGACGTATTATCACACGTTGCTTTGCCCGGAATCGGTTTGGCTTTATTGTTCGGTTTTAATCCCATCTTCGGCGCCGCG
>JBDRMC010000010.1:0-15793 GCA_043812515.1 Patescibacteria group bacterium | reverse complement strand
CCAAAAAAATTGTAAGCTCCTGAAGCAAAAACTACCCTTGGAATCTCAACGCCCTTTATTCTCATCTTATTACCTCCTGTTCCCTATCGTATTTTTACTTGTGAATGTACTGAATTTGCTACATAATATATGCGGTTTATTCAGTAAAGTCAACAATGCCCAGGAAAAACAATAAAATTTATTTGGATTACGCCGCGACGACGCCGGTTGATAGGGAAGTGCTGAAAGCGATGATCCCGTATTTTAATGAGAAGTTTGGCAATGCTTCGTCAATTCATTCGTTTGGACAAGAGGCGATAACTGCAATAGATCAAGCGCGGGAAAAAATCGCGCTATATTTTAGTTGTGATTTTAAAGAAATTATTTTTACCGGTTCAGCAACGGAATCGAATAACCTCGCAATAAAAGGATTTATAAATAATTTTCAAAAAAAACACATCATAACTACTGCGATAGAGCATGAGTCGGTTTTGGAACCGCTGAAGGAATTAGAAAAAGCCGGCCATGAAGTGACTTATTTGCCGGTTGACAAAATGGGGCTTATAAAAATTTCTGATTTGGAAAAAGCCATTAGAGATACAACAATTTTAGTCAGTATTATTTATGCCAATAATGAAATCGGGACGATACAGCCGATTAAAGAAATTGGAAAATTGCTTGAAAAAATAAACAAAAAAAGACTCGAAAATAAGCTTTCAAGAATATATTTTCACACGGACGCGGTTCAAGCGCTTAATTATTTGGAATGCCGTCCGGATTGGCTGAAGGTTGATTTGTTGACCTTTTCCGGCCACAAAATTTATGGACCCAAAGGCATTGGCGGTTTATATGTTAGGAAGGGGACGCCTTTGTTGCCGATTGTTTCAGGCGGTGGCCAGGAATTCGGATTGCGTTCCGGCACCGAAAATGTTGCTTCTATTGTTGGTTTGGCAAAAGCGGTTGAGTTAATATTCTCCGCCAGAGGCGGATCCGCACGTATTCTTAATTTGCGAAACCAACTGCTCAAAGATATAATTAAAGATAATAAGATAGCGGTAAAAATAAATGGTTCACGCGTTCAGTGTCTTCCCAATATATTGAATATTCGGTTTTCCGGCATAAATAATGAAACGCTTATTATCGCTTTGGACCAAGCGGGAGTGGCGGTATCGGCCGGCTCAGCTTGTTCCAGCAGGGCTTTGGCCGTTTCTCATGTTTTGACCGCTATCGGGTTGACGCCAAAGCAAGCAAAGGAAAGCATTAGGATATCCATTGGCAAAAATACTACCGCGCGTGAAATAAAAAAAGCCGCTGACATAATAAATAAATATGAAAAACTACTCATTTAGAGAACTTCTTTTAACGGCTTTGCTGGCAAGCGTTTTAACAGCCGTTACTGTCAGTTTTATTTCAGGAGCTATATCCATAGATTTTTCTATTTTTAATTTCTTTCAGAAAATTCCATCTGCTACAAGCACGCCTCAAGTTTTAAATTTAAATCCATATAGCAAGCCCTATATTCCCATCGGCAATGAGGCGCAGGTTGTTAACGCGGCAAAAATCGCTTCACCGGCAGTTGTTGCCATTACGGTGTCCAAAAATATTCCAATTATCGAGCAATGTCCTTATAATCCCTTTTCCAATTTACCGCCGGAATTTCAACAATTTTTTGGACAGGATTTACAATTTTACCAGCCCTGTCAAAAGGGGACAAAACTTCAGGAAGTAGGAGGAGGCAGCGGATTTATAATTTCAAGTGATGGCGTAATTCTAACCAATAAGCATGTGGTTGCCGATACGGCGGCGGAGTACACGGTTTTTACGAATGATGGGAAAAAGTATTCGGCGAAGATTCTGACTCGCGATCCCGATATTGATATTGCCGTGATAAAGATTACCGCTTCTCAATTATCAACAATCAAACTTGGTAATTCCGATTTAATTCAGGTTGGTCAATCCGTTGTTGCCATCGGCAACGCTCTCGGCGAGTTTAGAAACACCGTTAATGTCGGCGTTATTTCGGGACTTTCCAGAGACATTACCGCCAGCGGCGGCGGGGTAACTGAAAAAATTCATAATGTTATTCAAACCGATGCTTCCATAAATCCCGGTAATTCCGGCGGACCGCTTTTAAATCTTCGAGGAGAGGTGATAGGCATTAACGCAGCCATAGTCCAAGGCGCTCAAAGTATCAGTTTTGCCATACCTATAAATCAAGCTAAAAAAATTATCAGTGATGCTTTAGCCGGAAAGCCATGAAAATAACGCCCAAAACTTTTTTATTTACGATGCCATTTTTGGTATTTTTTACGGCGAGTTTTATTTGGCTTGAAATTCTATCTCAAAAAATAGGATTTATTACCGGACTTGTCGTTCTAAGCTTGGCATCGTTTTTAATTTTTTGGAATGGACTTTTAATTAGCCGCCGCGCCGGAGAATTGTTCGGTTTGAAAAGCCGCAAACAAATTTTTGTTTTTTCTCTGGGGATTGCGCTGGGCTTTTGTGAATTGGTTTGGGCTATCTCTTTTTTACCGTTTTCGTTTTTTATTTTAGGCGGGTTATTTACCGTAATTTTCGCGATTGTTTTTAATGTTATTGTTTCCGGTCATAATATTATAAAAAACATAATTTTAGGCGCAAGTTTGATTATTATTTTTATTTTATCAAGCCCATGGCTTCCTCCAAAAGTATTTTAAGAAGCATATTCGTAATGGCGCTGGTTCTTAGTGCCGGTTTTTTCGGGTTGTGGCTTTTGGGCGGGAATGAAATTAACATTACAAACCAAAGCGCCACTGTTCCATCAAACGCGCATACTCCTCAAGAAACTTTGAACCTTCTTATCAAAGCGCTGGAAAAGAATGATTTAACGGCCGCGGTGGGATATTTTGTTCCTGAAAATCAGGCTATGGAATCGGAAGCCCTAACCAAGCTTTACGACGCCAATATTCTCGGTGAACTTATCCAAGATTTGAAAAGCGTCAAAAACGGAAAGAATATGGATGACAGCCACTTCCGTTTTGAAGTGTTTGATTCATCGGGCCAGAATATTGCCGAAATAGATTTGATAAAAAATGAAAACGGCATCTGGAAAATCGTGTCGCTTTAACCAGCTATTGACTTTTTCATTGGATACGTGCTACACTTTCGGCAAGTGGGTTGGAATTCCGAAAGGAAACAACCTTTCAATGTTGGCACAAAGCCCCGTTTTACGGGGCTTTGAGCTTTTTAGGATTTTCTGTATAATAAAACTATCCCGCTTTTAAAGGGGTTCGGTGATACTGACAACCCACTTAAAAACATTGATTGGGGCTAGTCTTACCCGAGCCCCTTTAAGGGCAGGATTATGAAGATAAAAAATAATGTCATTTTGGCGAAACGCACTACTTATAAAATCGGCGGCCCGGCCGATTATTTTGTAAGCGTTAAAGATTCTGAAGAGCTGAAACAAGCTTTTAAATTTGCCGATGATAATTTATTGCCGACTTTTATTTTAGCCGGCGGAAGCAATGTTTTATTCAGCGATGAGGGTTACAGGGGGTTGATAATTAAAGTTGATAATAAAGAAACTAATATTGATGGCAATGAAATAACGGCGGATGCCGGCGTGCCTATAAACGACTTGGTTAGCCAAAGTATTGAAAATAACCTTGCCGGGCTGGAATGGGCCGGGGGATTGCCGGGAACCGTGGGAGGAGCTATTAGGGGCAACGCGGGATGTTTCGGCGGAGAAATAAAAGATAATATAAAAGAAATAACAGTCGTAACTAATAACGGGGATGTTAAGTTATATAAAAACGAAGATTGCCAATTTGGTTATCGTGATAGTATTTTTAAACACAACAACGAAATTATAATGAGCGCGATTTTCAAGTTGCGTCCGGGCAATAAAAAAAGTCTTAAAACTATTGTGTTCGATCATATTAAATACCGACAAATGAGATATCGTCTTCCGAGTTGCGGCAGTGTTTTTAAAAATATTCCAGTTGAAAATATCCCGGAAAAGGCTTGGGAAAAATTTTCCGCCAAAGGCGGATCCGCCTCTGGCGGAAGGGATAAAATAAAAACCGACCCTTTTCCTCTTTTGCCCGCCGCTGTGCTTATAGATGCCTGTGGCCTTGTCGGTAAAACAATTGGCGGAGCCATGATTACTAAAGAACACGCCAATATCATTCATAATTTTAGTAATGCGAAGGCAACTGATGTTTTTGATTTAATAAATTTAATTAAAGAAAAAGTAAACCAGCAATTTGGAATTAAGCTTGAAGAAGAGGTACAATTAATAATATGAAAATAGATTTAAAAACAACAAATTTTGAAATAACGCCGAGCATAAAAACTTATCTTGAACAAAGGTTAAATTCGCTGGATAAGTTTTTGCCTAATGATGAAAGTATTTTTGCGGATGTTGAACTTGCAAAAACGTCAAAGCATCATCAAAAAGGAGACATTTTCATGGCCGAGGTTAATTTGACGATACCGGGGCGCATGATTAGAGCCGTGGCCGAAAAATGGGATTTGCGCGTCGCTATTGATACTGTTAAAGACGAGCTTCAGCGCGAAATTACAATGAGTAAAGAAAAAAATATCTCCCTCTATCGTCGCGGCGCCCGTCTTTTAAAGAAACTTTTGAGGAGAGAATAATGAGCATATTAACTACAATTTTTGGGGACGCGAATGAACGGTATATAGATAAAATTAGGCCTCTTCTCAAAGAGGTTAATTCTTTTGAAGAGAAAATTTCCAAACTTTCCGACGATGAACTAAAAAATAAAACAAAAGAATTTAAAGAACGCATTTCGAAGGGCGCGTCGCTTGATGAAATTTTACCCGAAGCGTTTACAGTAGTTAGAGAGACAGCCAAAAGAACGCTTAAACAGCGCCATTTTGACGAGCAGATTCTCGGCGGTATTGCGCTTCATCAGGGAAAAATCGCTCAAATGGCAACCGGAGAAGGAAAAACATTAACTGCGACTCTTGCGGCTTATTTGAACGCTCTTGCCGACAAAGTGCACATTATTACCGTTAACGACTACTTGGCCCGGCGCGACACGGTCTGGATGGGGCAGATATATGATTTTTTTGGGGTTACGGTAGGGTGTGTCAATTCTGACGGAAGTTATATTTACGATGCGGCGCATTCGTCAAAACTTGACGAAACTAGAGATACGCTCGGAAGCTTTAAAGTCGTTCATGAATTTTTGCGGCCGGCGACAAAAAAAGAAGCTTACGGTTGCGATGTATTATACGGCACTAACACCGAATTCGGATTTGATTATTTGAGAGATAATTTGGTTGGAGATTTGTCGCAAGTCATCAGTCCGGGCAGAGTATTTGCCATTATTGACGAAGTTGACAGCATTTTAATTGATGAAGCGCGGACACCGCTTATTATTTCCATGCCCGACGCGGAATCGCCCAAGCTTTACGAAACATTTTCCAAAATTGTTCCCCGCCTTAAAGAAATTGACGATTACACCGTTGATTTGAAAATGCGGACGGCGGTTATTACGGACGATGGTTTGACTAAAGTGGAGAAAATGCTGGGCATGGACAATATTTATGATGAAAAGGGAATAAAATATGTCCATCATTTGGAGCAAGCGTTACGGGCGCAGACGCTTTTTCATAAAGACAAAGATTATGTCGTTAAGAATGGCGAAATAATTATTGTTGATGAATTTACCGGGCGGCTTTTACAGGGCCGGCGGTATTCCGAAGGGCTTCATCAGGCGATTGAGGCCAAAGAGGGCGTTAAAGTCCAACAGGAATCAAAAACTCTGGCAACAATTACTTTCCAAAATTTTTTCCGGCTTTACAATAAGCTTGCCGGCATGACCGGAACGGCTGCCACTTCGGCGGAGGAATTTCACAAAGTTTACAAGCTTGGTGTTGTAATTGTGCCGACTCATAAGCCGATGATTAGAAAAAATTTGCCTGATAAAATCTATAAAACCGAAGAAGCGAAATTCAGAGCGGTGGTTAACGAAATTAAAGAACGGAGCCAAAAAGGCCAGCCGGTTTTAGTGGGCACTATTTCCATAAATAATAATGAAAAATTGTCACAGATGCTTTCGCGGGAAGGAGTTAAGCATGAAGTTTTAAATGCCAAACAGCATGAAAGGGAAGCGGCGATTCATGCCCAAGCCGGCAGGCTGGGGGCAGTTACGGTCGCAACTAATATGGCGGGCCGCGGCGTTGATATTATCCTGGGGGGAAACCCGCCCGACCCTGAGCAGAGTCGAAGGGTTTGTGAACTGGGCGGTCTTCATGTTATTGGCACGGAACGCCACGAAGCGAGAAGAATTGACAATCAGCTGAGAGGTCGCTCCGGAAGGCAAGGCGACCCCGGTTCGTCGCAGTTTTTCGCGTCCCTGGAAGACAATTTGTTGAAAATATTCGGCGGCGAGCGCATTAAAAATTTGATGGAAACGTTGAATATCCCCGAAGACCAGCCGATTGAAGCGGGTTTGATATCCAAGGCGATAGAATCGGCGCAAACAAAAATTGAAGGGTTTAATTTCGACGCCAGAAAACATGTTTTGGAATATGACGACGTGATGAATCAGCATCGTTCGCTGGTTTATAAAAAAAGACAGGAAATTTTGTCGGGCGATTATCATATAAATATTGCGGAAGATATATATAAGCAAAAAGAAAAGGAACTAGGGCCGGAACTGATGAAACAGGTTGAAAGATTTGTCGCGCTTAACACGCTGGACACTTTGTGGATGAATCATTTGGAAGACATGGAATATCTGCGCGATAGCGTCCGCTTAAGGGCGTATGGCCAAAGAGATCCGCTGGTGGAATATAAAAATGAAGGCCGGCGGTTATTTAAGGATTTAATGTCCAATTTTGAAACACAAATCGCGACGATAATCACAAAAGTCCAACCCCCGCAACAAAACGCAAATTTCAACACTAACCCAACTCCAGTTATTAAAGCGCCGGATTCTTCAAACATTGGGCGTAACGACCACTGCCCCTGCGGCTCCGGCAAAAAATACAAAAAGTGCTGCGGAAAGTAAGATGTGATAAACTAAATCATGGAAATTAAAATTGTTGAGGATACAATTTCTAAAGAAGAACTAAAACAGATTGCCGAGAATCAATTCGGCGATTTGGTAAAGGCTGTAGTTGATGTTGAAAAAAAAATTATGGCCATTGGCGGTGAACTTCACGCTGACGAAGAGACCTTGCTTTTACAGCAAGGATCCAAACAGGAAAATTTATGGGGGATAAACTTGCGCATTGATAAAACCGAAAATGAATTCGTTGAGTTTGATTCAATGATTAATATCAGGCCATCGCAGAATAATAGAACAAGAGGTATTGAAAGTTTGGACATTCAAAGAAAAATTAGAGATATAGTAAATAAATTAATTTTATAATAATGACTCTTGATAGTTGGAAAAAACTTTCTTTTTATGAACAGATGGGAAATATAGGAAGCGAAATAAGTCGCGCGCTCAATTGGCGAGACAAAGACGAAAAATCATACAACAGCGCAACTGATAGGGCCTTTGAACTTTTGGATTTAACTATTGCTGATTCCCGCTGGCGCTTACGGCTGAAGGAAATTGTCCGAGCTCGCGAATTATTAGCTGACGCGATGTTCGGCGGGAAAGAGTACAAAACCACTTTTGAAGATTTAAATAATTATTTCTTCCATTTTGCCCTCGCCGCTCGAATCAATAAATAAAAAGTGTGGTAAACTAAAAACATGTCGAAATTTTATAATCCAAAAAGAAGCAGAAATATTTTTGACCCGGCGTCAAAGACGCCGTTCAAATTAAGCCGTTCCAAAATTGATAATTTTTTGGCATGCCCGAGATGCTTTTATTTTGACCGGCGTTTGGGCATTGGCCAGCCACCCGGTTTTCCCTTTAACTTAAACAAAGCCGTTGATACTCTTTTGAAAAAAGAATTTGACATCCACCGGGCGGCCGGCAATCCGCATCCGCTTATGAAAACCTATAAAGTGGACGCCATTCCTTATAAGAACGAAAATATGGAAAAGTGGCGTGATGCTTTGAGAGAGGGCATTCAATACTTTCACGAACCGACCAATTTTATTATCACCGGCGCCATAGACGACATTTGGGTTAATCCCAAGGGAGAACTTATCATTGTTGATTACAAAGCGACGTCGAAAACTTCCGAAGTTACTTTGGACGCGGAATGGCAGGACGGATATAAACGGCAAATGGAAATCTATCAGTGGCTGTTTAGAAAAAACGATTTCAAAGTCAACGAAACCGGTTATTTCGTTTACTGCAACGGCGATGCCGACAAAGAAGCATTTGACGGCAAATTGGAATTTGATATTAAACTTTTACCGTATAAGGGCGACGACAGCTGGGTTGAAACGGCCATTTTGAAAGCGCATGAATGCTTAATGGGCGATGAAATTCCGGATATGGGAACCGATTGTGATTTTTGCGCATATCGAAAAGCGATTGGCGAAGTGGAAAAATAAAATGTCAGTAAAAATAAACGATAAGTATCAATGGACGAAGCATTCAATTTACAAAATGCGTTGTTATGGCTTGTCGCAGCAAAGAATTAAAAGAATTATCAGGCATCCGGCGCGGGTTGAAGAGGCGATTGTGCCGAATATGATTGCGGTGATGTGCCCGGATAAAAATAAAGAAATCTGGGCGATGTATATGATTGGCAAAAAAAATATTAAAATTATCACAGCTTGGAGATATCCGGGCAAAAGTTCTGCCCGCGATCCGATCCCGCGGGAAATTCTTGACGAAATTAAATCAATAGTTTAAAACTTTATTATCATGGCTTCCGATTACTCTCCCGACAAAATTTTTAAATTAGACGCTGTAAAAAAAGCACGCTTTGTAGCACTGGCGGTTTTTTTAGTCGCTGTTATTGCGGCATTTTTTATTTATCCTCTCGCTTGGGACAAAATGATTGGCAAACTTAATATTGTTTCGCCAATCGTTTTGCCGAATTTCATTAAAGTGCCTTTCAAGCTCGGCCTTGACTTGGCCGGCGGCACGCGCCTGATTTATTTGGCCGATGTTTCCAATATCGCCGACCAAGATTCCGCGTCGGCCATGTCGGGATTGCGCGACGTCATTGAAAGGCGAGTTAATCTTTTTGGCGTCAGCGAACCCGTTATTGAAGTTGAACATTCCGGCTCCGATTGGCGGCTGTTAGTGGAACTCGCCGGTATAAAAGATATCGCGCAAGCAATTGCTTTGATAGGTGAAACGCCGTTTTTGGAGTTTAAAGAGCAACGCGATGATGCCGAGACGCAAACAATTTTAAAAGAGCAAAAAGCCGGTAATGAAAATTACTTAATACAAGATGCTTATTTTAAACCTACAAATTTAAGCGGGAAATATATTAAAAGCGCTAAGGTGGAATTCAGCCAAAACACTTATCAACCCGAAGTAAGCGTCCAATTTAATAGCGAAGGAGCGAAAATATTCGAGGAATTGACGAAGCGAAATGTTGGAAAGCAATTGGGAATTTATTTGGACGGCCTTCCAATATCGGCTCCGGTTGTCCGCGAAGCGATTAGCGGTGGTTCGGCAGTGATTTCCGGAAAATTCAATATTGATGAAGCTAAAAAACTAACGGAACGGTTAAACGCGGGCGCGTTGCCGGTTCCGATAAAATTAATTTCTCAAGATTCGGTCGGCGCCAGTTTGGGTCAAGATTCGCTCAACAAAAGCATTACAGCGGGTCTCATTGGATTTTTGGCGGTGGCAATTTTTATGCTTGTATTCTACCGTTTTCCCGGTGTTGTCGCCGTAAGCGCGTTGATTATTTATTCCGTTTTGGTATTGGCGCTATTTAAGCTGGTACCCGTTACTTTGACGCTGGCCGGAGTTGCCGGATTCGTGCTTTCAATCGGCATGGCGGTTGACGCCAACATTCTGATATTTGAAAGAATGAAAGAAGAATTCAGGGTAGGCAAAGGATTAGGTTCTGCGATTGACGATGGTTTTGCCCGCGCGTGGCCTTCAATCAGAGATTCAAACATTTCAACGCTTATAACAACGGCGGTCTTGTACTATTTCACAACAAGCGTTGTTAAAGGTTTTGCCCTGACTCTTAGCATGGGCGTTGTTGTCAGCATGTTTTCCGCTATTTTCGTTACCCGCTCTTTTTTGAAATTTCTGCCGATAAATTCTTTAGAAAAAATGCCGTGGTTTATGGGCGTTAAACATTCAAAATAATATGATCGACATTATAGGCAAAAGAAAAATTTATTACACAATTTCAGTTATCTTTATCGTTGCCAGCGTTGCCGCACTGCTTTTGTGGGGCTTAAAATTCGGGATTGATTTTAAAGGCGGCTCGATATTGGAAGTTTCTTATCCGAATAATAACCGGCCCGAAACGGAAAAAATCGCCGAATCTTTAAAGTCCTTAAATTTAAGCGATTTGCGCGTTTCATCGATTGGCGGTAACGGGGTAAATTTTCGATTTAGAGAAACCGACGAATCTACGCATCAGGAAATAATGAAAATATTAAACGCGGATGGCGTTGAGGAAAGACGGTTTTCGTCAATCGGGCCGACTGTGGGGGCGGAATTGAAACAGAAATCGATTAAAGCCATTATTATAGTGCTTTTGGGGATTTCTCTTTATATCGCATGGGCTTTTAGAAAAGTTTCCCGCCCGTTAAACTCTTGGCGATATGGCGCCGCGACATTGGCGGCCTTGTTTCATGATTTAATAATTCCCGTTGGGCTATTTTCAATTCTGGGCCATTTTTATAATGTTGAAATCGGGACTAATTTTATAGTGGCGCTTCTCGTGATTTTAGGATTTTCGGTCCATGATACCATTGTCGTTTTTGACAGAATCAGGGAAAATTTGAAACGTTACGAATCATTGGACTTTATGTCGCTGGTTAATCGAAGCGTTAATGAAACCGTAGTACGTTCCATCAACACCTCGCTTACGGTTTTATTGACTTTACTCGCATTGTTTATTTTTGGCGGGGGAGAACTGAAATATTTTATTTTGGCTTTGATGGTTGGGATTTTTTCAGGAACTTATTCGTCAATCTTCATAGCTTCGCCACTTTTGGTCAGTTGGTTTAAAGTGTTAAACAAAAGTTGACATATGTTGAATAATATTTTATTATAAACACATGCAGAAGCAAAATCTAAAAAATATAGTAGATGAACTGGTAAAAATTCTTAACCCAAGAACCCGCGAAGTTATTGAAAAACGATTCGGACTGCGTTCGGTTTCTTGCCAGACTCTTGAGGCCATAGGTCAAAATCTGGGTATTACAAGAGAACGCGTAAGGCAAATTGAAGCATTGGGTTTGGAACGGCTTGCGAATAAAAATGTTTTGGAACCGATGAAGCCGATTTTTGCGGTTATTGAGAAACATTTGGCCGATTACGGCGGGGTAAGAAGAAAAGACTCTTTCTCAAAAGAACTTTCCGAAGTGCTTTCGTTAAAGGAAAAAAACAACGAAAATTTGATTACTTTTGCGTTGACTTTGGGAAAAGAAAAATTCGCTTATTTTAAAGAAACGTCATCACGGCGCAATGCTTGGGCATTAAATAATGCCGCATATAACAGCGCCATTAATTTGGTTGACGCTTTGAAGAAAAAATTGGCCGAGCAAAATTCGCCGATATCGAAAGAAATGATTTTGAAAACCGCGAATTTTATAAATAACGGACTTGGCGACAAAGCTCTATTTTCCTATATTGAACTCTGCAAAGAAATTTCCCAAAATCCATTTGGCGAATGGGGTCTTATTCATTCTCCGGAAGTGTCGCCCAAAGGCGTAAAAGATAAGGCTTATTTAATTTTCAAAAAAGAACAAAAACCGCTTCATTTTACTCAAGTGGCGAACTTAATAAACCAAGTGTCTTTTGACGGCGGCCGCAGTGCCCATTCTCAAACTGTTCATAATGAATTGATTAAGGACCCGCGTTTCGTTTTGGTAGGACGCGGGACATACGCTTTGTCCGATTGGGGTTATGAGCCGGGAACGGTGTGCGATGTTCTGGTCTCTGCTTTGAAAAACACGGAAAATGGACTTACAAAAGAAGAAATAATAAAAATCGTCAAGGCTAAGCGATTGGTAAAAGATAACACAATCATTCTCAATCTTCAAAATAAGAAAGTATTCAAAAAAATAGACAACGAACGTTTCATTTTGTTATAAATGACGGTCTTTTATACAATAATTAGCATTTTTTTCAAGCTGTGGTGGTTGTGGCTGCCTCCTTTTTTGATTGTCCTCTCCGTTGAACTTTGGGTTAAATATCTCAAAGCCAAGGCAACGAAAGAGATTATTTGGCTTCTTTTGGAGGTAAAAATTCCCAGAATTATAGAAAAAACGCCCAAAGCCATGGAACAAGTTTTCGCCGGCCTGCACGGCATTCTTTCCGGTATCAAATTTTTGGATAAGTATTGGAAAGGGAAAGTGCAGTGGTGGTTTAGTTTGGAAATCGTCGGCCTTGGCGGAGAGATGCATTTCTATATAAGAACCGCTGAGCAATTCAAAAATCTGGTTGAGTCCCAAATACACTCTCAATATCCCGAAGCCGAAATTTCGGAAGTTTTGGATTACGCGGGTTCTTTGGCTGAAAAAATTCCTTCCGAATCTTACAATATAGGGGGAGTTGAACTTATTTTGGAAAAAGCCGATTTTTATCCGATCAGAACATATGTGCCTTTCGAAGAACGGCAAGCGGAAAGACGCATAGACCCCATGGCTTCTTTTCTTGAAATTATTTCAAATTTAAAGCCGGATGAAAATATTTTCATACAATATCTGGTACAGCCGATAAGCGACAAGGATTGGAAGAACAGGAGCAAGGGCGTAGAAGAAATTAATAAACTGATGGGAAAAAAAGTTGAAGCCAAAAAAGGTTTTTTTGAAAATATTTTTGATGGCCTCGGTGAATTTATCGGCAATCTTTTCGGGGCAGTCGCGGTTTATCCGGAATGGAGCGAAAAAAAAGAGGAAACAAAATCAGCCGCGTCAAATCTTTCTCCGGGCGGCAAGCTGGTGGTTGAAGCCATTGAAAATAAAATTTCCAAATTGGCTTTTAAGGTTTGTATTCGTTTCGGCTATATCGCCGGAAAAAACGTTTTTAACAAGACCAATATAGCCGCCATTGTCGGCGCGTTCAAACAATTCAATACAGTCGACCTCAACGCCTTTAAGGGAAATTCAAAAGCAGGAACTACAGCCGATCAGCCGAGAATACTTCCCTTCATAAAAACTCGCCGCGAATATATCCGGAAAATCGCTTTTATCGACCGGTTTCTCAATCGTAAAATGTCCAAAAATAAAAAGGATTTTGTTTTGAATATTGAGGAATTGGCGACAATTTATCACTACCCGATTATAATAGTCGCGGCTCCGGCAATACAGCGGGTCGGAACAAGAAAAGCCGAGCCGCCTGTCGGTTTGCCCA
Source organism: Patescibacteria group bacterium (assembly GCA_043812515.1). GTDB lineage: Bacteria > Patescibacteriota > Minisyncoccia > UBA10092 > UBA10092 > UBA10092. Next base: position 2,384 of record JBDRMC010000010.1, on the reverse strand, counting down.
TATAGGTTCTATAAGACTTATAAGACTTAATATGCAAGAAAACAACATAACATACTTCGCGGAAACAAATTTTAGGAACCAAAGGAAACGTTTTGGCATTAAAATAGATGACCGCCGCCGGCATATGTATATCATCGGCCAGACCGGCACCGGAAAAACCACGCTTTTGATGAATATGCTGGTATCGGATATTGCCGCCGGTCATGGCGTCGGTTTTATAGACCCGCACGGCGATATGGCGGAAAGCCTGCTTAATTGCATCCCCGAAAACAGGATTAAAGATGTGATTTATTTTAATCCGGCCGACATGAATTTCCCGATAGCTTTTAATGTCATTGAAAAAGTCGACCCCGAAATAAGACATTTGGTCGCTTCCGGATTGATGGGTGTTTTCAAGAAAATATGGCCCGATGTTTGGTCGGCGAGAATGGAATATATTTTAAACAATACCGTGCTGGCTCTTCTGGAAATACCCGGCTCAACGCTTTTGGGAATAAACAGAATGTTCTCCGACAAAGAGTTCAGAAAATCGGTCGTTGATAAGCTCGAAGACCCCGTTATCAAGGCGTTTTGGACGCAGGAATACGCGAAATATCAGCAAAAATACGAACAAGAGGCTACGGCGGCAATTCAGAACAAAATAGGCCAGTTCAGTTCGGCGGCGGTTATCAGAAATATCATCGGCCAGCCGCAATCGTCTTTTGATTTCAGAAAGGCGATGGACGAAAGAAAAATTATAATAATGAACCTGTCAAAGGGACGGATAGGCGAAGATAATTCCAAACTTCTCGGCGGGATGTTGATAACTAAAATCCAACTGGCGGCAATGAGCCGGGTTGATATTCCGGAAGAAGAGCGCAAAGATTTTTATCTTTACGTTGACGAGTTTCAAAATTTCGTTACTGACAGTTTCGCGACAATATTGTCCGAAGCCAGAAAATACCGACTGAACTTGGTGATTACCAATCAATATATCGGCCAATTGGTTCACGACCAGAACACCAAAGTTAAAGACGCCGTATTCGGCAACGTCGGCACTTTCGTGGCTTTCAGAACCGGCGGGGAAGATGTTGAGTTTCTTGAAGAAAAGCAGTTCGGCCCGAACATAGTGGCCGAAGACCTGTTGAATTTGCCCAATTATAATATTTATTTGCGATTAATGGTTGATGGCGTTCCTTCAAGGCCGTTTTCGGCAGTTACATTGCCCCCGGTGCCAAGACCGGAAATTTCTTTTGCAAAGGAAGTCATAGATTATACCCGCAAAACTTACAGCACTCCGAGAGCGGATGTTGAAAAAGTTATTGCCAAGGCGGCCGGGGTTGAGGTAAAGGTGGAAGGGCCGATTGAAGATAATAGACCCTCCTACGCCAAGGCTACGGAGGGCAAGGGAATGTTTGACGCCGTCTGCGCCAGTTGCGATAAAAATATACAAGTGCCTTTTAATCCCGCTCCCGGCCGTCCGGTTTACTGCAAAGATTGTTTTACAAAATCAAAACAAAAACCTATTCCCCCTGTTAGAACGAGAGAAATTCCCGAACCGGTTAAAAAACAGCGCAAAGATGTTGATGTTATAGGCCTTAAAAAAATCCTGGAAGACACCCTTACTAAAAAGTAATTATTTCCCTTTTTCGATGCGTTCGTCATATTCGTTGGTTTGAGTGTTGACACGGACGATGTCGCCCTCATTTATGAATAGAGGAGCCGATATTTGAGCGCCCGTTTCCAAGGTAACAACTTTTGTGCCACCTTGGGCCGTGTTGCCGCGAATTGCCGGAGGCGCTTCAATAACTTTAAATTCCATTTTTACCGGTAATTTGACATTTATAATCTTGTCCTGAAAACTGAATACTTCAACTTCCGAGTTTGTCTTAAAGAATTTTGCCTTGTCGCCAATAGCTTCGGCAGGCAGTTCAAAGCGAGCGGATGGATTTTTAATTTCGCAAAAAACAAATTTATCCCTGTGCGAAAATAAAAATTTAACTTTCTTGCAATCAATTTCAGCTTCCTGAAAACTATCCGTATGCTGAAAATTCCGGCTTAATATTTTGCCGGTGATTATGTTTTTTATTTTAGTTTGGGCAACCGGTTTCCGCTGTTGCATGCGCAAAAAATCAAACTCCAGCACTTCGTACGGCTCGCCGTCCAAAATAAAAACGACTCCCGGTTTCAGTTCGTTGTAGTTAATCATCGGTTGCTATTTTACACTTTTTTTGACAAAAATCAAGAGCAAGTGATATGTTTTCAGTGCTTTTAGTTTGACCCTTGAAAATTGAATAAAAAAAATAATGATATAAGGAGGAAGAAAGATGGAACAGGAAAAAAGCGTGTTGTCTCAAATTAGGAAGCGCGATGGCCGAATTGTATCGTTTGACAAAATTAAGATC
>JBDRMC010000009.1:0-2343 GCA_043812515.1 Patescibacteria group bacterium | reverse complement strand
GTCTTTGCGGACATAGCAAAATATAATGATCTTTTATTATCACTTAGGGAATTTGGACGATTACCGCCCAAAAAATTTGACGGTAAAAGAGCGAGCTATAAAGATAAGGTTTTGGGTTATTACGATACGCGTTATGTGTTCCAATATTTGGGTTACAACGTTCGCATGACGGATGTTGAGGCGGCGATGGGCATAGAGCAGTTAAAGAAATTGGACAACCTGAATAGAAAGCGGATAAGGGTAGTGGAGGGATATAGCCGCGGTTTGAAAAAATTTGAGAATTGGTTGCAGCTGCCCATGGTCGCCAAAGGAGCGCTTCATACTTTTTACGGCTATCCCTTGATCATAAAACGCGGCGTGCCATTTAACAGGAAGGAAATATCTTTATTTTTAGAGAAGAATGGGATAGAGACCAGGCCATTTTTTGCCGGCTGTTTGCCGGATCAGCCCGGTTTTCGCAATCAGCCCAAGCGCATTGTGGGCGCCTTGCCGGTTTCCCGCTGGATACGCGATAACGCGATTTTTATCGGTTGCCACCCGGCCCTCACTCGCCAGCAGAGAAAGAAAGTTATTAAGACATTCGAGGATTTTTTTAATGGCTTGGGAATGCGAAAAAGACAATGATTATTTTATGCGCATTATTTTTATAACCCCAAAGCTTAATTTTAAAACATCGGGCGGTTCGGTGTTTGAATATGATCTTTTGGTCCGGACCATTAAAGAGCTGGGGCATGATATAAAAGTTGTCACAGCCTATTCTGACGCCAATATTATTGAAGAGCCTTTGCCCTATGAAGTCATTGAGGAGCAATTGCGGGCTCGGCGATTATTGGGCATTCAATGGGGTGTTTTCAAACTTTTAAAAAAATATGCCAGCCAAGCGGATTTTTTTTATTTAGACGGCCATTTTTTTCTGTATGGGGCCGGTCTTTACCGTTTGGCCGGCGGTCTGGTGCCGGTGGGCGCTTTTTTTAATAGAGAGTTAATCGCTTGGCCAGAAGATATTTCTGATTTAGCGGGGGTTGCCCAAAAAAATTATTTTACCAAGGCAAAAGAGAAACTGCGCTGGTGTATAGAAAAATATTTAGGCATGCCTCTGGCTAGTCATATGGATATTTTTTGCTTCACCAATCCCTATTTAGAAAAAGCTTATTTAGATTTTGGTTTAAATAAGAAAAGCAATAGTTGGCTTATTATGGGGGACCCGTTTAATTTCAGGACTTTTATGGCAGAGCACGGCCTGACGGAGAATTCATACATTGAGCGAAATAAAAAGGCTGGGCCGATTACGTTATTCTATTCTGCCCGGATGGTTCCGGGCCGGGGCTTTGGCACGCTCTTGCGGGCTTTCGCGGAAATCAAGAATAAGGATAATTTTAGACTGGTGCTTAGTGGCGGCGGACCAGAAGAAGCAAAGATAAGAAAAATGATCGAAGATCTAAATTTGGAAAAATATGTTCAGTTGCCCGGCTGGGTCCCCAAAGATAAACTCTGGGATTATTTTAATCAAGCCGATATTTATGTTCAGGCTCGGTGGCGGAAAGAAATATCATCTTGCACGGTTTTGGAGGCGATGACTTATGGTCTGCCGAGTATTTTACCCGGGGGTGGCGGCTTGGCTTGGGTAGCGCAAGATAGCGCTTTATATTTTAAGGCCGAAGACCACAAAGACCTGGCTCAAAAAATTGAGTTACTGGGTTCCAGTCGCGAATTAAGAGACCAGCTTTCCAAAAATTGTTATCAACGGTTGGCGGAAGATCAGATGGATCATATGATACAAACCAAGAGGCTATGTAATGAAATGTTGAATGTTTTAAAAAAATAGCAGTAAGATAAACAAAATAAAATCGGCCATCTCAATTCATTTGAGATGGCCGATGTATTCTTATAATGGACAGAAAGCGAGTACTCTCTGTATGGTTGCAGCCAGGGTTTTTTTATGATTAAAGCCCATTTTAGGTAATTTTGTTAATTTGAACCATGCGGCTTCCGAAAATTCTGGACCGACCGGATTTAATTTGCTAGCAGGCGATATGATTACCGGATAGGTGAGTGCGATAGCGTGTTTTTGAGGATCGGCATTCGGCCTATCCTCAACGAACGCCGGGAAGTTTGGATTAAATGGGGAAATAACGGAAATTTTGATGCCTAGTTCCCTCTTGGCTTGTCTTTTAATCGCTGCCGATAATTTTTCTCCGAAAAGTACTCGGCCGCCAATCAAGCACCATTTGCCGGTTTCAGGTTCAATCCGGCGTTTTATTAAAAGTAATTCGGAATGATGATTTCGTAGGATAACCAAATCAACGCAGACAACTGGTATGGATTTTTGAATAAGGTCGAATG
>JBDRMC010000008.1:0-21732 GCA_043812515.1 Patescibacteria group bacterium | reverse complement strand
TTTGGTGGACTAATGAATTCGCGCAAGTATTATATGGCGCGTTAAGAACGCGATTTTTGTGCGGTGCCCATAGTGTAGCGGTTAACACTAGAGTTTGTGGAACTCTCATCACGGGTTCGAATCCCGTTGGGCACCCATTTGTTTTTATTTCATTTCTTCCAGAATAACGGTCGCGGAAACCTCTCCTTGGTTGCGTCTCAAGATTTTTAGTTGAAGCTTGTCGCCGACTTCGTGTTTTTGAATAATATCGGCAAGCGGCAAATCTTTGGTTATTTTTTGTTCATCGGCTTCAAGAATGATGTCGTGTTCCAAAATTCCGGCCTTGCCGGCGGGGCTGTCGGGCAAAACGCCGTAATCGCCCGGTGTGGCCTCCGGAGTAACCATCGCGCCGTAATCAACGGGCAAATTGTGCCTCATTTTCAAAACCGGGTCTATTAAAATATATCGCAGGCCCAAGAACGGAGCGCGGATGCGTCCGTATTTTTTAATATCGTCCAATGCTTTTTTGGCGGCGTTGATGGGAATGGCGAATCCGATATTTTGGGCGCCGAAAACAACAGCCGAATTAATCCCTATCGCTTCTCCATTTATATCAACCAACGGCCCGCCGGAATTACCCGGATTAATCGCGGCGTCGGTTTGAATGACTCCGCGGAGTTCCTGTTGTTGACCGTCGGCGCCGGCTTGAGCCGTAATATGCCGCGAAAGGCCGGAAACAATGCCGGTTGAAACCGTATTTTGAAATTGGCCCAGCGCGTTGCCGATAGCAACGACTGTCTGCCCCAATTCCAAATCTGATGATTCGCCAAGTTTAATATGAGCCAGTCCTTCTCCTTCGATTTTCAAAATTGCGACATCGTTTATGGGGTCGCGCGCCACCACTTTGGCGTGAAACTTTTTATTTTCGCTTGTAACTACTGTGTAATCGGCTTTTGGGTCAACGACAACATGTTTATTGGTTAAAACGAAGCCATCGGGAGAAATTATGAAACCTGAGCCGCCGCCAACTTTAATGCGCCCATGCTCATCAAACATTTCCGGCGGGATTTGCTTGTAAAGTTCTTTGGGGTCGAAACCGAACGGAAGAAAGGGAAAAAAATCGGGAAAATTTTCCAAATTGGGCAAATTCTTGGCAATAACGATTGAAACAACGGCCGGTAAGCATTTTTTCACTATTTTGACAATCGGTGATTTTTCTGACATACAATTTTTGTTTGAAGTTTAATAATATATATCTTCGCTACGCTCGATATAACTGGTTCACTCGGTCAAAGCAAAAATGAATTTTTGCTTTTGCCTCGCTGCCAATTATAAGATAGTATATCACCGACGCCCTTGTAGTTCAATGGACAGAACAGCACACTCCTAGCGTGCGGATGTAGGTTCGATTCCTACCGAGGGCATTTTGGGCCTATAGTAAAGTGGTATTACGCTTCCATGGCATGGAAGAGTTTGGGGTTCGATTCCCCATAGGTCCACACAGTTGACGGATATTTTATTATGTGATATACTATATGTAGTGTAAAATTCAGTTCTTTTTTATGGGAGGCAGAATATGTTTCTAATATATGAGGATATGTGTCCGGAATGCAGCGGGGGAAAGGTTATAAGGCAACTTTTACCTCGTTATGATGTTTGTAGCAAAAATTGCGGAATTCTTTTGATTGTTCCTTCTTGGCGCGAACCGGAACAGAAAGTATCAGCGGTTTCCTGGCAAGTCGGCGATGAAGGTTGGCAAAAGATGACACGGGAGCATTACGAATTTCTTTCTGCGGCAATAAATATTGCCGCCGCCAAAATTGAAATTGGCGGTAAATATCCTGGGCTAGTTGATGTATTTCATTCGATGAGATAACGACCCATAGGGCGGCGAAGCCGCCCTATTTATTTTGTATTGAAAAAATGTGCCGCGGGGCAGAATCGAACTGCCAACGCCATGCTCTTCCATGTGGACTATATCATCACCCTTTAAAATTAAAGGGGCTAGGCGCTTCCCGCTTTATTTTGTAAATAAAGAGGTACTCCCGAAAGGGATAGTCTCTACACCTTCCCCGCCATGGCGGGGCTTGGCTCGGGATTGTTTGCCATTGTGGCAAGTTTTCCCCGAATTCACCTAGTTTCATCATCTTTCATTACTAAAAGAGTGCCCGAAAAGTCTCAGGCATGCGCTCTACCATTGAGCTACCGCGGCGTATAAAAGAACAGAAAAATTCTACACTATTTTTTTAATCCTTTCAATATAGCCCATTATTCTGTGGAATAACGCAGTATCTGCAACTACGACTTGAATCATACCATAGGGAAGGCGGTTAAATGGTCTTTTGCCCATACTTGATTTGCTTATGCCATAATACGTTTTTTTAAAATTACACATGGGGATTCCTGTTTCTTTTTGCCACCAATTCAGTAATAGAGATTCATTCTGATGTTCAAAAATTCTTATACTTGCTTTTATTTTCTCTTTTGGCACATTACAATATTCTCGTAAAAACTTAAGAAAAACTTTTATTAAATAAGAATCAGAATTTGTGATTGAAACAGCATGATATGTGACTTCCCGTCCATTTCTGATAATAGGGCGTTTATATCCTTCAGCCCAATAAAGAGCGATACCCATAATCAGTAAATCATTTTTCGAAAGCGACATAAGTTCTTTGGCGGCTTGCTTCCTAATATCTAATGCTCGCTTGATGGCAAGTTTTGTCTGTTGCTTGTTTCTTTTGATTAAAGCTGTGGTTGATTTTTCACTAGCGCGTTTTTTTATTCGCTCTTGATATTTATCAGAAATAATAATCTTGGACAGCCAGCCAGAAAGTGTAGATTTTGGTATGCCAAGAATCTTATTAATTTCACCATAGCTTTTACCGCTAAACCTCAGTTTCAGCGCCGTTTGTCTATCTTTTCTCATATAGTAGCACTATGCTTATAAGTATAGCGCTAATAGGTTTAGACATTCAATAGTCATTTATTCACATATTAAATTCTGCCCCGCGGCACAATAAAACAACCCCGCAAATGCGGGGTTGTTTTAAGTTACTGTATTTCTATTCCGAAAACTTTAAAGAAATTTTTGAACAAAGTTGAGGGACTGGCGGAAGGAGTTGGGGTCGGTTGAGAAGCAGTTGCTTCGGCCGGTTTTTCTTGAAGCACTATAGTTGGTTTGATAAGAATTGAAAGTACATTGCTTACCGCCCCATTAACCTTGTCAAAAACGCCCTTAACTGTAACTTGAGCGTCCTCCGCAATCGGGGTCTTAACCAAAATCTTGTCGCCGTTGGCCAAAACCAATGTAAAACCATTGGCGGTTACTTTTTTGATAGTGCCGGAAAGCGACTGATGGTAATCTTTTTCCTCCAAATTTCTAACCACGGCCGCCCTAATAGTTTTTGAATCGGCGGAAAGCCAGCCCAAAACATTAATTTTTTCTCCGGCTTGAAAATCGGACAACAAAGCCGGCTCCTGGTTTACTCCCAAAAGGGTGGTTCTTTCTTCAATTTGGATTAAATAGTTGTTATTTTCATTGTTCTTAAATAAGCAAGGCATAGAAAGTTCTGTTTTTCCATTTTCATAAATAACGCACGACTTTTCATTCTTTTGAATAACTTCAGTAACGGCCGGCGGTTCGTCTACGGACGAGCTTTTGAAAATTTCCAAGTTATTAAATTGATAAAAGCCGGCTGGAGTTGTGCCCACGTTTTCAACAGCGCGCGCGCTGGGGGCGTAAAATAGAAAAACTCCTAAAAATAGCCCTAAAATGGCCAAAAAACAGATATTTTTATAAGCTTTCATGGATATTGTATGTTTAAATATTAATTCCCGCTTAGCTTTCAACGGGTAATTTAATGGTACAACGAGGCCGTCAAACGCGCAATAGTTGCCAAATGGCAAAAATTTGTTAAAATACCAAACATCGCGGGCCTGCCTGCGCAGGCGGGTGTCGTATAATGGTATTATGCGTCCTTGCCAAGGACGAAACACGGGTCCGATTCCCGTCACCCGCTCAAAAAAATTTTGACAAAAGAATTTTTATTTGCTATCATATAAAAGCAATTAATTTATTAATTCTCTTAGGTTCAGCAAATGACTAAGATTTTAGAAACAAACAAATATGACTTTGAACTTAATTATCGGCGCCTTTGCTTTGGCGGCAGGGGCGGCTTTGGGCTATTTAATCCGCCAATTGCTGGCGACTCGCAATGCAAACTCAATAGAGGCGACAATTAAACGCCAGCTTGAAGAAGCGAAAGACAAGGCTGTAAAAATTCTTGAAGACGCGAAAAACCAAGAGCGAGAACGCTTGGGAATTTTGGCGCGCCAAGAAGACCGCTTGAACATTCAGTTCAAGAAAATCGAGCAAAAGGAAGATGAGTTGGAAAATGGCAAGAAAGATTTGGAACACCAGGCGGATCAAATTAAAGTTATCCGTCAGGAAGCCGATGCTTTAAAAAAGAAAAGCGAGGAAATTGTGGAACAAACTTCCGGCTTGAGCCGCGACGAAGCAAGGACAAAATTATTCGGCCAAATCGAAGAAGAGTCGCGGGCCGATCTCGTGGCGTCTGTTAAAAAACTTGAAAAAAACCGTATTGAAGAACTGGAAAAAAAGGCGCGCGATATTATGACCATAGCGGTTCAACGCTACGCGCGCTCGCATATAAGCGAAATAACGACTTCAACGGTTAGTCTTCCGTCGGATGAATTAAAAGGACGGATTATCGGCAAAGAAGGCCGGAATATCCGCGCCCTTGAACGCCTGACCGGCGTTGAAGTTATCGTTGACGAAACCCCGGAATCAATAACGCTTTCTTCTTTCGACCCGTTGAGGCGGGAAATCGCCAAAATGGCGCTTTTGAAATTGATGAGCGATGGCCGTATTCAACCGGCGAAAATTGAAGAAAAAGTTGAAGAAGCCAAAAAAGAAATTTCCAAAAAAGTTCTTGAAGCCGGCGAAATGGCTACTTACGAAGTCGGAATTTTGGATTTACCGCAAGAAATTACAATGCTTTTGGGCCGCCTGGCTTATCGTACCAGCTACGGACAGAACGTTTTAATTCACTCAATTGAGATGGCGCATATTGCCAATATGATTGCCAGAGAGCTTGGCATTAATGCCGAAGTAGCCAAAAAAGCGGCTTTACTTCACGATATTGGCAAGGCGGTTGACCACGAAATTGAGGGCACTCATTTGGAGCTTGGAAGAAAAATTTTGCAGAAATACGGAATTAATCCGGAGGTTGTCCAAGCGATGGAATCGCATCATGAAGATTATCCGTTCGCGACACCGGAATCGTTTGTTGTGGCGGCAGCCGATATTATTTCCGGCGCGCGCCCCGGCGCGCGTCGGGATACCGTTGAAAACTATATCAAGCGTTTGACCGAACTTGAAAATATCGCCAATTCTTTTCCCGGCGTTGAAAAATCCTACGCGATTTCCGCCGGAAGAGAAATAAGAATTTTTGTTCATCCGGAAAAAATTGATGATTTTAAAGCCTTGCAGCTTGCCAAAGAAATGGCGAAGAGAATAGAAAGCGAACTGAAATATCCGGGTGAAATCAAAGTTAATATCATCCGTGAAACGCGGGCGGTTGAATACGCCAGGTAATTAGTTTAAAATTTAAAATTGAAAATTTAAAATTAAATATCAAAATATGAACAAAGATAAACTTGTAGATTTGGTTGCGTCAAAACTCGGCTCAACCAAAGCCGAGGCCGAAAGGGCCATAAACGCCATTCTTGATGAAGTTTCAAACGCTTTGTCGCGAGGCGAAGAAGTATCTTTTACCGGATTTGGAACATTCGCGGTATCTTCAAGGAAAGCTCGCGCGGGCGTTAATCCGCGGACCGGTGAAAAGATTCAAATCGCCGCTGTTAAAGTCCCCAAATTCCGCGCCGGCAAGAACCTAAAGGAAGCAGTTAGGTAAAACAAATGAGCGGGTAAGGAGAATCGAACTCCTGGCGCCAGTTTGGAAAACTGGGGTATTACCACTATACGATACCCGCAATAGAATTTATTCTACGCAAAAAAACCCACCCCCGCAAGTTTGCGGGGGTGGGTTTTGTTTATGTATTTGTAAGCGACCTTTCTCTAATTGTGTAACGACTGTCTTGCCGAGTTGGTTTCGGTATTTGATAAAGTCAATTGCGCGAAGGATATTATAAAGTTCTTGAAAAGCAAAACAACCATCGCCAAAACTCCCAAAACCGACAATTGAACGATAAGCTCGGTTCCGATAAATGTGTTCCAAGCGAAAGCGGACCAGACGACCGGATTAACCGAGTTATTGGCCAAAATCTGGCTCGCGTATTGCAGAACTTTGGAGACAAAAACATTACTGCTGATTAAATAGACAAAACAAACAAACAATGAAAACTCGGCCAAAAAATAGGGGGCTACTTTTTTTATAAACCAAATAAAATAAACTCGCCTCATCACCCGTTCGCAAAGAGTATTGTTATTTTTTATATTCATCTTTTTTTTCTCCGGCTATATTTTTTAAAATCTTTTTGGCTCTGAAAAGCTTCATTTTGAGGGCCGCCATAGTCATGCCCTCTTGCTCGGCTATTTCTTTGTATGGCTTGTCTTCAATATAGTACAACGAAACAAGGCGGGCCAAAGGTTTCGGCAGGCGGGAAAGCAGTTCGGCTGTAAGCGATTTATTTTCGCTTTCCAAAATAATATTTTCAGTTGAAAGCGCACCGTCGGAGGCTGTTTCCAGGTCCAGCGGGTCGCTGGATTCCGCTTGCCATTTTTTGCTTATTTTTCGGTAGCGGCTGATGGCGGTGTTAACCAAAATTCTGTAAGCCCAGCTTTTAAATTCTATTCCGTCTATTTTTTTGAATTTTTTGCCGTTAAAATAAATTTTAACAAAGGCTTCTTGGACAATGTCCTCGGCTTCTTCCCGCTGTCTGATAATGCCGAGCGCTTTTCTTATGAACGCCTCTTGGTAGCGGGACACTAAAATCCTAAACAGCGCCGGTTGTTCCAGCGACAAAGCCAGCGCTTCCTCGTCCTTTAAGTTGTTTTCTTCTTCGTTCATTCGGGGTGCAGGGAATTGAACCCTGTCTTTACGCACCCGAAGCGTACGTACTACCGGTATACTACACCCCGTTAAACTCTAAACTTGCTTTTTATGCTCTTAAATTCTTCTTCCGCTACTTCCTGCGTTTTAGCTTGAGCCATTTTGAACATTTTTTCAAGTTCAGCAAGAGATTTCTTGTTAAGCGCAACGGCGCACGTTGTTAAATTCTCTTTATCATTTTTTTGCGGATCGTCCAAAACTTCATCAAGAAGAATGTTCAAAATATACCCTATTTTAGGCCCCGGCTCGATTTTCAATATTTTCATCAAATCATCACCGTTGATTTTTAGCATTTTTACAGAAATCGGATCGCGTGAAACTTTTTCAATGATCGCCCGAAGGTGCCGCAATTTATACGGTTCGGCTTTGGGAACGCCGGAACCCTTGCGATCGGCAATGCGCACCTCCAAAAGGTCGTCCATATTTTCCGGACCGACATTTCTGACCAGACGCCGCACCGAACTCTCGCTCACTTCTTCAACGTTGTAATAAAACAAATGATAACGCACCAAGAGAACGACTTTTTCAATGAATTTTTTGGGAAATTTCAAACGTTCAAGAATTTTGGCGGTAATTCTGGCGCCGACAACTTCATGATTGTAAAAAGTTGAATCCGGGCCATCACCCTGTTTGGTTTTCGGTTTCCCAACATCATGTAAGAGCGATGCTATTCGGTTTTCAAGCTTGTAATTGTGTTTCACGGCCCAATCCAGCGCCAACAGGTTATGCTCCCAAACTGTGTATATATGATGCTTGTTTTGGCCAATGCCAAATCCTTCTTCAATTTCCGGCATTATATGCTTTAAAAGCCCGAATTCCCGCAACATCTCAATTCCGGGCTTAGCGTTTTCGGTCTGTATGATTTTTATCAGTTCATCGCGGATTCTTTCTTTGGAAATGGCGACAATATCATTGCGGTTATTTTTTATCGCTTCGGCGGTTTTCTTTTCAATGTTGAAATTTAATTGAACGGCAAACCGCGCGGCGCGCATCAGACGCAAAGCATCTTCGTTAAAACGTTTTTCCGGCTCGCCGACCGCGCGGATGATTTTATTTTTAATGTCTTTTTGCCCGCCAAAAGGATCGATAAATTTTTTTCCGTCGCAAGCGATGGCGTTGATTGTAAAATCGCGCCGCGCCAAATCATCCTCAAGTTTTTTGGTGAATTTAACCTCGTCCGGGTGGCGTTTGTCGGTATATTTTTCTTCAATGCGGTAGGTGGTGATTTCAATTATTTTAAGATTTTCGTTTTCACTCTCCGTATTTACCGCGACAGTGCCGAAGTCGTTTTCGTAAATGCTTTTTGAGAAAATTTTCTGAATTTCTTCCGGCTTGGCGTTGGTAGTGATGTCCCAGTCGCTGGGTTCCCGCCCGATAGGGCGAGGCTCGCCCCTCTGGGGCGCCGCGTTACTTATAATGTAGTCGCGGACACAACCGCCAACCGCATACGCTTCAAATCCCGCGCCCTCCAGCGCTTTTATAATCTCTTTTACTTCTTTTGGTAGAATCATGGGTGAATTTTATAGGTAAATTTTATACTAAAAAATGCATTTTGACAATGCAGTTATTTTTCCGATCGGTTGAATAACTGCATTTTAAGTGTTAGTATATTTTATAATTAATATATATGAGAAAATTGGGTCCAGTATCAAAAAAGATTCTTTTGTTGTTGGAGGGCGGTTTGGCATTGTCTTTAACGCGACGGCCGGATGTTTATTTTAGTGTTGCAAAAAAGATAGCCAAAGAATGGAGAGAAATAAACGAAAGAAGCTTGAGAGAAGCGATAAAAAATCTTTATAAATCAAAGATGATTGATTATAAAGAAAACAGCGATGGAACAGTTAATCTTGTTTTGGCCGAAGGAGGGAAGAACAGAATTTTAAAATATAATTTAGACAAAATAGAAATTAAAAAACCGTTCCAGTGGGACAAATTGTGGCGCTTGGTTATTTTTGATATTCCGGAAGATAAGAATGCGGGGAGGAAGGCATTAGGAGCTAAGTTAAAAGAACTTGGTTTTTATCCAATGCAAAAAAGTGTATTTATACATCCCTATGAATGTAAAAATGAGATAGATTTTATTACCGAAATTTTTGAACTGGCGCCTTATGTGAGATTTTTAAGAGTTAAAGATGTTGATATAGAGTTGGATCTTAAAAATAAGTTTCATTTGGCGTAATATGGCGCGATATTATGAAATGCAGTTATTTTTCCGATCGGTTGAATAACTGCATTTTGGTAATTATTAAAATAAAACTATTTTTGTCGCGAATATAAAAATAAAAAGAGGGAAGCAAGGCTTCCCTCTAGGGTATAGAATCTATGAAGCCGAGATATTTTTCGGGGTCAGCTCGTCAAAGGGTGGTATTCCAAGGATGGCTCCCTTTTGTCCGGAAACAAAAGATATTTGCCTTCCACCTATCCTATGCATCAACAAGCCCTTCAATTAGACCGGCCGAAGGGAATTGAACCCTTCGTAACACCAAGCCAGACCGTTTCTATATCCTATACTTGTATTTACACGATAGTTAATAGTGAGTCAATAGGGACTATTTAAAAAACTAAAGCAGCGTGGCGGAGACGACGTGGTCGCCGGGTTCGACGCGCATAATGCGGACACCTTGGGTAACGCGCGAAACCGTTGAAATCGAATCAAGTGAAACTCTGATGACCGTGCCCTTTTTTGAAATCGCGATTATTTCCGTCGCGTCCGGCTGGACAGCGAACGCGGCGACGATTGCCCCGGTTTTGGGAGTAATTTTGGCGGTTTTAACGCCGGAACCGCCGCGGTTTTGTTTTTTATAAAACTTAAGAAGCGTTTTCTTTCCGAATCCGTTTTCCATAACTACCAGCATTTTGGCGCCGGCGTCTTTTGCCAGCGCGCCACTGATAACATCCATTCCGACAATCCTGTCGTCTTTATGCAACCTAATGCCGATAACGCCGGCGGTCGCTCGGCCGAGCGGCCGGGTGTCTTTTTCGGAGAATTTTATAGCTTGGCCTTTTGAAGTTACCATTATTACCTGGTCGTCGCCGGAGGAGGCTTTCACCCACATAAGCGCGTCGCCTTTCTTTATTCTTATCGCGATAAGCCCCGAACGTCGCACCGAGCTGAAATCAGCGATAGGAGTTTTCTTTATAAGACCATTTTGCGTTGCCATCACGAAATACTTTTCATACCCTTTTTCTTTTAGATTTTTTTCATTATAAGTAAGAATAGCGGCGATTTTTTCTTCTTGCGACATCGCCAAAAAGTTAACGGCCGCTTTACCGCGCGATTGCCTTGACGCTTCGGGAATTTCCCAAACCTTGGTCTGAAAAACCCGGCCGGCGCTGGTGAAAAACAACGCGTTATCATGCGTCTCGCAGGACACAAAGTGAGTGACCGCGTCTTCCTCTTTGGTGCTGACGCCGGTCATTCCTTTACCGCCCCGATGTTGCGCCTTAACGACCGTCGGATTCATTCTTTTTATGTATCCGGAATCGGCCAATACAATCACAGCGTCTTCAAGGGGCATTAAGTCCTCCTCTCTGAATTCGCCCAGAGAACCGGCTACAACTTTGGTCCGTCTTTCGTCGCCGAATTTATTTTTAAGCCCTTGAAGCTCTTCGTGGATAATTTCCAAAATCCGCTCGCGGCTTTTTAAAATCAAGGTCAATTCTTTGATAAGTTTTTTCTTTTCCGCCAATTCATCTTCAATTTTCTTTCTTTCAAGATTGGCCAGCGTCGCCAGTTTCATATCCAAAATAGCGTTGGCTTGGATATCGGTAAGCTTGAATTTCGCTATCAAGTTTTTACGCGCCGCGTCGCGGTCTTCGGATTTCTTGATTACCTTTATAACTTCATCGATGTTATCAAGCGCTATTTTTAAGCCTTCCAATACATGGGCTCTTTCTTCGGCTTTTAATAAATCGTATTTAACGCGGCGGACGACGACTTCTTCGCGGTGTTTCAAGAAATATTCCAAAACGGCTTTAAGTGACAAAACCTGCGGCTGGATGCCGTCAACCAAAGCCAACATGTTCAAATGAAAAGTCCGCTGGAGATCGGTGTGCTTGTAAAGATTATTTAAAATTTTCTGCGGGACGGCATCATTTTTTAATTCAATAACAACCCGCATTCCATCTTTGTCGGACTCGTCTCGCAAATCGCGGATGCCGTCGATTCTTTTATCGGAAACCAACTCGGCGATTTTTTCGAGCAGGGAAGATTTGTTAACTTGATAGGGGATCTCGTTGATGATTATCTGCAGTCGCCCTTTTTTATCCTCGACGATTTCGGCTTTGCCTCGGCAGACAATCGGTCCGCGGCCGGTGGCGTAGGCCGCGGCGATGTCTTTTTTGGAATAAATTATGCCGCCGGTCGGAAAATCGGGGCCTTTGACGAATTCCAGCAAGTCCTCGGTTGAGGCGCGCGGATGTTTTACCAGATATGAAGCGGCGTCAACTATTTCATTCAAATTGTGGGGCGGAATGTTTGTTGCCATTCCGACGGCGATGCCCATAGTGCCGTTCAAGAGTAATTGGGGAGTGGCCGACGGTAAAACTTTCGGTTCTTGACGCGTGGCGTCATAATTGTCAATAAAATCAACAGTATTTTTTTCAATATCTTTCAGAGTTTCTTCGGCCAAAGCGGTTAAGCGGGCTTCGGTGTATCTCATCGCCGCCGGCGCGTCGCCGTCAACACTGCCGAAGTTTCCCTGTCCGTTGATTAATGGATATCGTAATGAAAAACTTTGCGCCATGCGCGCCAAGGCGTCATAAACCGAAATATCGCCGTGAGGATGATATTTTCCCAAAACTTCGCCGACAACCAGCGCCGATTTGCGGAACTTTACCGAATGAGTCAGCCCCAAGTCGTGCATCGCGTATAAAATACGGCGATGAACCGGTTTCAAACCGTCGCGGACATCGGGAAGGGCGCGCGAAACAATAACGGACATTGCGTAATCCAAATACGCTTCTTCCATTTCGCGGCTGATTTCTCTTGGTTTTACGTATCCTATTTCTGCCATAAGTTTTGGATGGAATTTAACTGTCCCTTGAGTGTCTGCCATATGCCCGGCATTTCTTTTGTCAGATTAGCCAGCCCCTCATCTTTTATAGGTTGTGAAGTTTGAAAAGGGAAAGTAAACAGCCAGAAAAGAAAAATAACAAACATTACAAAAGAAACGCCGCACCACATCACCATTTTTTTATATGGTTCGGGTTTATTTTGTAAATTTTTTAGAAATTCCATTTATACTTTCTCTAAAATAACTATTTTAATTTCCTCTTCGTTTATATCCTTCTTCTTTATAGTAAGCTTCGGCTGGGGGGGGTCTTTGGCTTCGCTTTCTTTCAGAAAAGCCGTAATCGGCGCCCTCTTGATTTTTAACCCCTTAACGTCATAAAGCATCGGGATGGCGATTGACGGTTCAAGTTTATTAATCAGCTTCATCGCCGCTTCGGCGTCAAGAACTTCATTATTGCCGACGGGAACCAGAATAATATCCGAATCGTCAAAAATAGCCACTTTTTCGTCATCCAGGCTGTTTTTCAAAAAACCGAGATGGGATATTTTAACGCCATCTATTTCTATATTGTATAAATTATTTGCTTGTTCCGAGCCCGTCGAGGAATCGGCGACACCCAAAACTCTTACTCCACCGACTTCATATTCGCCGGGACTGTCTATAATAAAAGCGCCATTCGTTATTTCTTCGCGCGATTTTCCGGGACGGGAAAATATTAAAATATCGCTTTTTAAGCGAGGTGGGTTGATTCCAGAGTCTTTTTGAGGCGGTTCGATTAAAATTCTGACTCCGCTATTTTCCAGAAGAAAGCATGCTTCCCCGTACCAAGAAATTGTCATAAAAAAATATTACCAAATTTTATCGCGGTTGACAAGAAAATATTTTGTGCTAATCTTGGTGAAGTATGGAAGCCCAAGCGGAAATTTTAGCTAAAAATATAGGAATGCAAAACTTGGCGGCGAAAATGCCGCGGAGTTTCAATTTGCCGAAAGTCGGCGACGTCGTTGAAGGGCGAGTGCTTAAAAAAAGCGCCCGCACTTTATATTTTGATTTGGGGCTCTGGGGTGTCGGCATCGTTTACGGCATAGAGTTCAGCAACGCCCAATCAATAATAAAAAATTTGAAAATCGGCGATACGGCATGTGTTAAAATTTCGGAAATTGAAAACGACGGGGGTTTCAAAGAACTTTCTTTGGCCGAAGCCCAAAGCCAGAAGTCTTGGGATTTAATAAGAGAATACAAACGAACCAATAAAGTTTTTGCCACGAAAATTTTAAGCGTAAATCGTGGCGGCATGATGATTGAAGTGAGCGGGATAACCGGATTTTTACCCGTTTCTCAATTATCCGGCGAACACTATCCGCGAGTTGAAGGCGGCGACAAAAATAAAATTTTGGAAGAGCTTTCAAAATTCATCGGACAGGATTTCAATGTCAGGATTTTGGATTTTGATTCGAGAGAAAACAAATTGATTGTTTCGGAAAAGGCGGCCGAAGAAGAACATTTGAAACTGGCCTTGGGCAAGCATCAAGTCGGTGATGTTGTTGTTGGCACAATCTCCGGCATTGTCGATTGGGGAGCTTTCATAAAATGGTCTAGCAATCCCGACGCCGCCTCCGCTACGGCGGAGACGAGCCTCGCCCCTTTGGGGCGGGAAGAAACGCTTGAAGGCTTGATCCACATTTCCGAACTTGACTGGCAGCTGATAGAAAACCCCGCTGATTTTATAAAAGTTGGAGACAGTGTATCCGCGAAAATCATCGATATCGCCAACGACCGGATTTCCCTGTCTTTGAAACAATTGAAACCCGACCCATGGAAAATCGCTTCGGCTTTTCTTGAAAAAGGAATGCTTGTTGAGGGCTTTGTTAAAAAATACAATTCTTTTGGAACCTTTGTTGAGGTCGCCTATCCGTCGCCGGAAGGAAAAAACAATGAAACGCTCCAAGGACTTTGCCATATTTCCGAATTTGGCTCCGATGAAAAGATGAAAAACGCTCTGGAAGTCGGCAAGAAATACCAATTTAAAATTTTGGCCTTCGTTCCGGAAGACCACAGGATGAGTTTGGGACTATTGACAAATATCTAAACTTGTAGTATATTTATATCCAGTTATTAGGGATGGTTTTTGGTTGGCTGTTTAACATTTTAATACAAGAAAGAGAGGTGAAAAAGTTGAATAAGAGAGTTTGGAACAAGTTCCACTCAATATTCGGACCCGACCTCAAAGTTGGGTTCGAGACGACATTTCCAAAGGGGGCGGTTTTGAATCTGGATCCGCTTTATGAAAAGAGCGGACTGGTTCACAAACCGCCGAAAGAAAATGTTGTGCGTGTTTACGAACCGGCAAGGGTCTCTGGCTCCTGTTGTAATGGTGGCGAGAAGGCGCAGATTCTGTTCGCGCCCGTATCGCAAAAAGGGGCAAGATATCGTCGTCTTGTATTCACGCGGAAGATCGGAGACGACGGACAACCCCGCAGGTGGATGACCTTTGGCCGTCATGCAGAGGTTACTCCGTTTGGATTTGACTTTTGGAACACCAAGAACCAGAAATATTTGGCATTGGCGTATCCGGGGCCAAGCGGGGAATTTACGCCAACGTTCGTGAAAATTGGGAGCGCCGATGGGGATTTCATCTATCTCGAACTCGGAGCTTGGGATGACGAAGTTCAGGTGCTGTTTACTGCGGATCGTGTCAATGAGGATGCGGTGCCGAAGCATCTGCTCTCGGCTACAGCTTAACAATTCAAAAAAATTTTTGGGAGGTGCATCATGAAAGGGATGAAAGAAGCATTGGAAAGTCCAGGGAAGTTGAAAACGAAAAAAGTCCCGGCGGTGAAAGTGGCCGATATTACTGTGCCCCAAATCAGGTGGGTACAGGCTACGGCCAAAAAGGAGGATATCACCAAGATCGCGGCCAATATTGACCACTATCTGAAGGAAATTTCCGGTTACATGGCTGACTCAGTTCGTAGGATCCGGGAAATCCAAAGCGCTCCCTATGCGGAGTGGATTCTTCAGGTCGACGAACTGAAAAAGCTCGAAGACGAGGTGGTGTCGCATCTCACTGCCGATGGAGGACCCCTGCTCACGGCGGCGCGCCAGGCGTATGCCTCGGCGATGGTATCCACATTGCCTATCGACAAAAAGGTGGTGTTGGAAACTATAAAAGGAGGCAAATCCCGTTTACCGGGCCTCATTCGGATCGGCGTGCTAGAGCCGGTCGAAGAGGCGAAGAAGTACGAAGTTACCGTGCGAGTGTACGGTGAAGCGTACAAGGTAATCGGCAATAAGGAGTTCGGTATGAAAATTGCCGATGCCCTTTCCAGCGGCGCGGCGAAGGCGGCAAAGGCCGGACACGACAAATATCACGGCGCCGTCGCGGAACTGAAAACCCAGGCGACCATTACAGTTGTCGAGCTTCTTAGGAGAAAGCCGGGCAAGTTTTTCCTCAACGTCCCGGACTTGAGAGACGGGGAGAAGTTCCTGCCGGGTGGCGCCCTTCTTGCAGAAAGCGACGGGGAAGATATCTGGGGGATCCAGGCGATCGGGCATTTCTCCAGAATCATGGGTGAGATAGCGGAGGCGGAAGCTTTCGTTTCCATTGCCTCTCTGAGCCAAGACCGGCTTAATCTCGCCAAACGGCTTCCCGAAGACGCATTTCGCCGGATTCGCATCCTGCATGCGGTGATTCGCCGGGGACTGGCGGACGAATTCGCACGCCAAAAGCCCACGATTACCGCCAGGCCCGCCGAAACTCTCGCGGTCGAGGCTTTCGCAACCGCGGACTTGCAGTCCGCTACTATCCAATAGTTAACTCCCAACCTAACCAAGCCCCTGTCCAGAATGGACAGGGGCGTTTTTTTATGTTAAAGTCCCATCTATGAAAATAGCCAAATTCAATTACAAAAAATTTATAAACCAGATTTTTATCGCCTTGGGCGCTCTGCTTTTAATCACGTTTGTTTTTACTTATCTCAACTCGGCTTTTGAAAATCCTAAAACCCTGACTCTTTCCGAATTGGTTTCCAAAATCAACAGTGGAGAGGTTTCAAAAATTGTCGTTAGAAATGATGATTTGAATGTAACTCTCAAAGACAATAGCGTTTACGCCGCCAAAAAAGAAGTCGAAAGTTCGCTTTCGCAAACTTTGAAAAATTACGGCGTTGACGGCGCCAAGCTGAGCGCCGTTGACACGCAAATCGAACAGAATGTCGGAGCGATGTTTTGGATCGGCACTGTTCTCCCGATAGTTTTGCCTTTTCTTTTGGTCGGATTTTTAATCTGGTACATGATGCGGCAGGCGAGCAGGGCTAACACTTCGGCCTTTGGCTTCGGCAAGTCTCAAGCCAAGCTTTTCGGGCCGTTTGACGGCAAGAAAAAAATAATGTTTTCCGATGTTGCCGGCGCCAACGAAGCTAAGGAAGAACTTATCGAGGTGGTTGATTTTTTGAAAAACCCGAAAAAATTTTTGGATATTGGCGCCCGAATTCCGCGCGGCGTTTTGCTTGTTGGAGCGCCCGGAACCGGTAAAACTCTTTTGGCGCGGGCGGTGGCCGGCGAAGCCAATGTCCCTTTCTTTTATATTTCCGGCTCGGAATTTGTTGAAATGTTTGTCGGCGTCGGGGCTTCAAGAGTCCGCGACTTATTCAATATGGCGAAAAAATTCGCGCCTTCAATTATTTTTGTTGACGAAATCGACGCGGTCGGCAGGCAGAGGGGCACAGGGCTTGGCGGCGGCCATGATGAACGCGAACAGACACTGAATCAGATTTTGGTTGAGATGGACGGATTCGACCGCGAAACCAATGTGATTATTATTTCGGCCACTAACAGGCCCGATATTCTGGATCCGGCGCTTTTGAGGCCGGGACGCTTTGACCGGCGGATCGCGCTTGATATTCCCGACATCAATGACCGCGAAGCGATTTTGAAAATTCACGCTATCGGCAAACCGCTGGCGCCGGAAGTTGATTTAAGAAGAATTGCCGAAAGAACCCCGGGATTTACCGGAGCCGATTTGGCGAATGTTATAAACGAAGGAGCGATTTCAACCGCCCGGCAGAATAAAAAAATAGTTGACCAGGAAACTTTGTATCATTCGATTGAAAAAGTGCTTATGGGGCCGGAACGCAGAAGCCATCTTCTTTCCCAGAAAGAAAAAGAAATCGCTTCGTATCACGAAGCCGGGCACGCGTTGATTGCCGGCGTTTTGCCCTATTCCGACCCGGTGCATAAAATTTCGATTGTCTCGCGCGGACGGGCGGCGGGATATACTTTGAAACTTCCCCTTGAAGACCGTCATCTTCATTCAAAAAATGAATTTGTAACTGACATGGCAGTTTTACTTGGCGGCTACGCGGCGGAAAAAATCGTATTTAAAGAATTAACCACGGGAGCGTCGGACGATTTGAAAAAAGCGACCGACTTGGCGAGGCGCCTTGTTACCGAATTTGGAATGTCAGAAAAATTTGGCCCTGTCGCTTTAGGCGAAAAAGAAGAGATGGTGTTTTTGGGACGCGATTTCGGAGCGGATAAAAATTATTCCGAATCGGTCGCCGAACTTATTGATAAAGAAATAAAGGAATTTATTTTCACCGCTTTTGAAACGGCAAAAAAAGTTATTTCTCAACGGCGGAAAAAACTTAAGGAAATCGCCGAACGCCTGATTGAAAAAGAAACCATCGAACGCGACGAGTTTGAAACAATAATGTCCGCAGCGTAAAAGGGGCGCATAGCTCAACGGTAGAGCTGTCGTCTTATACACGACCGGTTCTAGGTTCGAATCCTAGTGCGCCCACCAGAAGAGCGCTTGATAATTAAATAAGGGCGTTTAGCTCAGTGGTAGAGCGCTTCGTTGACATCGAAGAGGCCAGAAGTCCGATCCTTCTAACGCCCACTACTTCGCTCCTTTCGGAGCTTCGAAGTGCACAGCACAATATGAATATCCCACTTGATATAGTTTACGAAGACGAGGACGTTGTTGTTTTGAACAAACAGGCGGGGATTTCGGTTCACCCGTCAATAAACGAACCGACAGGAACTTTGGTTGATGCTTTAATTATTAAGTATCCGAAAATAAAAAATGTCGGCGATAATCCGATCCGCCCTGGCATTGTCCATCGCTTGGACAAAGACACTTCGGGTCTTTTGGTTGTTGCCAAAAACCAGAAAGCTTTTGATTTTTTAAAAAAAGAATGGCAAAGCGGCCAGGTTGTTAAAAAATATCTTACCTTGGTTTGGGGGGAGCCAAAAGAAAATGGCGAAATTATTTCAGAACTGGCCAGGTCTCAGAAGGATTTTAGGAGAAGAATGGTTGTAAATCCGGGGAAAAATAAAGACAAAGAAATAACCGGCAAATTAGCCGTGACGGAATATAAAGTAATAGAAAAATATAAGGAGTTTTCCTTGGTTGAAGTTCATCCTAAGACTGGTCGGATGCATCAAATAAGAGTTCACATGGCTTCGATCGGCCATTCCGTGGTGGGGGACAAGATTTACGGCGGGAAAAAGAAAAATCCGGAAGGCTTGACTCGTCAGTTTCTTCACGCGTTCTATTTGAGTTTTAGCCTGCCGAATGGCCTGCCTGCGCAGGCAGGCAAAAAGTTGGCACTGGAAGCCGATTTACCCGAAGATCTAACGGCAGTATTGACTAAATTAGAAAATTAAGACAGAATATGTAAACTCAAACATCCAAATTTCATGACTGACAAAATAATATTATTTGATAAGAAAAATTTGAAAGATACCCCGGAAATAAAGGCCGGGATGAAAGCGCGTGTCTGGCAGAAAATCAAAGAAGCCGACAAAGAACGTCTGCAGGCGTTTGAAGGTCTTGTGATTGCCGTAAAGCACGGTCGGGGCAAAACGGGGACTTTTACCGTGAGAAAGATTTCAAGCGGTGTCGGCGTTGAAAGGGTTTTCCCGTTACACGCGCCGACAATTGAAAAAATAGAAATTTTATCGCAGGCCAAAGTACGCCGCGCGAAACTTTATTACTTAAGGGGCCGCATCGGTAAAAAAGCCAAAATGAAACATGTGGAGCTCGTTGCCGCCCTCGATGAGGGCGAGCCTCGCCCAGATGAATCTGGGCGGGAGGATGACGATAAGAGAATCAGGTTTAATGCCGAAAGACACATCATGCTTGATGAGGCGAAGAAAACAAAGAAAGATATTGCCGTTGGTGATGAATTGGAGTTTCCATTAGAGGCCAAGGAAGATTTTGGCCGCATTGCCGCGCAAACTGCCAAGCAGGTTATTGTCCAGCGTATCCGCGAGGCCGAAAGGGAGGCGGTTTGGAATGAATTCAAGGACAAAGAAGGCGAACTTGTGAGTGGCATTATCCAGAGAATGGAAATGAACAATATATTTGTTGATTTAGGGAAGACAGTTGCTATTTTTCCAAAAGAGGAGCAAGTTTTCAGCGAAAAATATTATGTTGGTTCCAGAATGAAGTTTTATATTTTATCGGTAAATTCCGACCCCAAGGGGCCGGGAATAGTTTTGTCGCGTTCTCATCCGAAAATGGTTTCGCGGCTTTTTGAACTTGAAGTTCCCGAAATCGGCAGTGGAACGGTAGAAATCAAATCTATCGCCCGCGAAGCCGGCAGCCGTACCAAAATTGGCGTTTATTCAAATGAAGAGGGTATTGACTCGGTCGGTTCCTGTATCGGTCAGAAGGGCTCCAGAGTTGCCGCCGTTATTTCGGAAATCGGCGGTGAAAAAATAGACATTATTGAATGGTCGGAAGACCCTGAAATTTTTATTTCAAACGCAATGTCGCCGGCCAAAGTTACCGAAATTGAAATTATGCCTCAAAGACATACAGCTAAAGTTTTTGTACCGGAAGACCAGCTATCCTTGGCGATAGGTAAAGCCGGCCAGAATGTCCGCCTTGCTGCCAAACTAACCGGTTGGAAGATTGATGTCATCGGGGCCGTTTTGACCGCCGAGGGCCTAAAAGAAGGAAAGAAATTAGAAGATTTAGAAGGCGTTGGAGAAAAAACCGCTGACGCTCTGCGCACTGCCGGATTTAACACTCCTGAAGATATAGCAAAAGCAACAATTGAGGACATACTTAAAGCCGATGGCGTTGGAGAAAAAACCGCCGAAAAAATATTGGAAGCGGCCAAGAAATTATGTGGATAGTTTGTTTGGCTGTTTAATCGCGATTGGTGTAAAATATTGTCATGGATGGTCAGGGGTTTCTAAATGTTGAAAAAATCGTCAGTCAGCTTGCTCTCAAGCCGAATATGGTTGTCGCTGATTTTGGCGCCGGCCATGGTTTTTTTTCTGTCGCTCTTGCCAAGAGAGTCGGCTCATCGGGCCAGATTTTTTCTGTTGATGTTTTACAACCAGCGCTTGAAGCAATTAGGTCTCGCGCCAGGCTTGAAGGGCTTTTCAATATAAAGTTGGTAAAAGGTGATTTGGGGAAGATTGGCGGCTCAACATTGCCGGAAGAAAGCTGTAATATGGTTTTTATCGCCAATTTATTATTTCAAGTTCCGGATAAAGCAGAATTAATTGGCGAAGCATTTCGTGTTTTGAAAAAGGGCGGAGAGCTTACGGTTGTTGAATGGAAGCCATACATCTCTCTTGGTCCTCAAAAAGAACAGCGGCTTTCGGAAGAGGAGGCTAAGCAATTGATTACGCCAAAAGGATTTGGCGAATCAAAACAAATTGATGCCGGTAGCCATCACTATGGATTAATTTTTATAAAAAGTTAAATTAATATGCGAATATTCAATAAAGAAATAAGCAATGGGATGCTGGTCATGATTGGCGCCATCGTGATTATAGTTTTACTTATTGGGTCTATTTTTCTGGGAATTCTTCCTGGCTCAAAACCGCAAAGCGGGGGACAAGCGACTCTTGAATTTTGGGGGCTTTTTGACAGCGGAGCGGCTTGGCAACCGCTTTTTGATGAATATAGAAAAACTCATTCCAATACTTTTTTTAAATATACCCAAATGGACCCCGCCACCTATGAGCAGAA
This sequence comes from Patescibacteria group bacterium, assembly GCA_043812515.1. Lineage (GTDB taxonomy): Bacteria > Patescibacteriota > Minisyncoccia > UBA10092 > UBA10092 > UBA10092. The sequence goes on along the minus strand of JBDRMC010000008.1, from coordinate 646 downwards.
ATTAATCGAAGCGCTCGCTTCTGGCAAATCGCCTGATATTATAATGTTCCGCTCTTCTTGGCTACCTAAACATGGTAATAAAGTTTCGCCACTTCCAGAAACAATGATGACTTTGAGAACTTTTCAGGAAACTTTTCCCGATGTAGCGACAATTGATTTTGTTTCAGGCGGAAAGATTTACGCATTGCCCGTTTGGACGGATGTATTGTCCATGTTTTACAACAAGGATTTATTTAATACCGCCAGTATAGCTGTGCCACCCAAAACTTGGGACGATTTTATCAAAGTTGTTCAAAAATTAACCAGCACAGACAAATCCGGCAATTTGGTTAAATCCGGAGCCGCTATTGGCGCGGCTGATAATGTTAATAATGCCACAGATATTTTAAGTTTATTAATGCTTCAAACTGGAACGAAAATGATAAACGATAATGGCAATGAGGCAGTTTTTGACGAAGCCGTTACGATAGGTGGGGTCAATTATAAGCCTGGCGAATCTGCTCTGCGATTTTATACCGATTTTGCCAATCCCAAGTCCGGCGCTTATACTTGGAATGATAATTTACCCAATTCTTTTGATGCGTTCGCCTCGGGGCAGGCGGCAATTATTTTCGATTATGCAACCAATATTCCACGCTTGAAACAA
>JBDRMC010000007.1:0-39010 GCA_043812515.1 Patescibacteria group bacterium | reverse complement strand
GTCCGGGACCCATTACGAAAAGAATATCGGCGCGATGTTTTTTAATCAGATAATTTAAATTGGCATAAATGAAATTTATCCCCGGGCAAGTGCCCCAGTGGCCCAGAAGCCGCGGCTTGATGTCGCCGAAAACCAGCCTCCGTTTCAATAAAAAATTATCTTTAAGAAAAACCTGCGTGGCGGCAAGATAATTTGTTGCCCTGACGTATTTTTTTATTGATTCAACAGCGTCAAACATTGCGTTTTGAATTATCAAATATAGTAACTTCGCCCTTGTCGTATCTCCCCATTTCAAATCCGTCGTAAACAAAATGGTCGCCGTCTTGGCAGAAATAAAGCGCTGTTTTTCTGTCCAGAACCACAATAAAGCCGCGGAGTCCCGATGCCGAAGGCAAAATATCAATCCGCCTGACTTTGGAAAAAAGTTCTTGCGCTTCGTCAAACAACGGGTCGCTGATGCCCATTTTTCTGGCCATTCTCATCATCGCAAAACCCGGCCAAAGTTTGAAGATTAATTTCGTAAACCAAGTTATCTTTATCCCGCTCATGAGGAAATTATACAAAACTTTGGTTTTTTAGGCAATTTTAGGTAATTGAAATAAAAAAATGGACGCCCGTGTCTGATTTATCAGATCGGTGCGCCCTTGTTGTGGATCTATTCGGTTTTTACGCCGAGCAACCCGGCGATGGTAAGAAGTTGCTCTTCCGTTGCTGTCTTGCGAAGAGCATCTTCTATTCTCCTTCGCAATAAGCGATTTCCTTTTTCTTTGTATTCTATGTCAATTTTCCATTTGTTTTTGCTTGCCTCTAGCTCTTCTGACGTTTCAAGCAAGAGCCCCTTCTCAATTTTTGACATGTTGCCCGCGAGATAGGATCTGAATCTCGCCTCGATATACCCATCGGGATCATTTTCCCGATCGCCGTTTCTGATGGCTACTACAAACACATTCCGGTCTTCGCCATCACAAAGAACGGCCGAAATGTACCTCAATTGATCGCCGTTTTCGCAATTATGGTAATCATGACTTGTGGTTCCTGTAACTAAAAAAGCATTTATCTTTTTCATCTTGCGCTCCTTTGCCGCCTTGCCTTTCGGTCAAGTCCTTACGGCCGTGGTATGCGTGCCAAATCATCAGCCTTTTTATGTGTGGCTTACTTCACTTTAGAGTCGGTTATTTGGCAGAACCCGACTTGGTAATTTTCAAAGAAACATTCCTAACCTGTACATTCACATTATACCATATCTAAAATATCCTGTCAAGAAATTTGGCAAGTTTTGGGTATTTTTGGCTTAAATAAGCGGTTTTAGTTCTCTTTTTGCCTTTTGGCGCGAGTACGCGCCAATTCCGTCAAGAATTGCTTCCTCAAGCGGATGCTTTTTGGTGTAACTTCCAAATATTCATCATCGTTTATAATCTCTAAACCGCGCTCAAGAGTAAGTTCCAGTGGCGGAGTTAATGTCAACGCTTCGTCGGATGCCTTGGAACGCATATTGGTTAGTTGTTTTCCTTTTGTCGGGTTAACAGACATATCGTTGCCCTTGGAGGCATTGCCAATAACCATGCCAGTATAAACCTCCACGCCGGCGCCGATATATAGAACGCCTCTGTCTTGCAGATTGTATAATGAAAAGCCCAGCGCTTTGCCATCGGCCATTGAAACCATCGAGCACAGCGTTTGCTTGCTAATTTCTCCGACAAACGGCCTGAAACCGATAACACGGCTGTACATTATCCCTTCGCCTTTAGTGTCTATAACAAATTCTCCCCGATAGCCCAATAAACCCCGCGTCGGAATTTCAAAAATAATCCGAGAGTTGTTCTGGTCCTGGCTGACATCAATCATGCTGCCTTTTCTTTTGGACATTTTTTCTATAACCGTTCCCATCATATTGGCGGGCACCATAATTGTAACTTCTTCAAATGGTTCCAGTTTCTTGCCATCTTCTTCTTTAAAAATAACCTGCGGTTTGGAAACCTGTAATTCATAACCTTCGCGCCGCATATTCTCCAGCAAAATAGCGATATGCAATTCGCCTCTGCCGTATACTTTGAAATAATCTGAAGATGAAAAGTCAATTTTTAATCCGACATTGACTTCCAATTCTTTTTCCAGCCGTTCTCTTATTTGACGGCTGGTAACAAGCTTGCCTTCCCGTCCGGCAAAAGGAGAATTGTTAACCAAAAAATTAAGTGAAATTGTCGGTTCGTCTATACTAATCGCCGGTAAAGCTTCCTGTGAAGCATCGGCGCAAATTGTCTCGCCGATAAAAATGTCTGGCAGTCCGGCAATCATCACGATATCCCCTGCCATTGCTTCCGGAACTTCTTTCCGCTTGAGCCCCTCAAAAGTGAATATTTTGTTTATTTTTCCCGGGCGCGTTTCTCCAGTGCTATTTTTTATAACAACATTTCCGCCGGCTTTAATGATGCCGTCATAAATTCGACCTATAGCCAAACGGCCCATAAAATTGTCATAGGCAAGATTGAACGGCTGAACTCTGAAAGGTTTTTTATTCAATTCTTCCGAAGACGCCTCGGGAACTTCTTTCAAAATAACTTCCAAAAGCGGTGTAAGATCTTTTGAATCGTCCGCCAAGTTCAGTTTGGCAATACCCTCTTTGGCAATCGCGTAAATTACGGGGAAGTCCAATTGCTCGTCATTCGCGCCGAGAGCCATAAAAAGTTCCAGTACTTTTTCATGCGCCCATTCCGGCCGGGCCGCCGGCTTGTCTATTTTATTAATTACCACAATCGGTTTCAATCCCAGTTCCAATGATTTTTTTAAAACGAATTTTGTCTGGGGCATCGGCCCTTCCTGCGCGTCAACAACCAAAAGCACCGAATCAATGGAACGCAGAACGCGTTCGACTTCCGAACCGAAATCCGCGTGTCCCGGCGTATCCACCAAATTTATTTTGGTATCTTTATAGAATATGGAAGCGTTTTTTGAATAAATAGTAATCCCCCGCTCCTGTTCCAAAGCGTTTGAATCCATGCTGATGCCTTCTTCAATCATGCCCGTTTGGCGAAGCAAAGCGTCGGTTAATTTTGTTTTCCCATGGTCAACATGGGCGATAATGGCGATGTTCCTGATTTTCATAAAAATAAAAAACTGGCTATCCAGTATTAATACTCTACAATAAAAATCTCAAAAAGTCAAAAATTAAGGCTTTTTACTTTATTTCTACGATTTTTTGGCGGGAGGTGTGGCCAATGATGATATTTACGGACGAAATTGGAACGCCAAAGCGCTTGGCTAGCACTTTGATAATTGCCGTATTTGCCTTTCCTTTCACCGGCGGTTCTTTTACGCAAATTTCGAAATTAGTATCGCTAAGTTTTTTAATGCTTTCTTCTTTGGAGTTGGGTTTTACTTTAACAAAAATTTTCATATATTTGCCATTTTTTGTTTGATAATTTCGCGCAGGATTTCTTCAACACATTTGATACTGTTTTTGTCGTTTATGGAAATAGCCAGAACTTTTTTGTCCGTTTCTTCAAGCGCTTTTATTTTTTCTTCAATTTCTTTTTCCGCCAATAAATCCGATTTGCTCAAAAAAATGTACTCGGTTTTTTCCAAAAGTTCTTTATTATACGCCCCAAGCTCGTTTCTGATAATTTGATAATCCTTGGCCGGAGTAGCCGATTCCGCCGAAATAAAATGGAAAAGAGTTTTTACGCGTTCAATATGGCGCAAGAATTTTATGCCAAGTCCTTTACCACTTGAAGCTCCTTCAATAAGCCCCGGAATATCGGCCAAAATTAATTCGTAATAAGCGCCGAGATTCGGGTCAAGCGTAGTAAAAGGATAATTGGCCACTTTGCTTTTGGCGCTGGTCAATTCATTAAGCAGGCTTGATTTGCCGACATTGGGTAAACCGATAAATCCCACATCGGCTATCAATTTCAATTCCAATCGCAATTCGCATTCCTCGCCCGGCGTACCTTCTTCAAATTCGGTAGGCGACGTATTTGTTGACGAACGGAATTTAAAATTACCTTTTCCGCCAACGCCGCCCTTAGCAATCAACAACTGCTGGCCAATCGCCATAATTTCTAAATTTTCTCCGGAAGACAAATTATGCACCACCGTGCCAACCGGTATTTTAAAAATTAAATCCTTGCCGTCGGCTCCGTCATTAAATTGTTTTTTTCCGTTTTCGCCGTTTTCCGCCGTTAACTTTTTTTTATAACGAAATTGGCTAAGCGCGTTTAAATCCGACACGCCTTCAAAATAGACGCTCCCCCCGTTTCCGCCATCGGCGCCGGCCGGCCCAAGATTCATTTTGGTATTATTAAAAGCCACCGCCCCGCGGCCGCCATTGCCGGCTTTCACTTCAATTGTGACGTCGTCTATAAGCATTAAAAATATTTTTCATTTTATAAACTCATTTACCGTATCCAAAAATTCTTTCGGGTCGACGCTGGCTCCATTGATTTTAACGGTAAAGTGAAGATGCGGGGCGAGAGAATAGCCGGTTGAACCGACGAGACCGATAATTTCTCCCCTTTTTACTTTGGCATTTACAATAGTTTTAATTTCGGAAAGATGCAAATATCCGGAAAATATTCCCAAACCGTGGTCAATTACAATTGTTTTACCATAATCCGGAAGTTCTTCAACAAATTGTACTGTTCCGTCATTAATGCTGAAAACAGGGTCACCCAAATCCGCCTCCAAGTCAACCCCGAAATGACGCACGCTTCCACTTGCTGATTGTCTTAAAGTTCCGAAACTTCCAACATCTACCCATTTGCTTAATGGCATTATAAAAGGATTATTAAATCCGATTTTTGGCGTAAATATTTTGAATATCGAATCAAGAGCCGGCTTGTCGTTAAAAATAATATTATTGATAAGAGTTGCCGCGTTTATTCCTTGTTTGACCATTTTTTGCGGGATAACAAGTTGCGTCTTTTTAACGGGGTGAAGCAAAATTACCAGTTCATGGTTCAATTCTTCTCCGGACGCAAGTTTGACATAAAAAGATGTCTTTTCCGGTTTTGATTTCGTGTCAATTCCAATAATCGCGAAATAACTTAACCAATGGCGGAAAAATGAAACCGGTTTTGAACCAAGCCGGGCTTCTGCCGGAGTGCGCCAAACACCGTCAAGACGGACAACTAATGTGCCTCCCTGCGCAATTTTGGTGTTAGAAAATATCAATTTTGGCCCCTCGATAAATTTCCACGAAAAGAAAAGAGATACTGCGATGATAATACCCGCAGTAAAAAACAAAATTCTATTTAATGTCCAAAAGTTGGACTTCAAAAATGAGTGTCGCATTTGGTGGGATTACATTACCTGCCCCGCTGGGGCCATAAGCTAATTCCGAGGGAATAGTTAATTTTCTCACTTCCCCGATTTTCATTCCTTCAACTCCGATATCCCAGCCTGGAATAACTTTTCCGGCTCCCAAAGGAAACTCAAATGGGACTCCTCTATCAACACTGGAATCAAATTTTGTTCCATTTTCCAAAACGCCCACATAATGCACGGAAACGGTGTCGCCATTTTTGGCGACAGCTCCCGTTCCTTCTTTTAAGATTTCTATTTGAACGCCCTGTTTATCCATTTTTTGATTGTTTAATGTTAAGTCTAACGTTTCATCCTGCTTTGTTGCGCCGACATCGGTTTTATCTTTACTGTAAAAAATAAAAAATCCGGAAACTATTAAAACTGTCGCTGTCGCAAAAGCTATAATTTGAGTTCTATTCATATGTTCTATATTACATTTTATTTACCAAATCGCCAATGCCACGGCTCAAACATTATCCCATCTTTGTTATTTCTTGGATAAGACAAATAAAAACCAAATTTATTAGCGTTTTTCTTTAACCACTTATATTCTTCGGTTTTTTCAAAATTTTCCGGACAGAAATCAATCGCATGATTTACGGAGTCGCTATGTTCGCTATAGCCGGGGAAAGCCACTCCCTTTGCTGTTTTTAAAAAATCAAATTTATTTTCTTTCAGGCATCTCAAGAAAACAATTGCTTGATAGGCTGGAGACCTGTAGCCGGAAAAAATTTTCAATCTTTTTCCGATATCGCCCTCCAGGGTATTATTCATCTCCAAAAACGCCGAAAAAACCGGCTTAGACAGAAAATGCCCGTCAACAAAAATCAGATCTTTAGGAACCGCCCTAACACCCAAAAACTTTCCCTTGAATCCAAAATCCCTGGGATTCAGTTTTACAAAGCTCCTGACAAGGCGATTTTCCTGTTCGCCCAAGTATTTGTACAACTCTGTAAAAGAAATAATTTTCAAATTTCTTTCCTCGCCCAGTTTTTCTAAAATGGCGTTGATTATCTTTTCGTCCAAAAATGCCAATCCTTCCATTAACAGTTATTCCGTAGTGACACCGTCAAACTCCGGCCCGTTGGCTTCCGCTTCTTCTTTGGTGGCGCGGACAATGCCGTCTTTATGATGCGCCGGCGAATAAATGGTATATAGTTTCAAATCTTCTTCGCCGGATGTGTTGATAATATTATGCTGGGCGCCGGCCGGGACAATAATCGCCGAACCATTCTCAACATTGTATTCGTTGCCGTCAATAACGCATTTGCCTTGTCCTTTTTCAAAACGAAAAAACTGGTCGTTGTCTGTGTGAACTTCCATTCCGATTTCTTCATTCGGCTTCAAACTCATAAGCACCAACTGGCTGTGCTTGCCCGTATACAACACTTTGCGAAAATTATTATTTTCCAAAGTCTCTTTTTCGATATTCGCGTTAAATCCTTTCATAAATTTTTATTCCTTCAGTTTTTTATAAACATAACTGGCGGAACTGCCGAGAGCCACAAAGACCAGAACTAAGGTGAAAATCGGACCGACAAACGGAATACAAGTTATTACGGCAAGCGCCACAACGGCGAGAATGACAACCCACCAATTCAATTCGTAATTTTCTTTCTTGAAAACATACTTGAGCGCCAGCTGGGCAAAAAGCAATACGGAAATAATTGCGGCGGCAAAAATAAATGCCAGATAAACGAATAACGCTATCAATCCCAGGCTTATGCCTATCACTGTTGCAAAACTGATGATAATCGCCACCGGAGCGATAAATAGAATTACAAATCCCCTGCCGGCCTCTCTCCAAAAATTAGAAGATGCTTCTTTAACAATAGATTTTATATGGCCCCCGGCAAAATACAGCGCTACCAAAGACGCCGTGATAAACATTAATGTTTTTATGAGCAGAGCCAAGGTAAAAATTCCAAAAATAAATCCTAGCATTGGCCTTTTTGCCGGCATTTCGGTTTTGTGAAAATTAACAGCGCCCCGGACAGTCGCGCCGGATTCTATTGTCGCTTCTTTCGGCGAATAATAGTCAAAGTTCCCTTTTATCAAAGCGCCCGGGCCAAGCGTTATTTCCCGCGCTGTAACCGATAAATCTTTTCCAATCGCCCCGTCTATAAAAACCTTATTGCCTTTTATGACAACGCCTCCGCCGGCATTGCCTTCATAATTTATACTGCCTCCGGCGATTTTAATATCTTTGCCGATAATAGAGCCGGGCATCAAAGTTACCTGTCCGCCGGCGGCCAAAAGCTCGCCTCCGGCATTGCTTGAAATGAAGATATTGCCGCCAAAAAGCCGCAGATCGCCTTCAACATTGCCAATAATATTAAGCGTACCGCCGGCCGCGGACAAATCGGCGCTCACGGGGCCTGATACAATAATATTGCCACCGGCGACGGACAGATCGCCGGCAGTCGCGCCGGCAATATTAACCTCGGCGGCCGTGGCATAAAGATTGTCGTTTATTTTTTCACTGGAATTAAGATAATAATTTTCTCCGATTTTAAACGTGGCGCCGTAAGCCACAACCGGAACAACAACCAAAACTGTTAACAATATGCTCAAAAATAGTATTTTTTTCATAAAATTTTAATTAATTTATAATAATTCCAACTTTTTTATTATACCACTTTAACTAATTTAACGTAAACAACAAACCCCGCTAAGCGGGGTTAAGGTTCTCTCAACTTGTATGCCACAATAACTAAATTTATACCCGCAGTTGAGCACAGTTCAACCGCGCGTTCTTTAGAACTATTCTGCTCTATTACCTTGTGTAATTTTTGCATTTTCTCGCTGTATTGCTCATCAAAATTTTTTTTGTCTATAAATGGCACCCAAGTAACCGCATTAAAAGTACTAGACCTTAGGTTGGTTCTGAAAACAACATTATACATGGCTCACCTCCACAGTTCAGGCATTCATCCCCAATCCATCATTTATTTTATTGTACCACAAATAACAAAATCCCGAGATTTCTCCCGGGAATATTTTATATTTCGCGTTTCTTCGGCCCATTTTCGCCGATAATCCGGACAAGATTTTCAACGGTTTTCTTGGCAAACGTTTTAACAGATTCGGAACTATTTAAATTTCTTACTCTTTCGCGATGAATTAACAAAGGCTCTTTCAGCGCCATATTCAAATCCAAATATATAAAAATCATTATGTCCGTCGGGTCAAAAACTCTATAAAACTCCATTACAAATACCCGATGCCGTCCGGAGATTTTGTCGCGATTTTCTTCCATAAACCGCAGAAGTTCTTCGGTAAATACCAAAAAAAAGGTTTCGTACGTCTGAGTTTCGGCATAGCTGTCATGAACAATATTTATATCGGCCGATCCCTCAACGGCGTGACTTAGAACCAGACTTAGACCAAAAAAGAAAAGAACCGAAATTAAGATAATGAAAACCCATGCCCATCTCTTGTTTGTTCTTGCTCTCATCTCAACTACCTCTCTCTCTTTGTCAAAGGTCTTTTCCGCCTCACAAATCTGTTTATAGGATAGAGATTTTGACTCAAAAAGTCAAATACATAAAATATAGGTGTCGGACACCTATATTTTTATGAGTTTGCAGAAAAGTATTCTACTGGCCGTGCGATGTGCGGTGAGCCAAATTCCAGAGCCAGCCGAAAATATATCCTACAATATAGCCAAATACACCGGCTACAATAACAAGCATTAAGGCGCTTAAAAATGCAAACGGGTCAATACTGTATTGGAAACTCAAGAAATGCAAACCTAAAATCCAATCCATGAACAGCTTGGCCATTCCCAACAAAACCATGAGCGACCAAACGGCATGAACAATAGCCATCATCCCTCCAAACACTATACCCACTTTATGCGAATTTACTGAGTCCATATATATGATAATTTAATAATTTATAATCGACCTTTATTCCCCGCCCATCATTTTGCGCCAGCTGTCGGTGTAGCGGACCCACGGGCAAACCCAAACGCCGACATACGCCAAGACCAAAAGAACCAAAGCCGCCTGCCAGAGTTCTACAGAGTTTTTCAAGGCATAGAGGAAATAGTATATAAAAACATACCAAACCCCCGCCTCCGCCACTCCCCTAACCATGTCGCTTTTTTTCATAAATTTTTTTAATTATAATCCCCATTCTTGAGTTTATTATACCACCTTTTATTTATCTCCAGAATTAACAATTATACCCACAATAACCCCAACAACCACCACCCCGATTATTATTAAAATTGAGAGCATGGTTTAGGGGTTTTATCTTTCCCATTCTTTAATATCCGGATGAAAATCAACTTGATGCTCGGGAATTCCTAAAGAAATTCCATATTCTTTCGCTTTGTCGTATTGTTCTTTACTTTTTCTATCTATCTTAAAAACTTTATCGCGGAAAATTATAAAATGCGTTTCATTATTTTTAAAATCCGCATACCAAGAAGCGCCATGTCCCCTATCTAGCGCATGGCTTATTTTTTCGGCAATCGCCTCCGCATTATCTTCAGAAATTTCTACAGTATGCAAAGTCCACTGTTTAAGCCAAGGAGTTTCATGCTCGCTAGTCACCGGCTCAACCTCAGTTTCTAAAATCTTAACCTCTTTTAAAACGTCTTTATTTTCTAAACTTTCTTCAATTATTACGCCCTTATAATTTTCCATAAATTTATTTTTTATAATGACCCCCGACCTGTGAATAAGTGTTGACTTTTAGCGAATATCTGCTATACTGCAAATATCACCAACGGAAAAGATCCCCCTATAAGGTTTTGTCCTTATAGGGTCTTTTCTTTTTTATACTCCAATTTATCCTTCAAATCATTCATAAATCGAAGAAATGGACGGCAGATTTTGAATTTCAATAAGGCGGAAAATTTGTCCCTGTTGGGCACGACAATGACTTCCAGTTTTTTATTTTCAATTAAATATTTTGCCAGACAATAAAAATCTCCATCTCCGGTTACCATAACAGCTTTTCTATAATTTGGGTACTCAATCATCGCTTGCAATACAAACTCCGCGTCACAATTTCCCTTTGTAGTTCCATCTTTATATTTTAAAGTTGGTTTAAAAATACAAATAAAACCGGCATCTTGAAGTGATTTATAGAGATCATTATTGCCCTCGACAAAACCAATAAATAAAAAGGCTTTTGTAACGTTATACTTTTCTTTTAGATACACTCGAAATCGGCGCCAATCAAGTTTCCACCCAAGTTCTCGAATGCTTAGGTTTAAATTTTGGCTATCTATAAATGCGTAATTGTTTTCTTTTGTATCTATGTTTTTGTTTTATTTTATTTTAACAAATTCTCTACAGAATAAAAAATAACATTCTCACATTCTGCAGAATGTTGGAGTGTTATTATTCGCCGGAATTGATGATGATGGCGACAATAATCCCCACAACCACCACCCCGATTATTATTAAAATTGAGAGCATGGTTTAGGAATTTTAATAAATTTATCATTGTGGATAAGTGTTGACTTTTAGCAAACGCTTGCTATACTGTAAATATCATTATGAAAAAGACCCTGTTAAGGCTTGTCCTTAATGGGGGCTTTTTCGTTATAAACCTGTCGATCAAACTTACTTTTCTTCGCATCTAAATAAACAATAGGAATGTTTAACTTTCTTAAAAGATAAGAACATTTGTTGCTGGGAGAAACCAAAGATAGAAACGCGCTCTTTTCTTTCAAGAACTTAACCAAACAAGCGTAATCGCCATCGCTTGCCACAATAACCGCTTTATTAAATTGCTTTTCATAATAATCTACAGCAACTTTAAGCACTAGTTCGGCGTCACAATTGCCTTTTACTTTTCCAGTGCCGTCATAAGTTACTTCTTTATATACCAGCAAATAACCCATTTCCTGCAAGCTCGTATATAGATCTTTATTGTCTGGAACAAGGCCAATGAAAAGATATGCGTTTTGAACATTGTATTTATCCCGTAACCACACGCGAAATCGCCTATAATCCAATTTCCAACCTAATTCTGCTACACCCTTATGTAGGTTAGCGCCATCAATGTATGCAAAATTGTTTTCTTTACTTTTCATAGCCGTTTTAAGTACTTTAGCTAATTTGGCTAAAGTTGTAAATAAAAACCCCCGCTAAGCGGGGGTAATATTTTATTGCAGGGAGAGGAAAGTTGGTATGGGCGTCCCCTTATCGGTAAGCCCTTTTTTGCACCTTGGCTTTCCTTTGGAACGATGTTATGCCGTCACTGCGACAAGTAACATCTCCTGGAAGACATCTATACCATTGGTGAACTCATCCTCCAATTTCGCGCTCCACCTGAACGCGAATTACTTCACCATCAACAAGGCGCAAGCAAGTCTTCTCTCTTGAGGCATTCCTTGAGGCATCGTTTTTTGGCTCCCTGCGTAAGAACCATATTTGCTAATCAAAAATCGCATATTTCTATGCGATTTGTCAAATGTTACGGGCAGGGCGTGAATTCGCAATTCGGGCCGGTGCGGCCGACGTAGGAGCCGTCGGGACATTGTTTGGCTTCTTGGGTGCAAGCTGTGGCGGGAGGTTCCGCAATCCCCTCATAGATTATCGGGATTTCAAGCGCATTATCATTTTCAGGCAGGCCGGATGGGTTGTCTTTTTTTAATATCAGCGCTCCCCTGTTGCTATATGTGTTTTTATCTATTGTAAAATCAAGCTTGGCTTCAAACGGAACATATTCTGTCGTCATCCAATTATCTTTTGCGGTGGCGATGCCTTCCGCGATTATAAGTCCGTCCCAGTTTACCAGAAAAACCGGAAAACTCGCTTCAAAAAACCAGTTACCCCGCGCTTCTCCGGTAATAACAAGCGGGCTTTTTATAACCTGACCCGGACGCGGAGCATCAAGACGGATAAGGTCGTCTTTTGTCGCCGGAGGATTCAAAACAGGAGTCAGTGCTTCTTTTTTCGCCAGTTGCCACCATGCCACCGCGCCAGCGGCGGCGATCGCAATAATTACTATGATAATTGTGATTAGTTTTTTATTCATAAACTTCGTTTTAACAATACCCCATTTGGCCGGGATTGTAAAATAAAAATAAAAAGCGGGTTGATATGATCTCACCGCTTCGACGAATCGCCTACCAGCATATATTTGCCCGCGAATATTGAGGGTTCGCGATCGGATTTTAGCAACCAAGCAATTGATTTTTTGTCTTTATTAATTTCATATTCTCGGTCCAGCAAGCCAAAATGGTCTAAAAATTTATTTAGTTTGCCCGAGACGCGGATACATCCTTTGGAATCAACCTTGCCTAATCTTGATTCCCCAAAAATCGGATCGGTGGCGTGCAGTAAAAGCCGGATTTCAATTTCTTGATTGTTTTTGTGGGTTTTTTGCCAGCCAAAATCCCAAATGCGGCTGTCTTTGGCGCCAAGCCCCCGCCAGCCTTTTTCGTTTTTGGTACCCAAGGCCCGATAACCACCATTTTTAGTTGCGTGCTCAAAAATACCAACTGGAGTAATAAAATAACCTCGCCGATTCTGATTGCCGGTGGAAATTTTATCGGCGCCGATGACGGTTATACTTTTGCGCGCTGAATCGAAAAAACAAACCAGAATAACTTGCTCTTCAGGATTACGATCAATATAAATAAAAAATTGAGAATGGCCATTTTCTTTAATGCTTAAAATTTTTCTGATAGCGTCTTCTAGAACTAACTGTAAATAATTTTCTTCCAGTGTTAATTTGAATCCGACAATTTTTTCAAATTCAGCCTGTAGTTTCTTCACTTCCGGTATACTCGCTTCGGCCATCGCAATCTCAACTGAAAGAAAAAATAAAACCAAAAGAAAAATAAAAAGATGCGCTGTTTTTTGCCTCATTGGAAATCACCTCCTTATATTATTTTCAAAGATCTCTATTTAATAATACTCCCATTTGGCCTATTTCTTCAAATATTTTTTATTTTTTAATTTGTCGGGGAGATAAGATTCTTGGGAATATTTTTCATATCCTTCGCCATAACCCAAATCCTCCATCAGTTTTGTTTCTGGATTGCGCAAGTTTAAAGGAATGGGCAAGTTGCCGAATTTTTTCACATCTTCCATCGCTTCCATATATCCATCATGGGCGCTCCGGTCTTTTTTACATTGGCACAGATAGGCCACGCCGTGCGCCAGGTTGATTCCGCATTCGGGCAATCCGATTGTTTCCACGGCCCGAAAAACATCATTTGCCACCACCAGCGCTGTCGGCACCGCCAGCCCAATATCTTCTGAAGCGAAAATAACCATTCTTCTGGCTATGAATTTGGGGTCCTCGCCGGAATCAATCATCCGCGCCATATAATACAAAGCCGCGTCCGGCTGGCCGGCTCTCATGCTTTTGATAAAAGCGGAAATAGTGTTGTAGTGCTCCTCCCCTTTTTTATCGTATCTTAAAAACTTTGACTGGAGGGTATTTTTTAAATTTTCTACTGTGATTATTTTGTAAAGTTCGCTGGTATTTTCCAGCATAGTGAGCGCCTGCCGGGCATCGCCATTGGCCATATTCACCAGCCAATTCTCCGCTTCCTCATCCATTTCCAGCCCGGTTCGTTTTATAATGGCCTTCATGTTGTCTTCCGAAAGTTCATTCAGAACAAAAACCCGACACCGGGAAAGCAAAGGCGGTATCACTTCAAAACTCGGGTTTTCGGTGGTGGCGCCGATTAAAGTTATTTCCCCCTTCTCGACATAAGGAAGCAGAAAGTCCTGCTGGGATTTATTGAAGCGGTGAATTTCGTCCAAAAATAAAACTTTGGGAATTCCTCCCGAATCTTCATCCAATATTTTTTTGACATCGTTTTTTCCGGCCGAGACCGCCGACAGTTCGTAGATTTTCGCGTTTAAGCTGTTGGCGTATATTTTCGCCAATGTTGTTTTTCCGGTTCCCGGAGGGCCCCAGAAAATAAACGAAAACAAATGTTTTCGTTTTATGGCGATGTTTAAAGGCCTGTTTTCACCGGCCAGATGTTCCTGTCCGACGAATTCCTCCAAGGTTTTAGGCCTGATTTTTGACGCCAACGGTTCCATGGCGGAATACTACTCCATTACCGATTGTTTCCGCAATTATTGGCCTAAGAAAAACTTCAAAATTACACCGAAAGGCGAATATTTAAGCAATGTTTGAGGCTCTGGAGCTGGCGCGGGAGCTGTTTGTTCTATTCGCGGTTGCATGGGGACAAATTCCCCAGGCGCGGTTCCCCCGCCCGCTCCCGGTCCATTTTCTCTAGGCATCATTCTTTCTCGATTCTCTTGAGGTGGCATTTGCTCATTGGGTTTAGGGCCGGCTTGTTGAGGCATTATTTGGCCGCCCGGATTTACCGCGCCGGGAGCCGGCTGAAATTTCCGATTGAGTCTGTCCTTTTCTATTTTCTTTAAATCCGCTTCCGGAATCATTCCGTTTTCTTTGCCGAAATTAAAACATGTTTCTTGATTATTGGGATTATTGCAAAAAGCTTCACACTCGTCTTTTCCTTTACAGCCGCCTGGGCCTTTGCCTCCGGTCTTGCGAGCCATTACTGCTTCTTCTGAAGTCATAAACCCGGCCGCTTCGGCAAATTTGGTGCATTCATCAAAATGTTGATCCTGTGAACAATAGGCGTCGCATTCATCTTTGCCGCGGCAATTAGGCGGTTTGACTCCTTTTTTAAGCGCCCCAAGCATTTTTTGAGAGTCGGCTTTTTCACTTTCATTCATAAAACCGGCCTCTATAGCGAAATTCATACACACTTCCATATTGTCCGGGCTTGAACAATAAATATCGCATGCTTCTTTGCCCTTGCAAGGAGGCGGTTTTATTCCTCTTTTGACGGCAGCCAACATTTTTTGAACATCTTCAAGTTCTTTCCCCTGGATAAAGCCCGCTTCTATGCCAAAAGCGATACATTCTTCCATATGCTCCGACTCTTCGCAGTAGATATCGCATTGTTTTTTATTGCCGCAAGAAGGTGGTTTCACTCCTCTTCTGATTGCGGCTTGGACTTTTTTGGCCTCATCCAATTCTCCTGCAGACATTAAATTATTTTTTTCGGCAAAAGCGACGCATTCATCAATATTGGCTATGTCGTTGCAAAAATTTTCACAATTATCTTTACCATTGCAACCGCCCGGGCCTTTATTGCCCGCCGCCATAAATTTTTTGGCCACCTTGATTTCCTCTTTAGACATTAAGTTATTCTCTTCGGCAAAATTTACGCAGGCCTCCGCGTTTTCTGATTTATCGCAATAGGTTTTACAAGCGGATTTATCTTTGCAATCCCCTAATTCTTTAACCGGATATTGGACATTTTGCGCCCACGCCACCGAACCGGCCAGCGCCAAACTTATAACAATAAAACCAATAAAATATTTTGTTTTCATATTATTGAAATGGGTTGGTTATAATATTTTTAAAAGGGTTGGCTTTGTCGGCCGGATTGACATCGGGCTTGCTTTCCAAAGGATTTATTCCTATCGACGGCAAGACGCCCTTTGTCGCGCTTTCGGTTATTTTGTCCGCCGTTCCTCCAATGTTTTCCAAAGTTTGAATTCCCGAGGAAATGGAGTTTTTCCAGCTATCCCACCAAAAATAACCTCCGACAGCTAAACCGATTACTAAAACAACCGCGGCTATTATTAAAATTTCTTTTTTAGGTGCTTCTACAGGTGTTTCCATGTTTTTATTTAATTTTACCACCTTTCAATTTGAAGGCAAGTATAGATATCCACCAAATATAGGTGTCGGACACCTATATTTAGAAAAGAAAAAACCGCCCGGAGGGCGGTATAATTTATATTTTCAACAAATCTTCCGGAGTGTCGAAAAACATATCCGGGTTGAGCGATAAAAGTTCTTCTTTTACGCCGAACCCCCAGCTTACTGCCCCAGTTTTTATTCCGGCGTTTTTTCCGGCTTGAATGTCAACATCCATGTCGCCGATTAAAATAAATTCCTCTTCGGAAACATCGGGAAATTTTCGCATTATCAGATGAATGCCTTCCGGGTTCGGTTTTAATTTTTTCACGCGCTCGCAGCCGATTACACATTCAAAATATTTGTTCGCGCCAGCCAGAAATTTTCGGACCGAACTTTCCGCGGACGATGTCAGCAGAGTAAGCAGATGTTTACGGTGGAGTTCTCGCAAGATTTCCGGCGCCCACTTAAAAAAATGAATGTACGAATCGTAAACTTCGTGAAATATCGTGTCGATTTCTTCCGTTTTATACAGTGGCAAACCCAATTTTTTATTATTTCTGTGCCAATCCGGGTGCCACCAAGCCATAAAGCTTTCTAAATCGGTAAAATAATCCGTATATTTTTTTCCGTGGGTTTCGATAAGTTTTATATAGGCCATGTAAAGCCCCTCCCAACTCGCCGACCGCAGAACGCCATCGCAATCAAAGATTATTATCACGGCTTTCTCCTCTCTTTGTATTTGTAAAAGACCTGAAAACTCAAAACATTGATAAATCAAAATCGCATATTTCTATGCGATTTGTCAAATTTATCTTCTTCTGTCATAAGATGAAAGATTGGGTAATTTTGAAACAGGCAAGCGAAGTCTGGTTAATTTTTCAATCTCCCTGACTTTAGACCCTTGCTCCGGCAAAACAAAGGAAATGGCTTTGCCATTCATGCCGGCTCTGCCGGTTCTTCCAATACGATGGACATAATCTTCCGAGTTTTCGGGAAGGTCAAAATTAATGACCAATTCAATACCCTTTACATCTATACCGCGTGAAGCAATATCGGTCGCCACGAGTACCCTATATTTGCCGAGCTTGAACCCTTCTAACGCCTCTTTTCTTTGACCGAGAGACCTGTTGGAATGGATTTCTGCCGCGGAAATTCCAATATTATGCAAATCTTTACAAATTCTCCTTGCGCCAAATTTAATTCTTAAAAAAACCAAAACACTTCCCTTGTACTCTTCAAGTATTTTTCTTAATAGCTGAATTTTCTGGTTTTTTTTAACAACAAAAAGCTCGTGTTCAATATTTTCAGCGGTAGTTCCGGATTGAGCTATTTCTACCCTGACGGGGAGCTTCATGTGATTTCCGGCAATTTTCACAATGCCATCCGGCATTGTTGCCGAAAACAACATGGTCTGCCTGTCCTTGGGGACTACTTGCAATATTTTGTTTATCTCCGGAGCAAAACCCATATCAAACATTCTGTCGGCTTCATCAAAAATCAAAATTTTAACATCATGTAAATTTAGAGTTCTTTGACCGATGTGGTCAACAATTCTTCCCGGAGTGCCAATAATAACATGAGGATTGCCGCGGATTGTTTGTATTTGATGGTGAATAGATTCCCCGCCAATTAACACGGCTGTTTTTATGCCGAATCCCTTCCCTATTTTTTGTATGGTCTCATTTATTTGCAAAGCCAATTCGCGGGTTGGCAATATAATCAACCCTTTTCCTTTTCCTGTTTTTAAAATTTGCTGAATCAAAGGAATGCCAAAAGCCAAAGTTTTGCCCGTGCCCGTTTGAGCTATGCCAATAATATCTTTACCTTCAATAGCCGCGGGGATTGTTTTATGTTGTATTGAAGTTGGGGTTTTAAATCCTAATCTTGAAATCACATCAAGAAGACCCGGGATTATTCCCAGGCCGTTAAAGGTCATTTCCGCTTCCAATAAAGGTTTGTCTGCTTGTTTTTGTATCATAAAAACAAACAGTACAATAAAATAATGGGAATGTCAATGATGCTCCAAACGCTGCACGACGCTAGAACTTATTTTAATTAGAATGTTTTTTCTTGCTCTTTATCACGCCCACAATGCCGATAATAACTGCTATAAGTCCGAGCAACTGCCCTCCAGGACTATCGTCAATTTCACCATACACAAACATAAATACCCCAAATAATATTGCGAGAATGGAGTATATTATTCTACTTTTATTCATATAAAAATCATATCACAACCATATAAGGTTGACTAAAAGAAATTTGCTCCGACACCTGGATTCTCCGCCAGAGGCGGATGCGCCTTTGGCGCAGAACCTACAATTGTTTTAATACTTTATCCAAATATTTTCTACCTATGCCAGACTTTAAAAATTTTTCTCTTTTCATTGCCTCGCCTCGTGTTTTGTATTCCTCTTGATATATTAACTTCCAAGGCTGACGACCGCTCGTGTAACGACACTTTCCTAAATTATGTTCCGAAATTCGTTTTTCTATTCTGTCAGTACTGCCAACATATCTAGTATTGTGAATCAAACTTTTAATAACATAAATATAATACATGCCCGTGCGATATAGATATCTCCGCTCCGACACCTGGATTCGAACCAGGAACCCACTCCTTAACAGGGAGTCGCTCTACCGTTGAGCTATGTCGGAGCGCAGATATCTATATTTAAAATTATTTAATGTTTTAGGATTCTCCGCCAGAGGCGGATGCGCCTTTGGCGCAGAACCAGGAACCCACTCCTTAACAGGGAGTCGCTCTACCGTTGAGCTATGTCGGAGTTCAGCAAAGTATAAAATTATTGAACGCCCGTGAAAGCTCGCTTGCTCGCTTCCACCCATTTCGCTATGTCGGAATATACGAATACATACTAAATTTAAAAAGGCTCTTTGTAAAGATATTCACTACAAAGAGCCCCTATTTATTTTGGCCTATCGCCTCCATAATTTTGCCTTTTATGGCATTGGAAGTATCGGAAAGATCTATCGCAACAACTGGAACATTTGGATGCCGATCCTGGTCCCCTTTCACCCACCTCTCTCCTGTAACGGAAAGAGGGCAAACCTTGTATTTCGCGCCACTTACATGAATAACAAAAAAATCAATCCCTCTTACAATATCCGGGAAAGAAAGCTTATTTGTCTGTAAAAAATCACGAATAATTCCCCCTTCTTTCAATTCTTGGAGAGATTCTTTTATTTTTTCTTCTCTTTTTTTCCCTATTTTACAGGACAAATGTCCTTGAGAAGATTGCATCATTTTGCGAATCTCCTCGCGAATCGCCAAAAACTTCTTATTTCTCAATTATATCCTCCCTTCCGAAACTTTTATTATATTTCAATGAACCCTTTTTACCTCGGGGAATTCTACAATAATCTTAGAAAATTTGCAATTTTAATATCCTTCAAGTTTTTTTAGATTATGATGCTGGCGAATTCTTTCCAGCGCTTTGAACTCAATCTGGCGGATACGCTCGCGGGTAACCCCGAATTCGTTGCCGACTTCTTCAAGCGTGTGCGCCACCCCGTCTTCCAGACCGAATCTCATTTTCAAAATTTTCTGTTCCCGCGGCTGGAGATCATTGATAATTTCTTTTATCTGGTCGGCCAAAAGGCGCATCGCCGCCGATTGCACCGGCGTTATTCCTTTTTCGTCTTCAATAAAATCGCCAAGCGATGAATCATCTTCGTCGTCGCCGACCGGTGATTCAAAAGAAATCGTGTCTTGGGAAATTTTTATTATATGGCGGACTTTTTCAATATCAATGCCCATTTCGGAGGCAACTTCTTCCGGCAACGGTTCTCTGCCCAAATCCTGGAACAACCGCCGTTTCATTTGAGTATATTTGGAAATAGTTTCAACCATGTGTACCGGGATTCTGATGGTGCGCGACTGGTCGGCCAACGCTCTGGTTATCGCCTGCCTTATCCACCAAGTGGCGTATGTTGAAAATTTGAAACCCCGGCGGTAATCAAACTTGTCAACCGCCCGCGCCAGTCCCATATTTCCTTCTTGAATCAAATCCAAAAGAGTCAAGTTCGGACTGCGGCCGATATAGCGCTTGGCGATTGAAACGACCAGCCGCAAGTTTGACTGAATCAATTTGTTTCGCGCTTCAAGGTCGCCCTTTTCATTCTTTTTCGCCAATTCTTTTTCTTCGTCGCTTGTTAAAAGCGGGGTTTTGCCGATTTCTCGGAGATATAATTGCACCGAATCAAAGGCTATTGTGTCATCCGCTTCAATATTCAACGCCTTGTTGATTTCCTCTTCGCTCGGCTCCGGAATTACCTCTTCTATAAATTCCCGGCTCTCCTCAACTTTAATGCTCGCTTCTTCCAAGCGGTCATAAAGACGTTCAAGTTCCGTGATATCTTTTTCAACATCCGGAAAAAATTTTAAAATTTCCGTTTCGGTGATAAATCCTCTCTCCCGACCGCGACTGATTATGGCCTGAACGCGTCCTTCGAAAATCCGCTCTTTCTTATTAACTTTCGGCGCCGGTTTTATTTTTTTTCTCAATTTGGATTTCAACCTGTTTTTGAGTCTCGCATCTTTTGCGGCTCTCTTAATCGCTTTCGGGCTCTTGCCTTGTTTTTTTCTAGCAGTATTTTTTTTATTTTTTGTTTTCATCTATTTTATAGAGTTTATTGGTAACGTTTTGGAATTCCTCCGTCAATTGATTCATATCGAGGCCTTCTTCCGCCTCGCATTTTCTTATTTGCTGGCCGATTTTTTGTAAACTTTCTTTGTGGCGTTCGCGTTCGATTTCTTTAATTAAAAGTTTCACTTCATCGCCGATATTAAAATTGGCATCCGCTTTTTCCAACTCGTAATCGCCGGCAAGATATAAAAAGTCGAGCCGCGGGCGCAAATCCGCGGAAAGCGCCGCCCTTGTCGCGGAAAATTCGTTTTGATTCGCCACTAAAGCGCTTAAGATTTCAAAATCGTTTTTAGGTAAAATAGCGGCCGCTTTAACCGCTTCGGCGATAAATTCCGGCTTTTTTAATAATAACGCCAAAAGGCGTTCGCTCAAAATTTCTCGCCGTCCCCGTCGTCCCCGTTCCGAAGTTGAATCGGCCTTTTGGCCCGAAGGGACAGCATTTCTCAACGGCACGTCAATCTCGGCATCGGGGCGTTCCATTTCTTCTTTCAGGTCGCCTTCGGAAACCCCCAGTCGCAGTGACAGTTCTCTGAGCCAGCCGCTTCTTTCCACGGCGCTGGGCAAACGCTTTATTTCGGGAAGCAAGGTTATGGCAATGAATTTTTTTCCTTCAATTTTGTCGGCTGAAAATTTACCGAACACCCGGTTGAAATAATAAGCCATAATCGGCTGGCTCTCCAAAACAAGCTTGGCAAATTCTCCCGGCCGTTCTTTGACGAAATCGGCGGGGTCTTTGCCCGAAGAAATGTCCAAAACCGAAACGCCGAATCCCAATTCATTCGCCAAATCAATACCGCGTTTGGTGGCGCGAAAACCGGCATCGTCCATATCAAAGGCTAAAATTAAATTGTTGGTGAGCCGTTTCAAAATTGAAAGATGATTTTCGGTTAAAGCCGTGCCCGATGTCGCCACAATATTTTTTATTCCGTCTTGCCACGGCAGAATCGCATCCATTTGTCCCTCAACCAAAACTACATTATCGGCTTTTCTTATTTCCGTTTTTGCCTTATCCAAACCGTAAAGAATTTTGCTTTTGCTATATAAAATCGTTTCCGGAGAATTGACATATTTGCCGCTGTCGGCTCTTTCAGTTTTGGAAGGAATAATGTCGCCCATGATACGGCCGGAAAAAGCCACTACGCGCCCGTTGGAATCAAAAATCGGAAACATCAGACGGTTTCTGAACCTGTCGTGATATTTTACTGCCTGGATAACCAAACCGGCTTTTTCCATTTCCGCTTCGCGATAGCCCTGCTTTGATAAAAATGACAAAAGTGAATTCCAGGAATCCGGCGCGTAACCGAGCCGCCATTCGTTTACGGTTTCCTCCCGCACCCCCCTTTTGCGAAGATAATCTGAAATATCACCCGTATTATTTAATGAAGCGGAAAAAAATTGAGTTGCTTTTTCGCAGATTTCATAAATTCTGTCTTTTTCGGTCCGCAATTTCGGGTCGCTGTATTTCAAAGCCACTCCCGCTTTTTCCGCTAAAATTTTCAGCGCTTCCAGAAATTCGACGCCTTCGATTTTTTGAATGAACGTAAAAATATCGCCGCCTTCGGCGCAGCCGAAGCAGTGCCAGTTTTGGCGCGACGGCGAAACCATAAATGACGGCGTCTTCTCATTATGAAACGGACACAATCCTTTGTGGTTGATGCCGGCTTTTTGCAGGCGGATATAGCCGGAGATTACGTCGACTATATTAAGTTTTTCTTTTATCTCCTGAACCTGGTCAGTCATGTTATCTATATTCAACTCTAACCTGAAGCCATTGTCCATTGCCCACCGTAAAAGGATAGTTGTCGCGAGCCGGCGCGATGGAACCATCGGGATCCGTGGGTTTCAAAATATAAGAGCCGGGACGCAAAGGAATCTGGAAAGTCCCATCACTGTGAGTCCGGATTGAAATAAAGGGCGTATCATTTTCTCCGCCAGAGGCGGATCCGCCTTTGGCGGAGAAAATTTCAAGAGATGCTTCATATTCATACGGTCCGCCACCCAACAAGACCACTCTGCCGGCGATACCGGAATTAATAATATCGCCCTCTACTGCCGGCGCTTGCGCGGTTGATTGAATAAAATCATTATTTATCGGCGGTGAATCAGAATTATAAAAAATAACCACGCCGGCAATCGCTAAAATAATAAGCCCAATTATAAATAACAATAGTTTTTTATTCATAAATTATTCGTATCGCAATGCCTCCATCGGGCTTTTGCGGGAAGCTTTGCGGGCCGGATAGATGCCGAAAACAAGGCCGATAAGAGTAGCTACACCAAGCCCTAAGATTATTGCCGGAATCGGAATTGAAAACTGCCACGCCAACGCTAAATAATTCCCTAAAATAAAAGAAATGATAAATGAAAGGAAAACCCCTGACGCAATGCCGATTATTCCGCCCATAGTTGTAAGAATGATCGCTTCAAGAAGAAATTGAATTAAAATATTCTTGCCGGTGGCGCCAAGCGCCTTGCGAAGGCCGATTTCTCTCGTTCGTTCCGTCACCGACACTAACATGATATTCATAATACCGATACCGCCGACAAAAAGAGAAATTGCGGCGATGGCCGCCAAAAATAAGGTGAAAATATCCGTTATAGAGCTTACCATCTTTAGGGCTTCAGCTTGAGTTTCAACAAAAAAATCATCTTTGGACGGGTCGGAAATATTATGATTGTTTCTTAAAGTTATTTTTATATCATCAACCGTGCGATTAACATTTTCTTCACTGTCAACTTCAATTACTACACGATTGAAGTATTTTATTCCGAAAATATATTGCTGAGCGGTGGTGTAAGGGATAATGGCAATATCGTCAAAATTTAAAAAACTCACCTGCCCCGTTTTAGGGAAAATTCCGATAATCCTGAAATTTTTTCCTTTAATTTTAATCCTTTGCCCCAGCGCGCTGTCATTGCCGAAAAGCTGGTCTTTAACTTTTGAACCGATTATAACCACATCGGAATATCCTTTTACTTCTTCATCCGTAAAAATTCTGCCTTCCGAAGGATAAATATTATAGATTTTGGTAAAAAGACCGGTAACGCCGAGAATTGTGGGCCGATAAGCTTCATTTTCATAAATAGCGGTTTGGCTTCCAAAAACTATCGGCATAATATCCGCCAAATGAGGTACGTTATTTTTCTTTTTAAGTTCTTCAATATCCTTTTCTTTAAGTGAGTCGGTAAAAGTTGCAAGCATGTCGGTGATCCCCTGCGGCTGGCGGCCGGGAGCAATGGCGATGACTTTTGGGCCCATACTTTGAATCTGGCTCAAAATAAGATTTTGAGCTCCCTGCCCCAGGGACATTATTAAAATAATCGCCGCGATGCCAATGACAATACCGAGCAAAGTTAAAAAACTTCTCATTTTATTTATCGTAAGCCCTCTGAATGCAGTTTTTGCCGTGTATTTGATACGCATAATTATGGATTATTTGAAAAATCCGTTTTGATGTTTGTGTTTCTGTTCAACGACTTCGTCAACTTCAATAAGGCCATCTTTGATTTTAATCAACCGATGGGCATATTCGGCGGTGTATGTTTCGTGAGTCACTAAAATAATCGTGCGACCCTCGGTGTGGAGTTTTTCCAAAATTTCCATAACCTGACCGCCGGATTTTGAATCAAGATTGCCGGTTGGTTCATCGGCAAAAATTACCGAGGGATCATTAACCAGCGCGCGCGCTATGGCGATTCTTTGCTTTTCACCGCCGGAAAGATGGGCCGGTTCGTAATCTATCCTGTGAGCCATGCCAACCGAATCAATCGCCTTCAAAGCCATCTCATTCCAAAGAGATTCTTTGACATCGGAATAAAGCAAGGGCAGTTTTACATTTTCTAAAACTGAAGTTCTGGGCAGAAGATTAAATGCTTGAAAAATAAATCCCATTTTTTTATTGCGCACCTTCGCCAATTCTTCATCGGAGTAACTATTCATGCTCTTTCCTTCAAAAAGATAATCCCCGCCCGTAAGCCGGTCTAAAAACCCTAAAATATGAAGAAGGGTTGATTTACCGGAACCGGAAGGTCCCATAATTGAAATGAACTCTCCTTTTTCAATAGAAAAATCAAGACCGCGCAAAGCCACTGTTTCAATTTCATCGCGGTAAATTTTTTCTAATTTTTCTGCCTTAATAATAGCCATCATTGAGAAATGACTACTTTGTCGTCTTCTTTCAGGCCTTCCAAAATCTCTATGTTTCCGTCGGAGCCGCGAAGGCCGGTTACAACCTTAACCGTTGTTATACCCCCGTTTTGAGCCGATGCCGGGTCATAAATATCCACAAATTTATCACTGTTAGCCGATGTTACGGCTCTTTGCGGAACAATAAGCGCGTCATCTTTTTGAGCGGTTAAAATATCCAAATTGGCGGTCATCCCCGATTTAATCGGCTTGTCGCCAGAATCAAGCCGCAATGTTGTTTTATATGTAGCGACGCCCTCAACCATTGTTTCGGCGGGATTTATAGAGATTACTTTTGCTTCAAAAACAACATCTCTGCCGTAGGCATCAAGAGTCACATTGGCGGAATCGCCGACTTTTATTTTGGCAATATCAACTTCGGGAATAAACGCTTCAATTTCATAAACGGAAGAAAGAATCGAAACCAAAACGGAATTTGCGACTGCAATCTCTCCCACTTTAGCGTCTTGTTTTGTGATAATGCCATTTATTGGGGAGCGTAAAACTGTTTTTTCAATCTGGGCCTCTATATTACCAACCGAAGCTTCATATGACCTGATAGAAACTTCTTCGGAAACAATGTTCGCGCCCTGTAAATTAATTGACTGTTTTTGGTCGCTGATGTTGGTTAATGCGGTGTTTATGCTTGTTCTTGCAGTAGTTAAATTCGCTTTATAAGAATCCAGAGTTGCGGCGGACAAATTGTTGGCTTTTTCGAGAGAATCCATGGCGTCAAGCAAAAAATCGCGAATAATTTTAAGGTGAGATTCGGTTTTTGAAAGCGCCAAATTTAGTTCATTGCGCGAATTTGCGTCCAATTTATTAAGTTCACTCTTCCAGTTATCGAGCTCGGCTCTGGAGGTTAAGCGGCCATTTTGTGAGTCGGTTTGGGCCTGGGAATTGGTGGTCGTGAAATTTAATTTCGGAGTATCGGATTCTCCGTCGGTAAAAAAACTGTCAACTTGTTTTCGTACCGCATCGTCGGCTTTGTTATAAGCGTCATTTAAAATATTGGAAACGGCCGAATAATAATTATCTAGAACAATTTCCGATTTGTTAAATTCGGCTTTTTGTATTTCTAAATCGGCATTGGCTTTTTCAAGCTGGCTGTAAAACTCGGAATTATTTTGACCAACCAATGTAGCGCCACTTGAGACATGATCGCCGACTTCAACCAAGACAAATGAGATTTTTCCGCTTTTTTCAAACGCCAAGTTAACGTTTTTAACCGGCTTAACATTACCGACAACACTCACCTCTTGAAGAATAGCGCCTCTTTTAACAGTAATAAATTCTGTTTCCGGTTTTTTACCGCCGGCGAAAATAAAATAACCGCCCAAAACAATTACCAAAATAACTATAACTGATATGAAAATTGGTCTTTTAAAAAATCTCATTATGTTTATGTTTTTTTAGAAAGTTTTTCCGGATTCAGTTCCGAACCGCGCGCCTTCTGTTCCGCGGCTTCCTCTTTTTCTCGGCGCTTTTTTTCCTTTTTAGTCAGTTTCGCCATAACATCTATAACTTCCTTACCATCGTAAAAACCGCAATGAGCGCAAACGCGATGCGGCAAAACTTCTCTATTGCATTTTGAACATATCGCTAAAAAGGTTTTTTTCAAAGCCAAATGCGACCGTCTCCGGTTTCTCTTGCCTTTTGTGTGTCTTTTTACCTGTACTCCACCCATAAATTTATTTCTCCGATATTAACATAAAAAATTTTCTTTGGCAACATTTATCACAAAATAAAAACCGCTGATTCTGTTTTAGAACCAAGCGGTTTTGGCTTTACATTGAAAATCACGGGAAAAGGCTTTTTCCTTTAACGTACTTCTTGCATTTTCCCAGAGGGCTTACTCCGCTGAAATATCCCCTGTCGTTGAGTGTCAATCCGCAAACCAGCTTAAGTTCGCTAAGATCCTTAGTTTGGTGACAGAAATGACAATTGAGACATCCGTCGGGCCACGGCTGTTCGTAATAGCCGGGAATCCGTAAATCAGAAAATTTATCCGGATGATTTTTGTAAGGACAAATTGTTACTTTCACTTTACCAACTTTAGCCAACTTCGTTCCATCAGGATTTTCCTTCAATGTTTTAATCGTTATTCCTTTTCCCCCCATAAAAACACCTCCTTTTCATCATTATTAAATGGTCAACGAACTGTATTTATATACTAACAAAAATCACATAGTCTGTCAAACACCGCCTCTCATAATATCAAATTACATATATTGTATGCTATAGCATTGAATATATGTAATTCTGTTTTTGTCGAGAATTTTTGATAAAAAAATTTTGATTGATAATTTTTTAGTGATAGAATAAAAATATATTTATGGCAAAGTTCGCCCATCTTCACGTTCACTCTCATTACAGCTTGCTTGACGGCCTGGCGAAAATTGACGACCTGGTAAATCGCGCCAAGGAGCTTGGAATGGAAGCCCTGGCATTGACCGACCATGGGACTATTTATGGCGCTGTTGAATTTTTTCAAAAAGCCAAACGGGCAGGGCTTAAACCGATTATCGGCTGCGAGTTTTATGTGGCGAGCGGCGGCATGGCCGATAAAAATCCTGGGCCCGGCAATAAACGATTTCATTTGACGCTTTTGGTAAAAAATAAAACCGGATATAAAAATCTGGTTCAGCTAGTAACAAAAGCTCATCTTGAAGGTTTTTATTACAAGCCGAGAGTTGATAAAAATCTATTGCGGCAATACGCCGACGGATTGATTTGCCTTTCCGGATGCATGCAGGGCGAAATCCCCCACCTTATATCTTCCAATAAACTAGAAGCCGCCGAAGAAGCGGCGCGGGAGTACCGAGATATTTTCGGAAAAGATAATTTTTATATGGAAATCCAGCCCCATTTTGAAAATAAAAATCTTCGCGCCGATTTAATAGAGCTTTCAAAAAAACTTGAAATCCCTCTTGTCGCCTCAAACGACGTCCATTATATTTCAAAAGAAGACGAAGATTATCACGACGCTTTGCTGGCAATCGGCACCGGCAATAAAATTTCCGACCCGAATCGCCTGTCGCTCAAGGGAATGGATTTATCTTTCCAATCGGAAGAAGAAATGGCCAAAATTTTCAGCGACATTCCGGAGGCAATCAGCAATCCTCAAAAAATTGTCGACGCCGTTGATTTTGAATTTGAATTCGGCAATCTTCAATTCCCCCATTTTGAATTGCCCGAGGGCGAAACCGCGGAAAGTTATTTGGAAAAATTGGCGCTTTTGGGTTTTGAAAAAAAATTCGGTTATTCATCCTTGGATAACGCGCCACAGGAAATTCTTGAACGCTTTAAGTTTGAACTTGGCGTTATCCAGAGAACCGGTTTTGCTTCATATATTTTAATAGTTTGGGATATCGTCAATTGGGCGAAAAATCAAGGTATTGCCGTCGGTCCCGGCCGTGGTTCGGCCGCCGGTTCGCTGATTTTATATTCAATGGGAATCACCAATCTTGACCCGATAAAATATAATCTTCTTTTTGAAAGATTTTTAAATCCCGACCGCATAGCGCCACCGGATATCGACCTTGATTTCGCCGACCACAGGCGCAATGAAGTTTTGGAATATATTTCCAAAAAATACGGCCGCGAACACGTCGCTCAAATCATAACTTTCGGGACTATGGCGGCCCGCGCCGCTATACGCGACGCGGGCCGGGTTCTGGGATTCGGCTACGGCTTTTGCGACGCCATCGCCAAAATGATTCCCTTCAACCCGACCCAAGGAATGAAAACCGGCTGGCTTGAAAAATCGCTTCAAAACGTCGCCGAATTGAAACAGGCCGTGGACACCGACCCGCAAGCCCGTCAGTTGATTGAAACCGCGAAAAAATTGGAAGGCGTCGCCCGCCACGCTTCAACGCACGCCTGCGGAGTTGTCATCACCAAAAATCCGATTACCGAATATATGCCCCTGCAATGGGCGACAAAATCAAATGGCAAAAAGGATGGCGAGCAAGCGCTCGTTACCCAATATGATATGCGCTCAGTTGAATCTTTGGGACTTTTGAAAATGGACATTTTGGGACTGCGGAACCTGACAACGATTGAAAAAACGCTTGAACTTATAGAAAAAAATTACGGAAAAAAAATAGATATTTACAATATTCCCTTGGACGATGAAAAAACTTTCGAACTTTTGAAAAGAGCCGACACCACAGGAGTATTTCAATTGGAATCCGCCGGAATGCGGCGTTATCTGAAAGAATTGAAACCGACCGGCTTGGAAGACATTATCGTTATGGTAGCGGCGTTCCGCCCCGGCCCGATGGAATTTATACCGACTTATATCGCGCGGAAAAACGGTCTGGAAAGAGTTGAATATCTGCATCCTAAATTAAAGCCAATTTTGGAGAGCACTTATGGCGTCGCCATTTATCAGGAACAGGTTATTAAAATCGCCAACCAGATGGCCGGTTTTACTCTTTCGGAAGCCGATGTTTTGAGAAAAGCCGTCGGCAAAAAAATAAAAAAGCTTCTTGACGAGCAATCGGAAAAATTTGTCAACGGTCTTATCGCCAATGGCATTGGCTCGGCAACTGCGGAAAAAATATGGCAATTCATAGAGCCGTTCGCGCGCTATGGTTTTAACAGATCGCACGCCGCTTGTTACGCGCTTATCGCCTATCAAACAGCCTATTTGAAAACAACATACCCGGCGGAATTTATGGCTTCTCTTCTAAACGCGGAAAGTTTTGATATGGACCGCATCGCCATATTGATGAACGAAACAAAAAAAATGGGCCTAAATATTTTACCTCCGGACATCAATGAAAGTCTGGAAAATTTCACCTTAGTTAGAAATGAAAATGAAATGGATGGAATATCCGCCAAAGGCGGATTCGCCTCTGGCGAAAAAATCAGATTCGGTTTTTCGGCGGTAAAAAATTTGAGCGGCAATGCCATTTCAAGAATTATTGAAGAAAGGAAAAATAACGAAAAATTTTTATCTTTGCAGAATTTTCTAGAAAGAACCCCACCATCGGATTTGAACAAAAAATCCCTTGAAGCGCTCATAAAATGCGGAGCGTTGGACGCTTTCAATGAAAGGCGGATGCTCAACAACAATATAGAAGAAATTCTGCGATATTTAAGGGACTCCAACAAAAACGCCGGCGCGCCCCAAACGGGACTTTTTGAATCATATTCAACGGTTGCGCCGCTAAAATTGGCAAATGTCGAACCGGCGGCAAAAAAAGAAAAACTGGCTTGGGAAAAAGAATTTTTGGGACTATATATCTCCGAACATCCGATGCAGGATTATCGTGAAATTATGGAGAAAAAATCGCTGCTCATCCATCAAATAAAACCCGCGCTGGTCGGACAAAAAATTGCCATCGGCGGCCTGATTTCCGGCATACAGAAGTTTGTCACCAAAAACGGTCGTTTGATGCTCTTTACAAAACTTGAAGATTGGGCTAATAAGATAGAAGTAGTTGTTTTCCCGGACATATTGGAAAAAAATCCCGACATCTGGCGCGAAGACAATATTATCATCGTCCAAGGAAAGGTTTCCCAGCGCAACGGAACGCTTGGTATAATTTGCGATGGCGCGCGGGAATTTTCAACAAACGGAAAAAGAACTTAAAAAATTAAATATTAAAAATGGAAAAAACAGAAAATAAAAATACATTAAGCCATCAGGAGTTGGGCATCCAGCTTGATTTGTATTCATTTAATGAAATTGCCCCGGGCGCGCCTTTTTGGCATCCCAAAGGAATGATAATTTTCAGAGAACTTGAAAAAGCAATCCGCGAGGCGCTTGATAAAGAGGATTATAAGGAAATATCAACTCCGATTATGGTTAGAAAAGACCTTTTTGAAAAATCGGGTCATTTCCAGTTTTATAAAGAATTAATGTTTTCCTTGATGGTTGATAAACAAACCTTTGTTTTAAAGCCGATGAACTGCCCGGAAAGCACCGTTATTTATTCATCCAAAATCAGAAGCTGGCGGGATTTGCCCTTAAGATTTTCGGAAATCGGACGGCTTCACAGGAAAGAACTTTCGGGCGTGTTGAACGGCCTTTTCAGAGTGAGACAAATAACTATGGATGACGCCCATATTTATGTGAGAATTGACGAACTGGTTGAAGAAATCAACCGGCTGATTATTTTAATAAATGGTTTTTATGGAATTTTCAATTTTAAAACCAGTTACTTTCTTGCCACTCGACCGGATGAAGCCATGGGCGATAAAAAATTGTGGGATAAAGCCGAAGACGCTTTGGCTGAGGCCTTAAAACAAAATAAAATAAAATACGAACTTCAACCGAAAGAAGGAGCTTTTTACGGCCCTAAAATAGAAATTCACGTCAAAGACTCCCTAAATCGCTCATGGCAGCTCGGCACTATTCAAGTTGATTTCAACATGGCCGAAAAGTTTAATTTAAGTTTCGCTAACCAAAAGGGAGAAAAGGAAAAACCGGTGGTGATTCATCGCGCCGTCTTCGGCTCATTTGAAAGATTCATTGGGATTTTGGTTGAAAATTATCAAGGCGCGTTTCCTGTTTGGCTTTCTCCCGTTCAGGTGAAAATACTTAATATAACCGACCGAAATCTAAAATACTCCGAAAAAATTCTAGAAAAACTTAAAAAAGAAGGGGTTCGGGTGGAACTGGACAATGAAAATGAAACCGTTGGTAAAAAAATAAGAAATGCCGAACTTGAAAAGATCCCCTATATCTTGGTCGTTGGCGACAAAGAAGAAAAAAACGATTCTGTCGCGATTCGCGAAAGAGGCAAGGGAGATCTTGGCGCGATGAAATTGGAAAAATTCATTGAAAAAATCCAAAAAGAAATTGAAAGTAAGATATAACCCAAAAATAATTGTAGTCGTTGGGCCAACGGCATCGGGGAAAAGTTCACTGGCAGTAAAAATCGCTCAAAAATTTCATGGCGAGATTATTTCCGCCGACTCGCGGCAAGTTTATGAAGGGATGGACATCGGCACCGGAAAAATCACCAAAAAAGAAATGGCAAAAATCCCCCATCATCTTCTGGATGTCGCCAATCCCAAAAAACAATTCACTGTTGCCCAATACAAGCGATTAGCAGAAAAAGCAATTAAAAAAATAATAAAACGCGGAAAAATCCCCATCATTTGCGGAGGGACGGGTTTTTATATTCAAGCCATAACGGAAAATATTTCCATTCCGGAAATAAAACCTGACGCGAAATTAAGAACCGCTCTTGAGAAAAAAACAACCAAAGAATTATTTTCTCAATTAAAAAAATTGGACCCGCGGCGGTCAAAAAATATAGATAAAAACAACCGCCGCCGTTTAATCAGAGCGCTGGAAATAATTATCAAATCGGGCAAGAAAGTCCCCCTGCTTAAATCTAATCCGAAATACGAAACACTGTTTATCGGCGTTAAACGCAACATGAGAGAGTTGAAAGAATCAATAAAAATACGGCTTTTAAGAAGGCTAAAAATGGGCATGGTTAAAGAAGTTATAAATTTGAAAAAATCCGGTTTGAGCTGGCAACGGCTTGAAGATTTCGGCCTTGAATACCGCTATGTTGCCTATTATCTTCAAAACAAATTATCTTACGATGAAATGGTTGAAAAATTGCAAAAAGAAATAGAGCATTACGCCAAGCGCCAAATGACTTGGTTCAACCGCAACAAAAAAATCCGCTGGATCGCGAATTCAAAACAGGCCGCAAAATTGGCTAAAGATTTTTTATCAATACAATAACATTCAAATTACATATATCATATGCTATAGCATATGATATATGTAATTCATTTTTTCAGTAATTTACTCAAAATATCTAAGATGATTTTCGGACTGGCTTTGCCGCGGGTTTCGCGCATAACTTGCCCAATCAAAAATTGCAAAGACGCTTCTTTGCCTTTTTTGTAATCGGCAACCGCAGTTTGATTTTCACTTATTATTTTTGAAGCCACTTTTTCAAGCTCGCCGGCATTCTGGACTTGCCCCAAATCTTTTTCATAAATAATATTAGAAGGATCTTTTCCTGTTGCCCACATTTCTTTAAGAACTTCTTTAGCGGTTGATGTAGTTATCGTCCCTTTATGAATAAGGCCTATTAATTCGGCGAAATCTTCGGCGGTTATTCTGGTGTCATCTACTTCAGCCGAGGCTTCGTTTAAAAGCCCCAAAAAATCGCCCAAAATATAATTGGCGGATAAATTGAAAAGTTCTTTCTTATTATAAGATTCAATATCAAGAAGCTCACTTGCGACATTTTCAAAAAATCCGGCCAGCTTTTTATTATTAATCAAAATATTAACTTGATTATCAACTAAGCCATATTCTTTCTTAAATCTTTTTCTTTTTCCGCTTGGCAATTCGGGCAAGCTAGCTTTAAGCTTCTCAATATCAACAAGTGGCGGCCCGCCTACTGGCGAGGCTCGCCCATTCGTAAGACGAATGGGCGGCAAATCGGGTTCGGGGAAATATCTGTAATCGTGGGATTCTTCTTTGGTTCTCTGCAGTACCGTCTCCCCTTTTGATTCGCTCCAGCCGCGAGTTTGCTGATGAATTTTTTCTCCGCGTTCAAGAACCGCCGTTTGTCTTTTTATTTCAAAATCAATCGCGCCGCGAACCGCTTTGAAAGAATTTAAATTTTTAACTTCAACTTTTGTACCAAGTTCTTTAGCGCCAATCGGCTTTAACGATAGATTGGCCTCAACCCGCATTTGCCCCTTTTCCATATCCGCGTCAGAAACTCCCAAATACCTTAAAATCAGCTGAAGCTCCTGCGCAAAAGCGCTGGCTTCCTCTCCGGAGGTAAAATCCGGTTCCGTGACAAGCTCCATTAACGGCACGCCCGCGCGATTGAAATCAACCAAAGAATGGCCGATATGTCCGAAATGAACAAGTCGGCCGGTGTCTTCTTCAAGATGCACCCGCGTTATATTTATTTTTTGAGCAGAAACCGGGATATTTAATTCTCCGCCCAGGCAAATCGGTTTGTCGTATTGGGATATTTGGTAGCCTTTTGGTAAATCGGGATAGAAATAATTTTTTCTGTCCCATTTGGTGATTTCCGGAATTTTGCTTTTCAAAGCCAAACCGACTTTTATAACATGCTCAACCGCGTCTCTGTTTATAACAGGCAAAGTTCCCGGCTGGCCGGTGCAAATGGGGCAAATATTAACATTGGGGTGGCGTTCGTCCGGATCGTTTTGGCAGGCGCAAAACATCTTTGTTTTCGTCTTCAGTTCCGCGTGTATTTCCAACCCAATAACCGACTCATACTTAATCATGACTCCAGAATACCACAATTACTTCTCGATTTCGATGCCCATACTTCGCGCTGTGCCCATGATGATTTTTTCCGCGGCGCCAATGTCATTGGCGTTTAAATCAACCATTTTCTTTTCGGCAATTTCGCGGATTTGCGCCATGGTAACTTTTCCAACTTTGATTTTTTTCGGATTAGCGCTGGCCTTTTCAATACCGGCCGCCTTTTTAAGCAGAGATGCTGCCGGAGAAGTTTTGAATCTCATATCAAAAGTCCGGTCTTCATAAACCGTAACCTCAACCGGAATAATATCGCCGGCCATATCTTTGGTGGCAACATTAAATTTACTGACAAATTCGCCGATATTAAGGCCGTGCGGACCCAAAGCCGTACCAACCGGCGGCTGGGCTGTTGCCGCTCCGGCGGGTATTTGAATTTTTATAATTGTTTTTATCTTTTTTGCCATAAATTTCTAAAAATTAATATTTTTAGCTAAATTTATGAGCTATCCCGCCGAAGCTTTAGCGAAGGCGGATGCCCACAACTTTATAACTTCTTTATCTGAAGCGAGTCAAGCTCAACCGCTGTTTCGCGACCGAACATCGAAATCAACACTTTAACCTTGCCGTGAGATTCATCTACCTCGTTAACCTTGCCGTCAAAATCTTTGAACGGTCCATCAACTATTTTAACCGGATCGCCAACCGAAAACTCAATCTTATATTTTGATTCGCCGCCGCTCATTCGTTTCCGGAGTTCGCTTATTTCCCCTTCCGAAACCGGAATGGGCATTGTTCCCGAACCGATAAAACCGGTAACGCGCGGCGTGTTCCTGACCACATACCACGAGTCGTCGGTAACAATCATTTCAACCAAAACATAGCCCGGATAAATTTTTTCTTCAATTGCCCGCCGTTTGCCGTTTTTGATTTTAATTTTCTTTTCTTTCGGAACCAAAACATTGAAAATTTTATCCTGCATGTCCAGGGATTCAATTCTCTGCTTCAAATTGCGCGCCACTGCGTCTTCATAACCGGAATAAGTGTGAAGCACATACCAGTTTCTGCCTTGTGATTGCTGTCGCGTCATATTTTATCTAAATAAAAAGATGTCTATGCCCAGACCAAAAAAATAGTCCAAAGCGCCCAAGAACACCGCCGTGGCGGCAGAAACGCCGATAACTATCAAAGTGTAATTGATAGTAGTGTCTCTGGATGGCCAATTGACCTTGTCCATTTCAACCTTCACTTCCTTAAAATAGTTTTTTATTTTTTCCAAATTACCCATAAAATTGACTAATTAAAAAAGCCCGCAGGCTTACGCCTATATACTAACAACCATTAAATCAAATGTCAAGGTTTTTGACTGTTTTGGCATGGAGCTGGATAAATCTCTTGCGGGGAGCCACTTCGTCGCCCATCAGAATATCAAACACCTTGTCGGCTTTTTCGGCGTCTTCAACATTGATTTGCTTCATGCTTCTGCTTGCCGGATTCATTGTCGTTTCCCACAGCTGTTCCGGATTCATTTCGCCCAAGCCTTTATAGCGTTGGATATTGGGATTCAATATTTTTTCTTTCTTGAAGTCCCCCAAAATTTCCGCCTTGTCCTCGTCGGTATAGGCGTATTCGGATCTTTTACCGCTTGAAATTTTATAAAGCGGCGGCTCGGCTATAAATATATGGCCTTGGTTTATCAATTCGGGAAAGTAGCGGAAAAATAACGTCAAAAGCAATGTCCTGATGTGCGCTCCGTCAACATCCGCATCGGTCATAATAATAATCCGTCCGTAACGCAACTTTGAAATATCAAATTCCTCGGCGATAGCCGTGCCAAGCGCGATAACCAGCGCCCTGATTTCTTTGAAAGCCAATATCTTGTCAATTCTTGCCTTTTCAACATTTAAGATTTTGCCGCGCAGAGGCAAAATCGCCTGAAATTTCCTGTCGCGCCCCTGTTTTGCCGAGCCGCCGGCCGAATCGCCCTCAACGATAAATAGTTCCGATTCCACAGGGTCGTCGCTTGAACAGTCGGCCAATTTGCCGGGCAATGCCAGTCCTTCCATAATTCCTTTTCTTAAAACAGTTTCGCGGGCCGCCTTGGCCGCTTTTCTGGCTTTCGACGCCAGAATTGTTTTTCCTAAAATTTTCCTTGCGTCGGATGGATTTTTTTCAAGCCATTCTCCCAAAGATTCGCCGATTACTGCTTCCGTGGCGGTCCTGGCCTCGGGATTGCCAAGTTTAGCTTTGGTTTGGCCTTCAAACTGCGGTTCCCGCAATTTAACGCTTATGGCGACGGTGAGTCCTTCACGCACGTCCTCGCCGGTAAGATTGTCTTCCGAATCCTTTACATAGCCGTTTTTGCGGGCATAATCATTAAGCGTTCTTGTCAGCGCGGTTCTGAAACCCGTGGCATGCATTCCGCCTTCGCCCGTGTGGATATTATTGGCAAAACTCAATTCATCGTTTCGCATGTCTTCAATATATTGAAATGCCGTTTCCACAACTATATCGTCGTAAGTTTTTTCAACATAAAAAATATTATCCTGAACGGGCTTTTCATTTTTATTCAAAAAGCGAATGAAAGAAATCAAGCCGCCTTCAAAATAAAAAGCGAATGAGACGGGAATTTTTTTTCTTTCATCGCGGAAAATTATTTTAACGCCCTTGGTTAAATAAGCCTGTTCGCGCAGGTGTTCCAAAATTCTTTTTTCATCAAACCACTCTCCCCCTTTTTCAAAAGTGCTGAAAATTTCCGGGTCGGGTTCAAAAGTAACCGTAGTACCCGTTATTTTGGAAGTTCCGGTTTTTTTAACTTTTCCGGTCGGCTTGCCCCGTTCGTATTCTTGAGTCCAAACAATGCCATCCCGGCAAACATCAACCTTTAACCAGCGCGACAAAGCGTTAACAACCGAAACGCCGACTCCGTGAAGACCGCCGGAAATTTTATAGGATTCGCCGCCGAATTTACCGCCCGCGTGAAGAGTGGTCATAACCGTTTCAAGAGCCGATTTTTTGGTTTGCTTGTGAAATTCAACCGGAATTCCGCGCCCGTCATCAATCACTTTTACTTTATTTTCCGGAAGCAAAATAACCTCTATGTTTTTGGCGAATCCCCCCATCGCCTCGTCCCGAGAGTTGTCAAAAACTTCCCAAATTAAATGATGCAGGCCGTCGGGACCAGTTGAGCCGATATACATTCCCGGCCGTTTTCTAACCGGTTCCAGGCCTTCCAAAACATAAATGTCTTTTGCTGTATATGTCGGTTCTTTTTCTTTTTTTGTTTCTTTAATCATTTTTATCTTATTTCCGCGTTAAATTTTTTGGCAGTTTCGTTATAGATTTTCTTCTGGATTTTATCCACTTCATCCGATAAAAGAGTCCTGTCGGCGCTTCTGTAAACGATACGGTATGTGTAGCTTAATTTATCGGCTCCGAACTTTTTGGAATTGGAGTATTTATCCAAAAGCCGCACTTCTTCAACCAGATCGCCGCCCAAATCTCTTATCAAATCAAAATAATCATTGGGAATAAAATTTTTGTCGACTATAAACGAAACATCGCGAATAATGGGCGGAAATTTAGAAACTTCTCTGTATTTATTACCCAATTTCAATTGCTTTTTAACTCTTTTATCTTGCGACCACAAAAGCCGGATGTCGGGCAAGTCCATGCTTATGAGAGCCAGCCGTTCAAGGCCGAATCCGAACGCCCAACCATTATATTCCTTCGGATCAACGCCGAGATTTTTTAAAACGCATTTTCTCACCACGCCGGCGCCCAGAACTTCTACATATGGAGATTTACCACCCTTCGGGTGGTCACCCGCAGGGTGATTTACCTGGACTTCCATTTCAATGGACGGGTCCGTGTATGGAAAATCGTCAACATTAAAACGATATTTGATTTTCTTGCCAAAAATTGTTTGAGCTATTTCAACCAGAACTTCCTTCAAATCGTCTATGGTTATAATATGGTCTTTTTTGCGGCACAAATACCAACCGTCCATTTGATGGAATACATTCATATGCTGGCGGTCTATTTCATCTTTACGGTAAACCTTGCCATACGATAACGCGCCGACCGGTTCGCCTTTTTTAATTTTATTCTTTACATCGGGCAGATTCAGATGGTAGTACCACATAACCGTGGTGTGAGTCCGCAGAACGTGATTTTTATCGACAAAATAGGTATCGGTCGGTTTTCGGGCCGGATGGTCCGGAGGAAAATTGAAGAGGTCAAAACTTATGCCATATTCAATAATTTCCGGCACGGTTAAATTTTTATATCCTGAAAAACGAGGTAAACTGACAATGCGTTTGGCAAGTTCCGACAGCGGGCTATCCGGAGTTCGCGTCAAATCGGGCATGGCAAGAAAACGCTTCAGCCTTTCGGCTTCAGGGTCATGTCTTTTTTGCAGGTCTTTTATTAATTTTTTTTTCAGGATTTTCAACTGCCATATTAAGAGTCCGAGACAAACCAAGCCCATTAACAAACTTATACATAAAACAACGGCGCCGAATATGCCGGCACTTTGGGGATTAGTCAGTAAAATAACGCTAAAAAAGGACACCCAAGCCAAAATATTTACAAAAATTAGAGATATCAACACATCTAAATTATACCAAATTTAGATGTTAAAAGCAATGAATGTTGCGGGGGTTGGATTTGAACCAACGACCTCAAGGTTATGAGCCTCGTTTGTTCCGCCCCCTTAGCTTAAAGCTATTTAATCTTAATCGATTTTTGCCACTTTTGGGCAACCGGCGGGCAACAAATCTCAATCATTACTATCGGTTTGAATCTATATTATAGGGCAAAAACTACCCAAACGCAACCGGATTACGCTGGTTAAATATTTGCATGTAAACTGTTACTGCGTTAACGACTAAATAGTCGAAACACCCAACCAAAAAGACTGAATCCTTTTTGAGCATCGTCTAATGATGT
>JBDRMC010000006.1:0-7940 GCA_043812515.1 Patescibacteria group bacterium | reverse complement strand
TTCCTGATAGATTTTAAACTACACTAACGAGAATGAAAAATCAATATCTACCCCCGGTTCAATTTTTTCAACACCGCTTTTACTTTATCTTCAGTGCTTTTCACATCTTTGGGAAGTTCATTTAAAATCCGTCTGACATCGTTCGCTCTATAGCCCAGAGATACGAGCGCCTCAAAAGCATCGCCCATTTCTTTAAACTCTCCTTTTTCCAAAACAACCGTCTTAATTAGTTTGCTTTTAAGTTCCAAAATCAACCGCTGGGCGGTTTTTTTGCCGATGCCGGAGACCTTCGTGAAAAATGTCTCATCTTCGGAAACAATCGCCTGCTTCAAGCTTGAAACCGGCGCCACTTCAAGAATCCCCAGCGCCGAACGCGGGCCGATGCCGGAAATAGAAATCAACATTTCAAAAAAATCCAAATCATCTTTATCCAAAAAACCATATAAATCCATGGCGTCTTCGCGGATATAAAGATGAGTCCAAATTTTCACGTTTTGACCAATCGCCGGAATTTTTGTCAAAATTCCGGCGTGAGAAAATACTCTATAGCCAACGCCATTGGTATCAATTACGAAAAATTTCTCGTTCTTGTCTAAAATTTTACC
Organism: Patescibacteria group bacterium; assembly: GCA_043812515.1. Classification (GTDB taxonomy): domain Bacteria; phylum Patescibacteriota; class Minisyncoccia; order UBA10092; family UBA10092; genus UBA10092. The sequence continues at coordinate 7,335 of JBDRMC010000006.1, read as the reverse complement.
TTCAAGATAGGCTATCATTACTTTCAATAATACCCCAAAAGGCTTGCCAAAATCAAAAAAAGTAAGTAATATCAAAAACATGCCAATAACAAAATCCGCCCAAAAGGCTTTAAGGCAGAATAAAAGACGGCACATAAGGAACGTAAAACAATCGCGTTCGCTTAAAGACGAAATAAAATCGCTTAAAAAGCTTGCGGCCGCCAAAGACAAAAAGGGCGCCGGCGAAGCGCTGTCGAAGGTTTACAAAGCGTTAGACAAGGCCGCGAAAACGAATTTGATAAAGAAAAACACCGCCTCGCGGCTGAAATCGCGCTTAACTAAAACAGTTAATAAGCTATAGAAAAAACGTCAAATAATTTTTTCCGAAGCTTATGAAAGTATTTTAGCGTGGTTTCAAATTACATATATTGATGCGATAGCATACAATATATGTAATTTGGATAAAATGATTTCATCGGACAGCGAATTGCGCGCTGGCGCAATGAGCGCGCGAGAAAAGAATTATTTGATGTTTTTATTTACAATTCCGCTATTAATATAGAAAGCTCAGCCATTTCATCGTGGTTGCCTGTTTTGAAAGCCAAGTCCAAAGCGATAATTTTAGACAAAAGCGCGTTTAATTCTTCTATTGAAAATAATTTTGCTGCCGCCTTCGCTTTGCCCAAAACAAACGGATGAAGTTTCAAGCTTGATGATTTTTCGGGATTTAATTTAAGCCGTAAAATATTTCTCGCCTGCCAAGCTAACAACCCCAATAGCTCCGTCGGTTTTTCATCATTATCAAGCGCTTTGCAAAGCGCCTCAAGCGCTCTTTTTTTGTCTTTCTTAGCAATAGCATCCGTTAGTTCAAAAATTTTATAATTGGCCCCCGGAACCGCCAGTTCTTCAATTTGCGACTTGCTGATTACTTTAATTTTCCCGCCCTTGGGCGAGATCTCGCCTTGGGCGGAATAATCGGCTAATTTTTTTATTTCAGAATCAAGCCGCCAAAGATTGACACCGCAGACGGCAACTAAAAAATCAATGGCTTCGCTTGTGAAATCTATTCCTAACGAATCGGCGGATTGCCGAATCCACGTTTTAACTTCATATTCCTTAAACGGTTTAAAATTCTGGGATTGGTTTGGTTTCTTGGCTAAATATTTGAAAAGCTCGCCATGAGCGGAATCGCCCAAAGACACGACGAGTAAAATCACATCGTCTCTGTTCCCAAAATTCTGTTTTTTTAAAAATTCCAGAAGCGCTTCGGCGTTAACTTTGTTTATATTTCTTAAAACCATCAGCTTTTTCTCCGAAATTATCGAACCGGATTTGGCCGAATCAAAAAAATCTTCCAATTGACTTTCCATAAAATCAAACTCGAGTAAGTTTAAACCGCTTGGGTTTTTCGCTTCATAGCCTCTTATAATTTCTTTGATTTTCCGGCTGATTCTGAAAGAATCTTCGCCGTATAAAAATATAATCATACTCGGTATATTAATTTAACTTTTGGCAAATCGGGCAAAAATGCGCCGAACGGCCCCCTACTTTGATGCGCTTTATAATGCCGTTGCATTTAGAAGGGCATTTCTTGCCTTCTTTTCGGTATACCAGCCTAACATCTCCATAGCGGCCGGCAAGGCCGGCGGTGTCGCGATAATCCGAAATTGAAGTTCCCCGCAATTTAACGGCTTTTTTTAATATTTTCTTGGTTGCATCGAAAATTTTTCTGAACTCTGCCTCATTTAGATTTTCAATTTTTTTCAAGGGATGAATTTTGGCGACAAATAAAATTTCATCGGAATAAATATTGCCGATTCCGGAAATAACATTCTGGTCCATCAAAACTTTTTTAACCGTTCCCCGTTTCTTGGTTATTAATTTTTTAAATTCGCCGAACTTGAAACTCGAAAGCATCGGATCGGGACCGATATTTTTTATATCTTCCAACTTTTGGAAATCTTTTTTATTAACAACCAAAATCTTGGCGAATTTTCTTAAATCGGAGAGCGCCAACTTTTCTCCATTCGATAAAGAAAACACAGCGTGAATATAACCATTAACTTTTTCAATTAGCCATTTTCCAGTAAGTAAATGCCCGGTCATTTTTTGATGAATTAACATAATTTTGCCGCCCGAAAGGCTAAAAATAATATTCTTGCCGATGCGCCAAATTTTTTCAATCCTCCTGCCTACCACCTCTTTTTTAAAACCTTTTCTGAAATATTTGGGCCAGTCAGTCCAAATTCCGGTTATGGTTAATCCCCTGATTTTCCTATTCAGGCCATTAACCGTTGTTTGTACTTCAGGAAGTTCAGGCATGTAGTTCTGTCCAATTATCGCCAAACTTGGCCCCGGCAATAATCGGCACTTTTAATTTTATTACACCGCTCATCAATTCCATAATTTTTAGCGCTAATTTTTTCGCCATATTTTCTTTTACTTCAAACAGCAACTCGTCATGAACTTGTAAAAGGAGCCTCAAATCTCCGCCATGGTTTTCTTTTTGAATCCAACTATCGATTTCAATCATCGCCTTTTTTATTATATCGGCTTCGAGGCCTTGAATCGGCATATTAATCGCGATTCTCTCCGCCTGGGAGCGCAGCATATAATTGGGAGAATTCAGTTCGGGCAAATATCGCCGTCGGCCAAAAAAAGTGCTCGCAAAGCCGCTTTTGCGGGCGTCATCTTTTAATTTTTCCATATATTTAGCAATACCGGAAAAATCTCTCAAATATTCGCCGATGAATTTTTCAGCCTGCTCTTTGCTTATTCCGGCCGATTCCCCAAAACTTTGACTGCCCATTCCAAAAATGATTCCAAAATTAAGTTCCTTGGCGGCAAAGCGCATTTCCGAAGTCACCTTATTAAGCGGAACATTGTTAATTTCCGATGCCGTAAACTTATGAATGTCCAAGCCCTTTTCAAATGCCTCAATCATTTTTTTATCATTTGCCAGCGCGGCAATTATTCTTAATTGAATTTGTGAATAATCAACGGAAAGAAGTTTAAAACCTTTCTCGGCAACGAAGGATGCCCTTATTTCATCTCCCCAGGCGCCATGAGCCGGAATGTTTTGCAAATTGGGGTCCTGACTTGAAAGGCGCCCTGTGGCCGTTCCCGTCTGATTGAACGTGGTATGCACGCGGCCGTTTTTATCCGCCAATTCGGGCAGGGCGTCGGCATATGTGGATTTTAATTTCGCTAATTCGCGATAACTTAAAATTTCGCCAATTATTTTATGTTCGGTTCTAAGTTTTTCCAGTTCGCCGGCATTCGTTGAAAGCGCGCCTCCGGGAGTTTTTCTTATCCGCCCGCTTTTTAGCGCCCCGGGAATTTTTAATTTCAAAAAAAGAATATTCGCGAGCTGTCGCGGCGAATTGACATTGAATTTCTCACCGGCCAATTCATGTATTTTTTTTTCTAAATTTTCCAGCCCGCTTTCCAGCCGCTTGCTTATTTTTTTAAGCTTTTGGCCGTTCAGCTTAATCCCCGTTTCTTCCATTTTCGCGAGAATTGGAATCAGGGGCATTTCAATTTTTTCAAAAATATCTTCAGTTTCCGTTGCGGCAAGGCGGGCTTTTAAAATCGGCTTTAGCCGCCTTAAAACGTCAATTTCAGCCGATAAAATTTCCGCCGGTTCTCCGAAAAACGATTGGCTGAATTCTTTAAGAGCTAATTTTTCGATTCCATAATCGCGCTCGCCGGGATTCAAAACGTAAGCGGCGATAAACGCGTCGAATTCCAATCCGCCCAAATCAACCCCTTCCCGCCGCAATGCTTTAATGAGTGGTTTAAAATCATGGCAGGTTTTTTTTATTTTTTTATCCGACAAGATTTTAGCAATGTTTGTCCGCCAGAGGCGGATCCGCCTTTGGCGGAAAAAATTATTTTCCAAAATGGAAGTGCCGCTATCATCACTTATTGCCAGCAACTCCAAATCGCCGTTATCTTTTAAACTGTATGATAAAAAAATTCCATTATCTCGCGGTGAAGTAATCGCCACCGGCATTATCAAAGTGCCTTGCTTGATTTGTCCGCCGGAGGAATTCAGCCTTTCAATCAGGCGTGTAAAACCCAGTTCTCTAAAAACTTCTATAAGCTCTTTTTTATCCGGTTCCCCAAATTCACTTTCCTTCAGGGAAAATTCAATCGGAACGTTCAAATCAAGGATGGATAATTTTTTTGAAAAAAATGCCATGTCTTTTCCTGTTTTCAATTTTTCCAAAACGGATTGGCTCGCGCCCTCAACTTCGTCTTTTTCCACCGCTTTATATAAATTTTCTATCGTTTTGTAGCGGCCTAATAAATTAATCGCGGTTTTCTCGCCAATGCCTCTGACGCCGGGAATGTTGTCCGACGGATCGCCTTTTAGTCCTTTAAAATCAACCATTTGATTTGGTTTTAAGCCTTCAAAACGCTCCATGACCTTTTTCTCATCGTAAATAACCGGATCGTTCAGGCCGCGCTTCGGCGTATAAACTTTAACATTGCCATTAACGAGCTGGAGAGTGTCCATGTCGCCGGTAAGAATCAAAATCTCAATATCTTTGCCTGCAATTTTTTTGGTTATGGTTCCAATAATGTCATCCGCTTCATAACCGGATTTTTCGTAAATTGGAACTCCCAGCGCTTTGAGAACTTCTTTGACTCGTGGCACTTGGGGATATAATTCCGGCGGCGCTTCCGGCCGCTTGGCTTTATATTCTTTATATTCCTCATGGCGGAATGTCGGTTCGGGTAAATCAAAAGCGGCCGCCATATAATCGGGCTTAAGTTCGTCGATGGCTTTTAATAAAATCGAGGAAAATCCATAGACCGCGTTGACTATTTCGCCGCTTTTGGTCGTCAAAGGCGGTAAGGCGTGAAAAGCGCGATGTATTAAAGCGTATGCGTCAATTAAAATAAATTTTTTCATAAAGTGTAAATAATTTTTCTTTTACTTTCTCCCAAATTCTTAAAAATAATCCAAATTGTATTTTTTGGGAGAATTTTTTTTACTTTATCCGCCCACTCAATAACAATTATGTTCTCCGGATTTTTTATCAAGTCGCCAAATCCCAATTCCAGAAGTTCTTCCGGATTTTTCAGCCGATAAGCGTCAATGTGATAAAGATCTCTATAATTTTTTCCGCCGAAGGCGGACCCGCCTCTGGCGGGTAAAGCAAAATCCTTTTGAATAACAAATGTCGGGCTCAAAACATTTTCTTTAACCCCGAGTCCCGCGGCCAGTCCCTGGATAAAGGTTGTTTTCCCCGAACCCAAGTCGCCTTCAAAAGCGATTACCAGCGCGCTTTTTGAGTCCGCGCGCCCTTCCCTTATGGCCGCAGCCAGCTCCATGCCGGCTTTTTTGGTTTCTCGCGATAAACTGGTGATTATTTCATTTGTCAGCATATCGTTATTTACGTCCGAATCGTAGCAGATAAAATTAGATTGTAAAAGTTTGTTAAAACTTATCCACAGAAAAGTTGACGGCGCGGATTTAACAGCGTTATGTTCCCTAATAAAGATTAAAGTATGATTTTTAAGGGAGAAGAAAAACAAGAAGAGCTTTTAGTCAAAGTCCATCGCGAGGAAGAAGAGGGGCGCGCGAAGCTTTTGGCGGAAAAAACCGACCTCCCTTATCTTGATTTGTCTTTTATCCCGATTGAAAGCGACGCGCTGAAATTGATACTGAAAGAAAGAGCGATAAAAGCCACTGCCGTCGCTATTAACGAAGAATATAAAACCCTGCGCCTCGGCGTTTTGAATCCCGACGACAAGGAAACACAATTACTGATTTCCGATTTGCAAAAATCAGGCTATGAAGTAAAAATTTTCGTCATTTCGGAAAACAGCTTTAAAAAAGCGCTTTCCCATTATTCGTCTTTGGAGACGATAAAAGAAATAACCGGCCAAGTCGAAATTTCAACCGACGCCTTAATTGAATTGCAGAAAAAAATCACCGGCATTGAAACCTTGCGAAAAGTTCTGGAAGAATTATTTGAGGCGAAAGCGTCTCAAATAGTTGAAGCGGTTTTAGCGGGAGCATTGATTCTAAAAGCGTCGGATATTCATTTTGAGCCGGAAAAAAATAACGTCCGCATCCGGCTTCGTCTTGATGGAATTTTGGAAGACATTATCGACATTCCTTCGGCAACTTACTTTTTGGCGCTTGATAGAATTAAATTACTATCGGGTTTGAAATTAAATATCCGCGAAAAAGCCCAAGACGGAAGGTTCGGTATAACCAGCGGCCTGCCCGGGCACGCGGGCGGCGAAGCTATTGAAATAAGAACTTCCGTATTGCCCGGCGCTTACGGCGAAAACATCGTGATGAGAGTTTTAGATCCGCGCATGGTGAAAATAAATCTTCAAGATTTGGGAATAAGGGAAGACGATCTGGCGGTAATTAACCGGGAGTTGCAAAAACCGACCGGAATGATTCTTTCCACCGGCCCGACCGGCTCCGGAAAAACCACAACTCTTTACGCCTTTATAAAAAAAATTCTTACCCCAGATGTCAAAATCATCACCATTGAAGATCCTATTGAGTATCATATTGGCGGGATTTCACAAACACAGGTTGAGCCGGAAAAGGGCTATACCTTTGATAACGGCCTAAAATCAATCGTCCGCCAAGACCCGGATGTTATTCTTGTCGGAGAAATCCGCGATTATGAAACCGCGGAAATTGCTATGCACGCGGCTCTGACCGGACACCTTGTTTTCTCAACTTTGCACACCAACGACGCCATTGGCGCCATCCCCCGCTTGATAGATTTGGGAGTTAAGCCGCCGATTATCGCACCCGCCATTAATTTAATAATAGCTCAGCGGCTTCTAAGAAAGGTTTGTTCAAAATGCGCTAAAAAAAGATTGCTGACCAAAGAAGAATTGCGAGACTTTAAAAAATTAACGGTAAATTTGCCCGCAAGAGCCGGATTGAAAAATAAATTGGATGAAAAACTCCAAATCTTGGAGCCGCAAGGCTGCCAAAATTGCCATGGCGGATATTCGGGCCGGGTCGCCGTGTTGGAATTATTTGAAATTACCGACGAGATTGAAAAATTGATTTTGAAGTCGCCAGCCGAAGCCGAATTAAAAGAGATGGCCCTAAAATCCGGAATGGTCACAATGGCGCAAGACGCGGTTATAAAAATCCTCAACGGCGTCACCACCATTGAGGAAGCGGAAAGGGTCCTCGGCAGTTTTCGTTCTTAATAATCTCGAGGCAATAGTCCTTCAAGCAGGCTTGAAGGGATAGGGCCAATTTGTGTAATAACCCAGTCGGAACCGGGCCACCCAAGCAAGTAAAGTCCCCGGAAAGGCCAAATAGTGTGTAAAGCCTTTATTGCCTCGAGGTTATTAAGA
>JBDRMC010000005.1:0-12591 GCA_043812515.1 Patescibacteria group bacterium | reverse complement strand
AATAAATTTAACTAACATTACATATATTATATGCTATAGCATATAATATATGTAATTGAGCCTATTTTTATCACCCTAGTCTACATACTTAACCACCACGCGTCTTTGCGCGCCTTCGCCGGCGCTTTCGGTTTTTATATCCGGGTGCGCCGCGAGCTCTGCGTGGATGATTCTTCTATTATAAGCCGACATCGCCTCCAAGGTTACCGGTTGTTTATAAAATCTGGCGCGGCGGGCAGCCTTTTTGGCGAGCTCTCTTAGCGATTCTTCTTTCAAACTCCTATAATTATTAATATCTAATCGTAAAAAAAGCGCTTCGCCTAATTTCTTTTTTATAAGTAACCGCAACACGGCTTCAAAAGCGCCCATGTTTTTACCACCCTCGCCAATATATAAACTGGCGTCTTGAATAGATAATGAAACGTCTATCGAGCCGCTTGTGGTCGCTTCAATGGTTTTAATTTCAAAATCAATGATTCCGGCTTTGTTGAAAAAGTCATTAATAACATCTTTAATTTTTATCAAATTCTCTTCCATTGTTTTGATTGAGATACTGCTGGAGCATGGTTAAAAGTGAAACCACAATCCAATAAAGGGGGAGTGCCGCGGGCAGTGACCAAAAAATTACTATGCTCAGAACCGGGCCTAAATAAAGCATTTGCTTGGACATTATCTGCCCGAAATCGGAACTTTTGGAGGGAGGCGCGCCCCCCGAAGCCTTGGCGAAGGAGGGCATTATCATTTTTGTCTGAAAGTACTGTAAAACTCCGGATATAATAGCTAATACCACGCTTCTTTGGGATAAATCAACTAACCCCAAAAAAACCAGTTGGATGGAGGCTGGCGCCGAAATAAAAGAATAAAGCGAACCCATGTCCAAATTAGCGCTATTTAAAAAGACGCGCCATAGAGCGATAATAATTGGAATTTGGATGATTATAGGCAGAAAACCCGCAAAAGGACTGATTTTATTATCAGTGTAAAGCGCCATTAAGGCTTTTGCCCGCCCCTCCTTATTTTCTTTAAATCTCTTTTTAATTTCCTCGATTTGAGGCTGAATCTTGTTTAAAACCTTTTGGTTTTTAATTCCTTTATTTGTGAGCGGCCAAATAATAAGCCGGATTAAAATTGTTAGAATAATAATAGAAACGCCAAAATCATGACCGGGAACAATATTATATAAAAAAATCAAACCATTAAACAACGGCTGATAAAAAAACGTGTTAAATAAGTAGGATATCATTGTTTATTAATATATTCTTTAAGTCGCCCAAAATCGCTTGGTAGGTGGATTTTTTCAACGCCGGCCTCGGCCAGACGACAACGTCAAACCCCGGTTTTATATTTTTTAGTAAAAAATAAACCGCGGCCCTAAGGCGACGTTTGATTAAATTTCTGGAAACGGCCTTTGGCGCAAAAGCATTGCTCACAATAAAACCAAATCTGGAATACTTTTTAAAATTTTTTAAAAATCTAATTTTTATAAGATTATTTTCCGAAGTTTTCCCGCCGCTAAACACTTTTTGAAAATCTCGGACAGCCTTTAACCGGTTTATTTTAGGCAGCATAGTAAAATTAAACCGATAAACGCCGCCTATTTTTACGACGACGTCTTTCAATTGTTTTTCGTCCGCCGGAACTTTTCATTCTTTTCAAAAACCCGTGCTTTTTCTTCCTTTTACCCTTCTTGGGATTGAATGTTTTACTCATAATAAAAATACTTTAACATAAAAAGAAATATTGAGTCAAACATTTCCATTGTTTTATACTTTTACACAAATAATCCACAGGTTGTGAACTCTTTTGTGATAAAAATATTTTTAAAATTCAATGGTGCCGGTGTTATACTCAATTAGAATTATAAAAAACATGGAACTAGATGAACTTTGGAAAGCGGCCCTGGGAGAAATAGAACTTCAGGTCTCAAAAGCGAATTTTAAAACGTGGTTACAAAATACTTCCATTGCCGACAAGAAGGGAGGGGTTGTTACTGTGGTTGTCCCAAATAGTTTTACAAAAGAATGGTTAGAAAATAAATATCATAAGTTTATTTTAAGGTCGCTGAGAAATCTTGAATCGGAAATTAAAGATGTAACTTACCAAATCAAACAAAATCCTCCCTCTATTGAAATTTTAAAAGGGAAGCAGTCGCCTCGAGAAGAAGATTTAAAAAAACAATTGGATTTTCAAGAATTGAATATTGACGCCGCAACTAATTTAAATCCTCATTATACATTTGATAATTTTATAGTTGGTTCCTCAAATGAATTGGCGCACGCAGCCGCCTTGGCGGTAATAAAAAATCTTGGAAGAAAATATAATCCCTTATTTATCTACGGCGGGGTGGGACTTGGTAAAACCCACTTAATCCAAGCTATAGGAAACGCCGTAAAAAAAGAAAATCCATCAAAAAAAATAAAATATGTGACCTCGGAAAGATTTACTTCCGAAGTAATTTCCGCGTTAAGGGCGGGTTCTTTAAGGCCCAATGATATAGACGATTTTAAGAAACGGTGGCGGGAAATCGACCTATTAATAATTGACGATATTCAGTTTCTGGCCGGTAAAGAAAAGACTCAAGATGAATTCTTCCATACCTTCAACGCCTTATATAATGCCGGAAAACAAATTATTTTATCATCCGATAGGCCGCCAAGATCAATACAAACACTGGAAGAGCGTTTACGCTCCCGTTTTGAAGGAGGAATGACCGCAGATATTTCTTACCCGGATTTAGAAACCAGAATAGCTATATTAAAATCAAAAGCGGGAGAAAAGGGAATTGAGTTTTCGGAAGAAGTATTTGAATATGTGGCGCAGAATATTAAAAAGAACGTCAGAGAATTAGAGGGTGCGCTAAACAGATTGGCAGCCGCCAGTTATCAAACCAGCGCAACCGCATTAAGTGTAATTGATGCTAAAAAGGTATTAAATTCGCTTTTAAGCGCACCCAAAAAAAGTACCAATATTAAGAGCATTATTAAAGCCGTCGGTGAATTTTATGATGTTAGTGAGAAAGAATTATTAGAGAGATCGCGAAAAAAAGAAATCGTCAAGCCCCGCCAGGTAATTATGTATTTATTAAGGGAGGAATTAAAAAGCTCTTTTCCTTTTATTGGATTTAAAATAGGCGGGAGAGACCACACAACAGCAATCCACGCGTGTGAAAAAATAAAAAGAGAAATAGAAATGGATTCTAATTTAAATGATGAAATAAATTTAATAAAAGAAAAACTTTATTTAATTTAGTTGTGGAAAAACGTCTTATTAGTCGGTGGGTTATCTGTTATTAAAATCTTGAAAAGAAATTAAAAAAAATAATAAATTAAATATCCAAAAGTTATCTGATTTTTATCAACACTTCTGTCAACAGTTTAATTTAAAAATAAAGGCTCAATACAGTAATAATTAAACCATTTCCACAATTTTTAAGAATATTAATAAAGACGGATTTAGTTTTATATAAAATAAATAATAATTATAATGAACATCACCTGCACCCAAGAAAACTTAAAAGAAAATTTAGATAACGCCTTAAGAATTATTAAACAGAATTCCACTTTACCGATTTTAAATAACTTTTTACTTTCCACGGATAAAGGAAGGTTGAAAATTTCTTCAACGGATTTAGAAATGGGTTTTACTTCATGGATATCTTCAAAAGTCTCAAAAGATGGAAGTATCACAGTTCCCGCCCAACTTTTAAGCCAATTTGTCGGCAATCTTCCCAATAAAAATATTAATTTGGAAGTAAAAGACCAAAAGTTGCACATAGTTTGCGACAATATTAAAGCATCTATCAGTGGTTTAAATTCGGATGATTTTCCAATTATTCCTAAAATTAAAAATACTTCCAGTCTAATTATCAATTCAAAGGTATTGAAGGATTCTTTGAGTGGGGTAGTTAATTCCGCCGCGCTTTCAAGCGCCAGGCCGGAAATATCAAGTGTTTATTTAAGAATTGAGCCGGATTGTATAAAATTTATATCAACTGATGGTTTTCGCTTGGCCCATAAAACATTATTGCTTTCTTCGGAGTATCTCAAAGATAAGATAAAGGTTGATTTTTCAAAATCTCAAAATATTATCATTCCGTTAAGAACAATAGGGGAGGTTTTAAGAATTTTGGGCGATAAAAATATTGAAGTTCAAATAAACATCGACCAGAATCAGATTTTATTCAATTTTGGAGACACTCATTTGATTTCAAGGTTGATAGAGGGGAATTATCCCGATTATGAGGCCATTATTCCCAAATCATCAGAGACAAAGTGTTTTGTTTCTAAAAATAATTTAGAAGAAGCCGTGAAATTATCGGGATGCTTTTCTTCGAGGCTAAACGATATAATTTTAAAAACAATAAGCGATAAGTCTTTCTTAGAAGTTTTCTCCAATAATAGCGAAATCGGCAATCATAAAACCAATATTGATTCCGAAATTAAAGGCGAAGACATTGATATAACTTTCAACTGGCGATATCTTTTAGATGGATTGAAAAATATCCGCGGCGACGAAATTACTTTGGAATTCAACGGCGACCAAAAACCGGCGGTCATAAAACCGGCGCAAAGCATTGATTTCTTTTATATTTTAATGCCGATTAAAAATACTTAGTTATCGTAATCTTTGGGCAGATAATTATATGGACCGCCGCTATAATTATTTTTTAACCAATTTTGAAGCGATTCTTCCCAGTTTTTAAACTGCGGGTCATTTTCCGGATTATCCGGCGGCGGCCCCTGGGGATTGTTTTTATCCAGCCAGTATAAAATTTCATGTATTTCGGTAAAAGATTTATTTTGGATTAAATCGGCGGGGGTTTTATCCGTTGCCAGAAAGCCGTTATTTTTATTAACTTTTAAATTAATAGTAATTTGATATTGGCCGTTAAAAATCGGCTTATCGGTTAGCATGGGCTCCGGTTTGGTGAAATTTTCTATAGGCGTTCCTTCCAGCGCTTTTTTCATAAAATCATTCCAAATGGGGCCGGCGGCACCGGAACCGCTTTTATCCACCGGCGTATTGTCGTTATTGCCGACCCAAACTCCCGTGGCCAGCGATGGCGTGTAGCCGATAGTCCAAGCGTCTCGCGTTTTGGTTTGATCGTCGGGGTCTTGGGTGGTGCCGGTTTTTACCGCCGCCGGCCTGTCACCCAAGGAAAGCGTGCTATACAAACCAAACATCGGCGCTCGAGCATTATTATCGGATAAAATTTCGTTAATTTCTCTTGCCACTTGCTCTTGCATAACTTTTTGGCCTTGGTCTTTATATTCTTCCAACACCCGTCCATTGCCGTCTTCAATTTTTAATATACCGGTCGGCTCTCTTTTTATTCCTTCTTGATCAAAAACACCGTAAGCCGAAGTCATTTCCAATAATTTAACTTCCGCGGCTCCCAAAACCAAAGAAAGGCCATAACGGGAGCGGTCTTTTAATGTGGTGATGCCCAAATTTTCCGCGGTGTCTATGGAATTATTTATACCGGCAAGATATAAAATCTTTACCGATGGAATGTTTAAGGAATTAGCCAGGGCTTGCTTTAGGGTAACTGGGCCTCTTACTTTGCCGTCATAATTTTTTGGTTTATAACACGTTTCCGGATCAACCCCCGGACCGGCAATACCATCCCAAGAGCATTGCGGATTAAATTCCGTTGGGACATCCCAAACTACAGTATCCGGAGTATAGCCTTTATTTATTGCCGTGGCATAAACAAAGGGCTTAAAAGCCGAACCCGGTTGTCTTAGTCTTGTGGCCACATTAACATTTGGTTCAAATTGGCAATTTTTTCCCGGTTCACAACCTTCCGGCTCGGACGTTCCGTTGTAGTTTTTAGAGCCAACCATGGCCAGTATCTGGCCGGTTTTAGGGTCAATCGCCACCATGGCGGCGTTTCCGGCGTTATAAATTTCATTTCTTTTGGCGCCCTCTTCAATCGCTTTTTCAGCAATTTTTTGCAAATCAAAATTAAGAGTTGTCGTAACTTTAAGCCCGCCCTTTTCAACAAGATCGTCGCCATATTTTTCAGTCAAGTAATCGCGGATGAACATCACGAAATGGGGCGCGGAGATATTGGTTTTTTGGCCGACAAAGTTAACAGTTGTTTTTAACGCGTCCTTATATTCATCGTCGGAGATATATTTTAATTCATGCATCCGGCCCAAAATATAGTTGGCGCGTGATTTCAATTCCTCGCTGTGATTCCCATAGGGTGAATAGTAAGAGGTCGCTCTCGGCAGCGCGGTTAAATACGCGGCTTCGACGGCGCTCAAGTCTTTAGCGCGCTTGTTAAAATATGTTTGTGCCGCCGCTTCAATTCCATAAGAGTTGGAACCGTAGGGAATTTGGTTTAAATAAAAATTAAGAATTTCATCTTTTGAGTATCTTCTTTCAAGGGCGATCGCCAATATAACTTCCTTGATTTTTCTGCTGAAAGTTCGTTCGGGAGAAAGATAAGCGTTTTTTATAAGTTGTTGCGTGATGCTTGAACCGCCTTCAAGTAGCGCCCCTCCTTTTATATCAGCCCAAACGGCCCGGAGAATTCCACGAATATTAACGCCGGAATGATTATAAAACTCAACATCCTCGGCAACAATGGTCGCGTCTTTAACAACCTTTGGAATTTCATCAAAGGGAATAAGCGTGCGCTTTTCCTCGCCGTGAATTTCATAAAGAAGGTTTTCGTTGTCGCGGTCGTATATTTTTGTTGATTGTATAACTTGCCTATCCTGCCAAGTGTTGGGATTTGGCAATTGGCGGCTGTAGTAGAAAAAAATAAGAATAAACAAAACAATCAAAACAAAGAAAGCGATAATGCCCCAAAAAATCAATTGTGACAGTAATCGACGTTGATTTTTCATGTCTATTTTATACAATAAAAATCATCCGTTTGGCAAAAATGAAATAATTTGATATGGTGGGAAGATATGGAAAATGGAACTAGAGATAGTTTAATAAGGGAGGCCGTAACGAAACAAATAGATAAAATTTATCCAAGCCGAGAAGCTCTGGAAACAGTTTTGAAGTCTGCTAAAAAACTGACTATTTACTGGGGGGTGGACCCTACGGCGCCAGATATGCATTTGGGCCATAGTACCAATTTTTTTGTTTTGCGGCGCTTCCAAAAATTGGGGCATAAAGTCGTTATTTTAATGGGCGATTATACCGCTCAAATTGGCGATCCGAGTGGTAAAGACAAAAAACGTAAAGTACTTACGGAAAAAGAAGTTAAAGAAAATTTAAAAACCTACCAAAACCAGGTGTTAAAAATATTAGATCCTAAAAAAACCATTTTTAAATTCAATAGTGAGTGGTGGAATAAAATGAGCGCCAAAGAGTTGCTGGCTTTAGACGATCTTTTTACACAGCAACAGATGGTTGAGCGTGACATGTTCCAAAAGAGAATTAAAGAGGACAAACCGATCAGTATTAAAGAATTTCAATATCCTTTATTACAGGGGTATGATTCCGTGGCCCTAAAAACCGATATTGAACTTGGCGCCACCGATCAATTATTTAACATGCTTGTCGGCCGGGCGTTGGTGAAAACTTTTTTGAAAAAAGAAAAATTCGTCATTACAACCCCGCTTCTGATTAATCCGGAAAGTGGTGACAAACTTATGAGTAAAAGCGAAGGCAACTATGTTTCCCTCAACGATTCACCATCGCAAATGTATGGCAAGACAATGGCGCTTCCGGATGGGGTAATTTTACAGTGTTTTAAATTTTGCACTGACGTTGATGAAGGTATGATAAAAGATGTTAATAAAAGATTAGCCGTGGGCGAAAATCCGAGAAATCTCAAAGCCGAGCTGGCTTTTGAAATAGTTAAGATTTATCACGGCGAGAAAAATGCGGAAAGTGCCGCAGCGGAATTTGAGCGGGTATTTACCAAAAAAGAATTACCGGACAAAATCACTAATATAATATTAGCAAAAGGTTCGTACGACATTGCGGACTTATTGTTAAAATTAATGCTTGTGAAATCAAAGGGTGAAGCGAGGCGGTTGGTAGGAGAATGCGCCGTCAAAATAGATGGCATGGTAGTTGAAAATTCGCAGGCAAAAATAGAAGTTGCTTCAAGCCTTGTGGTTCAAGTCGGTAAAAGACGTTTTGCGCGAATCAAAATAAAATAAACCCCGCTAAGCGGGATTTATTTTGTTTATTGCATTTCCTCTTCTTCCTCAGTTGTTTCTTTGAGCCCGCTTTCAGGGTCGGTTTCGTCAAATCCCAACTCTTTTGAATCTTTTGGCATCAAAATTCCATCTTCATCACCCATGCCCATTTCAGGGACCTCTGGATCGGGGTCTACTAATTCATCTTCTTCCATGGCCATGTTTTTATTTATTAATGAATAATTTAGGGCTAGTATAACAGGCTGTCAAGGCAATGGCAAGGGCGTCGCTGGTGTCGTCCAATACGGGCTTTTTTTCAATTTTCAATATTCTACAAACCATTTGCCTAACCTGTTCTTTTTCCGCCTTGCCGTATCCGGTAATAGCGAGCTTAACTTCAAGCGGTGTAAAATCAAAAATTTCAAGATTGGCGCTGTTGGCGTTGTTAATAATAACGCCACGGGCTTCCGCGACACCGAGCGCCGTTTTTACATTTTTCGTAAAAAATATTTTTTCAATCGCCAAAATTTCCGGGCGGTATTTCGTGATCAAATCGGAAACAAAATTTGAAATTTCGCCCAAGCGCTCTTTTTGCTCTTTAACCTTCGGTTCTAAGCATCCACAGGTTATCAACTTGAGGGTGTCGCGGTCTTTTTTTTCAATAACCGCGTAGCCGATTCTTGCCGTGCCCGGGTCAATCCCCAATATTATCATATATTTCATTTACTTCTTGCTGTTCGTCCAGCGCCTCAAAAAGGGATTCCAGTTCTTTTTTAATATTTTCATCTTCTATTTTTATCGGGCTGTTGGCGAGCCAATCGGCTCCGTCACGGCGGAACATCCACTGGATGGAGTTTAATTCTGCGAACTTGGCATTATGGTCCAGCAAAATCTTTTTAATTTCCGCCAAAGTCCGGTTTTTATTATCAGTAACGGCGGTAATTAAAAAAACCGAACCTCCGGCGCCGAAGGCGCCGTAAGCCACTTCTTCAAGCGCGGCGCCGGCAATTTCTCCCGTGCCCCTTTTTATGGCGCGTTCAATGTTTTCTTTCGGAACATTAACCTCGCGGGCGTTTTCAATCATCGTCCGCAAATTAGGATTTTTGTCGGGGTCGCCGCCTTTTCTGGCGGCGATTGTTATAAGCGAAGTGATTTTAGAAAAAACCTTAGATCTTTTTGCGTCTGTTAAAGCTTTTTTATGTTTAATTGTCGACCACTTCGAATGTCCGGACATAATACTGGTTATTTTCGGTAAATTCACTTGTTGTGTCAAGAATCGCTTATTGCGTTTTAGTTGAAAAAATAAGCGAGGGTAAGGTAGGATTGGGGCCATTTTTAGACATTGAAAAATAAATGATTTTAGAGGATAATCGTAGAAGTATAAAAATATTTCTTTTGAAGATTTATATACATGAAAATAATAAAGAACATAATCCACTTAATGCAATCCACTTTTTTCATTCTTGGAATTATTTTTGTGTTTCTTACTGGTTTTCAAACACGGATTGACCATCAAGAATCGCGAATTCAGTTTATTCAAGAGATTAACGCAAAAGAGGTGGCAGCGCAGGCAACTAGAGAGCAAGAAGAACAGCTGAAGAAACAAATCAGAGAATATCTAAAGGAAAAAGAAGCAAAGGAATCAGACCCTTCGGAAAGGACAGAAAACTTTTTGGCCCATCTTGTGGCATATTCTATAGTCGGGGTAGTGATGGCGTTAGTTTATTGGATTGCGCAAAAATATAGGAAAAAATCAAAAAAATGAAGAGGCGCGGGCAGTTTCAATATTTTAGCGAATTTGATATTTTTTAAGATTTAGAAAATGATTTAGCTAATAAAAAAGTAAGAGAATAGTTTATGACTAATTTTTTAGAACAACTAGCTGCCGAATATTACTCACACATGGGATATTTCGTGAGGACGAATGTAAAATATGGCCTACGAAAGAAAGGAGGGTATGAGGGAGAAATGGATGTAGTAGCATTCCATCCAGAGAGCCTAGTGCTACTTCATATCGAAACATCAATGGATGCCGATTCTTGGGAGAAACGCAAAAATAAATTTCAGAAGAAATTCTCAAAGGCGCACGACCATTATTACAAGCTATTTAAATTTGAGATTAGGAAGAGAGAAAAAATGGTTATTGTTGGTTTCAATTCCCCGAGAGATGATTTTTGGAGTATTGCTCCGATTAAGTCAATTCCGGATTTTGTGGGTGAGGTTACTGACTATCTTTCGCAATTTCACCCCCTAAATCAAGCGGTGCCAGAAAATTATCCATTATTGCGAGCCATGCAATTTGCCATTCATTACGATAAGAGATTAAGAAATTTTTAATATGCCTTGGCCGACAAAAAATTAAAAAATAATTTTATGGAGAAAAAACATATAATACAATCAGAGAAATTAATTGTTAATTTTGAAAATGTCCCAGTTCGTAGGGTTTGGGATGTAGAAAAAGAGCAATGGTTTTTTGCTATTGTAGACGTGGTTGCTGTTTTGTCGGAAAGTCCGAATCCATCCGGCTATATTAAAGATATGCGCCGGCGAGACAAAGAGTTGTCCACAGGGTGGGGGCAAATTGCCACCCCCCTTTATATTAAAACAAAGGGTGGCGAGCAAAGGGTAAATTGCGCTAATGTCGAAGGTATTTTAAGAATAGTTCAAAGTATACCCTCAAAAAATGCCGAACCATTCAAGATGTGGCTGGCTAAAGTTGGTTATGAAAGACTGCAAGAAACCATAAATCCAGAGTTGGCGGTGGATAGGGCGCGAAGCCACTGGAAACAGGCGGGCAGGTCGGAAAAATGGGTAGAACAAAGAATGAGGGGGCAGGAAACAAGAAATAAGCTAACTGATTATTGGAAAGACAGTGGGGTTAAAGAAGGGATTGAATACGCAACTCTAACAGACATAATACACCAAGAATGGAGTGGTTTAACCACAAAACAACATAAAAAAGTTAAAGGATTAAAGGGGCATAATTTAAGAGATAATATGACTGAAGCAGAATTGATTTTTACTGCTTTGGCCGAACTATCCACTACACAGATAGCAAAAAGTGATCAGGCGAAGGGTTATGATGAAAATGCGGGGTCGGCACAAAAGGGAGGGCAAATTGCAGGCAACGCCAGAAGAGCATTGGAGCAACAAACAGGAAAAAAAGTAGTTAGTACGCAGAATTTTCTACCGCCAAAAAAAGATATTAAAAGATTAGATTAGAGTTATAGATGTAGTAAATCAAAGTAAGTTCTGATTTTCCGGAGGGAGTTGGAAACCCATATGTTCGTAGGCGAGTTTGGTGGCGATGCGGCCGCGAGCGGTGCGCTGTAGAAAACCAATTTGAAGCAGATATGGCTCGTTAACATCTTCAATCGTGTCCAACTCTTCCGAAGTGGCGGCGGCCAGCGCCTGAAGACCGACCGGTCCGCCGTTAAATTTCTTAATAATCGCCTCAATCAAGCGCCGGTCGGTTGATTCAAGGCCGAGTTCATCAACTTCCAAAAGCGCCAGCGCTTTTTGAGTGATATTTTTATTTATTATTCCTTCTCCTTCAACTTCGGCATAATCGCGCACTCTTTTAAGCAGGCGGTTGGCAACGCGGGGAGTGTATCTCGAAGAAACCGCAATTTGTTTCAAAGCGTCCGGCTCCGCTTGGAGATTCATCAGCGAAGCAGACCTTTTTAAAATGTTTTCAATATCTTCCAAATTATAAAAATCCAGCCGGAAAGTAACACCGAATCTGGAACGGAGCGGGTTGGTTAATAGACCGACGCGGGTGGTTGCCGCGATTAACGAAAACGGAGGCAGGTCCAATTGAAGGGTTCTTGCGGAAGGGCCCTTTCCTATAATAATATGAAGCATACGGTTTTCCATTGCCGGATAGAGAATCTCTTCAACGGTTTTATTAAGCCGGTGCGCTTCATCTATAAACAGGATATCCCCAGAGTTGAGATTAGTTAAAATTGACGCCAAATCGCCGACTTTCTCTATTGCCGGTCCGGATGTTATTCTTATATTCGCGCCCATTTCTCGGGCCACTATATAAGCTAAAGTGGTCTTGCCCAATCCGGCCGGGCCATATAAAAGCAGGTGGTCAATCGGTTCGGAGCGTTTTTTTGCCGCTTCCAGAAGGATTTTCAGGTTGGCTTTGACTTTATCTTGGCCGATATACTCGTTCCAGACGCGAGGACGCAGAGCTTGATCAAGCGTCTTGTCTTCAGGTTTTCCGCCAAAGGCGGATCCGCCTGTGGCGGACAATTTTGGGTCATTATTGTTCATTTGACAAAAGTATTAGTTTCTAGTATAATTAGGAAGACTTTAAGAACAAAGTCGCTCTTAATAACCTCGAGGCAATAAAGGCTTTACACACTATTTGGCCTTTCCGGGGACTTTACTTGCTTGGGTGGCCCGGTTCCGACTGGGTTATTACACAAATTGGCCCTATCCCTTCAAGCCTGCTTGAAGGACTATTGCC
>JBDRMC010000004.1:0-74823 GCA_043812515.1 Patescibacteria group bacterium | reverse complement strand
GCTAGAAAACATATTTTGGAATACGACGATGTAATGAATCAGCATCGTTCGTTAGTTTATAAAAAAAGGCAGGAAATTTTATCGGACGCTTATCATATAAATATTGCCGAAGAAATATACAGACAAAAAGAAAAGGAACTGGGGCCGGAACTGATGAAGCAAGTCGAAAGATTTGTCTCGCTTAACACTCTGGACACTTTGTGGATGAATCATTTGGAAGATATGGAATACCTGCGCGACAGTGTCCGCCTAAGGGCGTACGGGCAAAAAGACCCGCTGGTGGAATATAAAAACGAAAGCCAGCGGCTATTTAAAGATTTGATGGCAAATTTTGAGGCGCAGACAGCAATGATAATTACAAAAGTCCAGCCACAGCAACAAAATGCAAATTTCAACGCCAACCCAACCCCAATTATTAAGGCGCCGAATTCTTTAAACATCGGCAGGAACGACCCCTGTCCTTGCGGCTCCGGCAAAAAGTTTAAAAAGTGTTGCGGGAAATAAATATTTTTATATTTAAATATTTAAACAATGACCACTGTTCAAAAATTTGAGGATTTGATTTGCTGGCAGAAATCTCGTCTTTTAACAAAAGAAATTTATAAAGCGTTAAAAAATTGCAAGGATTTTGGCTTCAAAGATCAACTTCAACGGGCCGCAGTTTCAATCATGAGCAATATTGCGGAAGGTTTTGAGCGCGGCACGCGGCAGGAGCTTGTTAATTATCTTTATATAGCGAAAGGTTCTGCCGGAGAGGTGCGCGCACAATTATATACCGCGCTTGATGCGGGATATTTAAATATTGAAACATTAGAATGTTCACGGTTGGTTCAAAGTTTTGCGCAAAAAGTTAAGGGCGGGGCGCGGCAGGGTTCGCAATTTAAACGGACGCAAAAAGAAGACCCGATGAAAGAAATATTAAGAACAACAGCGCCAGAAATTTATAAAAAGTTTTATGGTGAAAAATGAATCAAAAATTATAATACTGCGGTTTAGAACAATAAACAGGGATATTTTTGAAGCGATTAAGAGTGGGAAGAAAAAAGTGGAGACCAGAGCCGTGACTAAAAGATATCAAAATATAAAAGCCGGGGATACCGTGAAATTGATTTGCGGAAAAGATATATTTGAAATGAAAGTTAAGAAAGCGACAATTTTCAAATCAATTGCCGCAATACTTAAAAAATATAAGCCGAAAACAATCAATCCCAAAACGCATACGGCTAAAGAAGCGCGCGATATGTGGCATAGTTTTCCAGGATACAAAGAGAAAATTAGGAAATACGGACTGATAGCGTTAGAATTGGAGTAGAGATTTATATGGAAATTAAAATTGTTGAAGACATAATTTCTAAAGAGGAATTGGAAAAAATTGCCAAAAATCAATTTGGCGATTTGGTAAAGACCGTAGTTGATGTTGAAAAAGAGATTATGGCTATCGGCGGTGAACTTCACGCCGACGAAGAAGCGCTACTTTTACAGCAAGGGTCTAAACAGGAAAATTTATGGGGAATAAATTTGCGAGTTGATAAATCCGAAGACGAATTTGTTGAATTTGACTCAATGATTAATATAAGGCCGTCGCAGAATAATAAATCAAGAAGAGTTGAAAGTTTAGACATTCAAAGAAAAATAAGAGATATTGTAAATAAATTAATTCTATAATAATGACCATTGATAATTGGCAAAAACTTTCTTTTTATGAACAAATGGGAAATATCGGCAGCGAAATAAGCCGCGCGCTCAATTGGCGCGATAAAGATATGAAACTTTATGAAAATGCTACTAATAGGGCCTTTGAACTTTTAGATTTGACTATCGCTGATTCCCGCTGGCATTTGCGATTGAAAGAAATCGTCCGAGCTCGTGAATTATTGGCTGACGCGATGTTCGGCGGGAAAGAATATAAAACCACTTTTGAAGATTTGAATAATTATTTTTTCCATTTTGCCCTCGCTGCCCGTATTAATAAATAAATATGTCCAAATACTATAATCCAAAAAGAACCCGAAATATTTTTGACCCGGCGTCAAGGACACCATTCAAATTAAGCCGCTCCAAGATTGATAGTTTTTTAGCGTGCCCAAGATGCTTTTATTTTGACCGGCGTTTGGGAATCGGCCAGCCACCCGGCTTTCCTTTTAATTTAAATAAAGCCGTTGATACTCTTTTAAAAAAAGAATTTGATATTCATCGGGCGGCAGGGAATCCGCATCCATTAATGAAGACCTATAAAGTGGACGCCATTCCTTTCAAAAACGAAAATATAGAAAAATGGCGCGACGCTTTAAGTGAAGGTATCCAATATTTTCACAAATCAACGAATTTTATTATCACAGGCGCTATAGACGACATTTGGGTCAATCCTAAGGGCGAACTAATCATTGTTGATTACAAGGCGACATCTAAAACTTCTGAAGTTAATTTAGATTCTGAATGGCAGGATGGCTATAAACGGCAAATGGAAATATATCAGTGGCTGTTTAGAAAAAACGATTTTAAAGTCAATGACACCGGTTATTTTGTTTACTGCAACGGTGATGCCGACAAGGAAGCGTTTGACGGCAAACTGGAATTTGATATTAAACTCTTGCCATATAAAGGCGATGCCAGTTGGGTTGAAGCGACTATTTTGAAAGCGCATAAATGTTTGATGAGTGATGAAATTCCGGACATGGGAAGTGATTGTGATTTTTGCGCGTACCGAAAAGCGGTTGGCGAAGTGGAAAAATAAAATGGCGGTTAAAATAAACGATAAGTATCAATGGACAAAGCATTCAATTTACAAAATGCGTTGTTACGGTTTGTCGCAACAAAGAATCAAAAGAATTATCAGGCATCCGGCGCGGATTGAAGAGGCGATTGTGCCTAGTTTAATTGCGGCAATGCAGCCAGCGGGTAATAAAACTTACTCAGAAATTTGGACTATATACAAACCGATAAAACATAAAAAACAAATAAAAATAATTACCGCTTGGAGATATCCGGGTAAAAGTTCGGCCCGCGATCCGATACCGCAGGAAATTTTAGACGAGATACAAAGGATAGTTTAAAAGATTGACACAACATAATAAAAACTTTATTATCCAACATATATTTTATTTGATTCATGTCTTCTGATTATTCTCCTGACAAAATTTTTAAACTGGATGCTGTAAAAAAAACGCGCTTTGTGGCATTAGCAATTTTTTTTGTCGCTATTATTGCGGCGTTTTTTATTTATCCGTTTGCTTGGGATAAGGTGATTAGTAAAGTGAATGTTATTTCGCCGGTCGCCTTGCCTAATTTTGTTAAAGTGCCTTTCAAACTCGGTCTTGATTTGGCCGGTGGCACACGCTTGATTTATTTAGCCGATGTTTCCAATATCGCTGGCCAAGATTCCGCATCGGCCATGTCGGGATTGCGCGATGTTATTGAAAGACGCGTTAATTTTTTTGGTGTCAGCGAACCCGTTATTGAAGTTGAGCATTCCGGTTCCGATTGGCGATTGACAGTAGAACTTGCTGGAATAAAAGATATTTCGCAAGCTATTATTTTGATAGGCGAAACGCCATTTTTGGAATTCAAAGAACAACGCGATGACGCTGAGACACAAATGATTTTAAAAGAGCAAAAAGCTGGTAATGAAAACTATTTAATGCAAGACGCTTATTTTAAGGCGACAAATTTAAGCGGTAAATACATTAAAAGCGCCAAAATTGAATTTGATCAAACTACTTATCAACCTGAAGTGAGCGTTCAATTTAATGATGAAGGGGCGAAAATATTCGAAGAATTGACGAAGCGAAATATTGAAAAACAATTGGGAATTTATTTGGACGGACTTCCGATATCAGCCCCTGTTGTTCGTGAAGCGATTAGCGGCGGTTCAGCCGTAATTTCAGGAAAATTTAATATCGATGAAGCTAAAAAACTGGCGGAACGATTAAACGCCGGCGCATTGCCGGTTCCGATAAAGTTGGTTTCTCAAGATTCTGTCGGCGCCAGCTTAGGCCAAGATTCACTCAATAAAAGTATTACAGCGGGCCTTATTGGATTTTTGGCCGTAGTGATTTTTATGATCGTGTTTTATCGTTTTCCTGGTGTTGTTGCCGTAGTCGCATTAGTAATTTATGCTGTTTTAGTTTTAGCACTGTTTAAACTAGTACCTGTTACTTTAACATTGGCTGGAGTCGCCGGGTTCATACTTTCAATCGGCATGGCGGTTGACGCCAATATTTTGATATTTGAAAGAATGAAAGAAGAATTCAGGGCCGGCAAAGGATTGGGTTCCGCGATTGACGACGGCTTTGCTCGCGCTTGGCCTTCAATCAGAGATTCAAACATTTCAACGCTTATAACGACGACGGTTTTGTACTATTTCACAACAAGTGTTGTTAAGGGTTTTGCCCTGACTCTTAGCATAGGCGTTATTGTTAGTATGTTTTCCGCCATTTTTGTTACTCGTTCATTTTTAAAATTTTTACCGGTAAATTCTTTAGAAAAAAGGCCATGGCTCATGGGCGTTAAACACTCAAAACAATATGATTGATATTATAGGCAAAAGAAAAATTTATTATACGATTTCAGTTATTTTTATAGCCGTCAGTGTCATCGCACTTCTTTTGTGGGGCTTAGAATTTGGTATTGACTTTAAAGGTGGTTCAAAATTGGAAGTTTCTTATCCTAATAATAACCGGCCCGAAACGGAAAAAATCGCCGAATCCTTAAAACCCTTAAATTTAAGCGATTTGCGCGTTTCATCGGTTGGCGATAGCGGAGTAAATTTTCGGTTTAAAGAAACGGATGAATCAACTCATCAGGAAATAATGAAAATATTAAATATGGACGGAGTTGAGGAAAGGCGGTTTTCATCAATCAGGCCAACTATAGGGGTAGAATTACAACAGAAGTCAATGAAGGCCATTATTATAGTGCTTTTGGGAATTTCTCTTTATATCGCGTGGGCTTTTAGAAAAATTTCCCGCCCCTTGGGTTCTTGGCGATATGGCGTCGTAACATTGGTGGCTCTGTTTCACGACCTAATGATTCCAATCGGATTATTTTCAATCCTAGGCCATTACTACGGCATTGAAATCGGGACTAACTTTATAGTGGCGCTTCTCGTGACTTTAGGATTTTCGGTTCATGATACCATTGTTGTTTTTGATAGAATCAGGGAAAATTTGAAACGTTATGAATCACTAGACTTTATATCGCTAGTTAATAAAAGCGTTAATGAAACCATAATCCGTTCCATTAGTACATCATTTACGGTTTTACTGACTTTATTCGCATTATTTATTTTTGGTGGGGAAGAATTGAAATATTTTATATTGGCTTTAATGGTTGGTATTTTTTCAGGAACTTACTCGTCAATTTTTATAGCTTCGCCAATTTTAGTTAGTTGGTCCAAGAATGTTAAATAAAAGTTGACATATCCAATATAATATTTTATTATGTTTAACATTACAAACCTTATCTAACAACACATGCAGAAGCAAAATTTAAAAAACATAATAGATGAATTAGCGAAAATTCTTAATCCAAGAACCCGCGAAGTTATCGAGAAGCGTTTTGGTCTTCGTTCGGTTTCTTGCCAAACTCTTGAGGCTATAGGCCAGAATCTTGGAATTACAAGAGAGCGAGTAAGGCAAATTGAAGCTCTGGGATTAGAGCGGCTTGCAAACAAAAATGTTTTAGAACCAATGAAACCGGTATTTGCGGCTATTGAAAAACATCTGGCCGATTATGGCGGCATAAGAAAAAAAGACTCTCTTCTAAGGGAGCTTTCCGAGTTGTTTTCCCTAAAGGAAAAAAACAACGAAAATTTGATTAATTTTACACTGACTTTAGGGAAAGAGAAATTTGCCTATTTCAAAGAAACGCCTTTATGGCGCGATGCTTGGGCACTGAACAATGTTGCATATAATAACGCCATTAATTTGGTTGGCGCTTTAAAGAAAAAATTAGCTGAACAAACTTCTCCAATACCGAAAGAAACGGTTTTAAAAATCGCAACTTCCATAAACAACGAGCTTGGTGATAAAGCTTTATTTTCCTATATCGAACTTTGCAGAGAAATTTCTCAAAATCCGTTTGGCGAGTGGGGGCTTATTCATTCTCCGGAAGTATCGCCTAAAGGCGTAAAAGATAAGGCGTATTTAATTTTCAAAAAGGAACAAAAGCCGCTTCATTTCGTTCAAGTGGCCGATTTGATAAATAAAGTTTCTTTTGATGGTCGCCGGGCTCATTCTCAAACGGTACACAATGAATTGATTAAAGACCCGCGTTTTATTTTGGTTGGGCGAGGAACATACGCCTTATCCGATTGGGGCTATGAACCGGGAACAGTGTGCGATGTTTTGGTTTCTTCCTTAAAAAGCGCCGAAAAAGGACTTACGAAAGAAGAAATAATAAAAATTGTTAAAGCTAAGCGATTAGTAAAAGACAATACGATCATTCTCAATCTTCAAAATAAAAAAGTGTTTAAAAAAATAGAAGACGAACGTTTCATTCTGTTATAAATGACGGTCTTTTTTACAATAATTAGTGATTTTTTCAAGCTGTGGTGGTTGTGGCTGCCTCCTTTTTTGGTCGTGCTTTCTGTTGAACTTTGGGTCAGATATCTTAAAGCCAGAGCGGCAAAAAAGATCATTTGGCTTCTTTTGGAGGTAAAAATCCCCAGGGTTATAGAAAAAACACCAAAAGCCATGGAGCAAGTTTTTGCCGGTTTACACGGCATTCTTTCCGGTGTCAAATTTTTGGATAAGTATTGGAAGGGAAAAGTGCAAGAATGGTTCAGTTTGGAAATTGTCGGTCTTGGCGGAGAGACGCATTTCTATATTAGAACTCCGGAGCAATTCAAAAACCTGGTTGAATCCCAAATACACTCTCAATACCCCGAAGCTGAAATTTCGGAAGTTTTGGACTACGCGAGCTCTTTAGCTGAAAAAATTCCCTCTGAATCTTACAACATAGGGGGAGTTGAACTTATTTTAGAAAAAGCCGATTTCTATCCGATAAGAACATACGTGCCTTTTGAAGAAAGGCAAGTGAAAAGCCGCATAGACCCCATTGCTTCTTTTCTTGAAATTATTTCAAACCTTAAGCCGAGTGAGAATATTTTCATACAATACCTGGTACAGCCAATAAGCGACAAAGATTGGGAGAACAAGAATAAAGGCATAGAAGAAGTTAATAAACTAATGGGGAAAAAAGTTGAGACCAAAAAAGGTTTGTTTGAAGGTATTGGTGAATTTTTTGGCAACCTGCTGGGAGCAATTGCGATTTATCCCGAATGGGGCGAAAAAAAAGAAGAAACAAAATCATCCGCGGCGAATCTTTCTCCGGGCGGCAAGTTGGTAGTTGAGGCCATTGAAAATAAACTCTCAAAGTTGGTTTTTAAAGTTTGCATTCGTTTTGGCTATATAGCTGAAAAGAACGTTTTTAATAAGGCCAACATGGCCGCTATTAGCGGCGCGTTCAAGCAATTTAACACCGTCAACCTTAATGCTTTCAAGGGAAACAAAAAAGCGGGAACCACGGCCGACCAGCCAAGAATACTTCCTTTCATAAAAAGCCGCCGTGAATATATCAGAACGATCGCCTTTATTAACAGATTTCTTAATCGTAAAATGTCTAAAAATAAAAAGGATTTTGTTTTGAATGTTGAGGAATTGGCGACAATTTATCACTATCCGATTATAATAGTTGAGGCTCCGGCCATACAGCGGGCTGGGACCAGAAAAGCCGAGCCACCGGTTGGGCTACCAGTATAGGTCCTATAGGACTTATATGACCTATATGAATACAAAAGAAAAAATAACATATTTTGCGGAAACAACTTTTAGAAACCAAAGAAAGCGCTTTGGCATTAAAACGGACGACCGCCGCCGCCATATGTATGTCATCGGCCAAACAGGCACCGGTAAAACCACGCTTTTGATGAATATGCTGGTATCGGATATTGTTGCCGGTCATGGTGTTGGCTTCATAGATCCGCATGGCGATATGGCAGAAGGTTTACTTAATTGCATTCCGGAAAACAGGATTAAAGATGTGATTTATTTTAATCCGGCTGATATGGATCATCCGATTGCCTTCAACGTTATTGAAAAAGTTGATCCTGAAATAAAACATTTAGTCGCTTCCGGGCTGATGGGGGTTTTTAAGAAGATCTGGCCTGATGTTTGGTCGGCAAGAATGGAATATATTTTGAACAACACTGTTTTAGCCCTTCTTGAAATACCCGGTTCAACGCTTTTAGGGATAAACAGGATGTTTTCCGACAAGGAATTTAGAAAGTCAATCGTCGATAAACTTGAAGACCCCGTTATCAAAGCGTTCTGGACGCAGGAATACGCCAAATATCAGCAACGTTACGAACAAGAAGCGACGGGAGCTATTCAAAATAAAGTCGGTCAGTTCAGTTCAGCGGCGGTTATTAGGAATATTATTGGCCAGCCGCAATCGTCTTTTGATTTCAGAAAGGCGATGGATGAAAGAAAAATTATAATAATGAACTTGTCCAAGGGACGGGTAGGCGAAGATAATTCCAAGCTTCTTGGCGGGATGTTAATAACAAAAATCCAGCTCGCGGCAATGAGCCGGGTTAATATTCCGGAAGAAGAACGCAAAGATTTTTATCTCTATGTTGATGAATTTCAAAATTTCGTTACCGACAGTTTCGCGACAATATTATCCGAAGCCAGAAAATATTGTTTAAATTTGATAATCACAAATCAATATATCGGCCAGTTGGTTCACGACCAAAATACCAAAGTTAAGGACGCCGTATTCGGCAACGTTGGCACTTTCGTGGCTTTCAGAACCGGCGGAGAAGATGTTGAATTTCTTGAAGAAAAACAATTTGGCCCGAATATAGTAGCCGAAGATTTGTTGAATTTGCCCAACTACAATATTTATTTGCGGTTAATGGTTGATGGCGTTCCTTCAAGGCCATTTTCGGCGATTACACTGCCCCCGGTACCAAGACCGGAAATTTCTCATGCCAAAGAAATTATAGAATATTCCCGCAAAACATATAGCACTCCAAGAGCGGATGTTGAAAAAGTTATTGCCGAGGCGACTGGGGTAAGTATCGGAACGGAGCAATCTGGAGAAATGCCTTCAGGTGAGGGCAGGCCCTCCTACGCTAAAGCTTCGGAGGGTAAAGAAATGTTTGATGCTGTTTGCGTCAGTTGTAATAAAAATATACAGGTGCCGTTTAAGCCCACTCCGGGCCGACCAGTTTACTGCAAAGATTGTTTCATGAAATCAAAACAACCGATATCTATAATATCTCCAAAAAAATCTTTTGCAACGGAGGGCAAGAAACAACGTAAAAACATTGACGTTCCGGGGTTGAAAAAGATTCTGGAAGACACGCTTACAAAGAAATAAATATGTGAAATATGTCGCTCTATTTGCTATCGCAATAAGAGCGACATATTTTACTTTCCTTTTTCTATTCTTTCGTCGTATTCGCCTGTTTGAGTGTTGACGCGGACAATGTCGCCTTCATTTATGAACAAAGGGGCTTGAATTTGCGCCCCCGTTTCCAAGGTAATGGTTTTGGTGCCGCCTTGGGCCGTATTGCCGCGGATTGCCGGCGGCGCTTCAATGACCTTAAATTCCATTTTTATCGGCAGCCTGACATTTATTATTTTGTCCTGAAAACTAACTATTTCAACTTCTGAATTAGGTTTAAAAAACTTTGCCTTATCGCCAATAGCTTCGGCCGGCAACTCAAAACGGGCAGACGGATTTTGAGTTTCGCAGAAAACAAACACATCCCTATGCGAATAGAGAAATTTAACTTTTTTATAATCAATTTCTGCCTCTTGAAAACTATCGGTATGCTGAAAATTGCGGCTTAATATTTTGCCTGTGATTATATTTTTGATTTTAGTTTGCGCAACCGGTTTCCGCTGTTGCATCCGCAAAAAACTGAATTCTAGCACTTCATACGGTTCGCCATCCAAAATAAAAACGACGCCCGGTTTTAATTCGTTGTAGTTAATCATCGTCTGCTATTTTATACTTTTTTTGACAAAAATCAAGAGTAAATGATATGTTTTTATTGCTTTTATTTATTTTGACCTTTAACAACTAAAAAATAACCCTGGAGGAAAGACGATGAAAAAGGAAGAGAATGTTTATATTGCGCCAATGCCGAAAGATTTAAAAAAGAAAAATGTTCAATTTCACGATTGGACTCCTGATGCGCAGAAGCTTATTAATGAAAGATTTTTGAGACGTGATCAAAGCGGGAAAGTTCTTGAAACGATTGAAGAAATGTGCTGGCGAGTAGCATACTGTATCGCCACAGCTGACAAAAAATATGGACTAACCGAAGAAGATGTTATTAAGTTAGCCATAAAATTTTACGATTTGATGGCAGGGAGAAAATTCTTTCCAAACGCGCCGACACTTTATAACGCCGGCACGGGTAATGGACTTCAATTTTCCGCTTGTTTTGTTCTGCCGATTGAGGACTCAATGGAGGGAATTTACGATGCCATTAAATGGCAGGCCCTGATTCACAAGTCAGGTGGCGGCACGGGATTTTCATTCTCGTCATTACGCCCCAAAAATGCCATAGTTGGGTCAACACGAGGCAAATCATCGGGCCCTATTTCTTTTTTGGAAGTATTTGACGCTTCAACTGATAAAGTGACGCAGGGTGGAACGCGTCGTGGCGCCAATATGGCCATGTTTGATGTCCATCATCCGGATATTTTGGAAGCCATAGCTTGCAAAGGTATGCTTCGCGGAAAGAATAATGAAATATACGAATGGATTAGACCGCATATTTACAGTCGCAAAGCGTTAGATGGATTGAAAACCTTACTTTTAGGAACGCAAATTTCTCACTTTAATATTTCTATTGCCGCTACCGATATTTTTATGGAAGCGCTTGAGAAAGACGGCGAGTATGATTTGCTTGACCCGCGAAATGGTGAAGTATGCGGTCAATTAAAGGCCAAAATGGTTTTTGATTTGATTGTTAAAATGGCGTGGGAAGGCGGCTGTCCCGGTCTTTGGTTTGTTGATAAAACTAATAGGGGACCGGCTAATCCGATTCCGGAGTTAATGAAAATCGAATCAACAAATCCCTGCGGGGAACAACCGCTGTTTCCGTATGACGTTTGTAATTTGGGTTCGGTTTCTCTTATAAGATTTGTGTCCAAAGTAGAAGGCAATGAATATATAATTGATTGGGACACATTAAGAGACACGGTTCGGTTAGGAGTTCATTTCCTTGATAATGTCATTGACTTGAATCCTTATCCGATGCCTCAAATTATGGAGTTCGCCCACAAAATAAGACGAATCGGTCTCGGAGTTATGGGATGGGCCGATATGCTGGCTTATTTGGGAATTTCCTATGCCTCAAATGAGGCTTGCGACCTTGCTCGAAAAATAATGGGATTTATAAATGATGCGGGCCATGATGAATCAGAGCAATTAGCAAAAATCAGAGGATCATTTCCGCTTTGGGATAAAAGTATTTATAAAAATGAAGCGCCAATCAGAAATTGCACCATTACAACCATTGCGCCAACTGGAGAACTTTCCATTTTGGGAGGATGCTCCGCGGGGATTGAACCAAATTATGGTCTTACCAGAATTCATCGGTATGAGAATCGTGTTTTGTATATTTTTTCTCCAAGCTTGGAAAGATTTTTAGAATGGGCAAGAGAGCGGGGATTTTATTCCCAAATGCTTGAAGAAGAAGTGAAAAATTGCGGGGAAATAGGCAATATGAATGGCATTCCCGACGACGTTAAAAAGATCTTTATGACAGCACATGAAATTTCGCCGGAGTGGCATGTGAAAATGCAAGCCGCGTTTCAAAAACATGTTGACAACGGCGTTAGTAAAACCATCAATTTGAAAAATTCGGCAACAGAAGAAGATGTTAAAAGCGCTTTTTTATTGGCCTACAAAAGCGAATGCCTGGGAGTAACAGTTTTCAGGGACGGTTGCAAAGGTCAAGTATTTTCTGTCGGAATTGGAAAAAAGCCGGCAGTTAAAACAACAAAAGGGTTTATCCGTTCCCGTCCTGAAATCTTGGGAACCACAATTAAAGTGGAGACGCCCGATGGAGCCGCTTTCATAACCATAAATTGGGATGCTGATGTTGGCCCCAAGGAGCCATTTGAAATTTTCATAACTGTGGCCAAGGCCGGCACAGATGCCGCGGCCGACGCAGAGGCAATGGGCCGACTAATATCGGAGTTATTGAGGGAGGAATCACCGCTTTCACCAATCGGAAAATTGATACGCATAAGAAATCACCTTAGTGGTATTGGCGGGAGCAGAACCGCTGGATACGGTAAGGAAAAAGTAAAATCAATTGCCGATGGAATTGGTAAAGCGATCGATATCTATTTGAAACGATTTGGGTTTGAAGAAACAGCTAAAGAAGACGTCGGTGAAGAAGACCCCATTAGTCCCGAAAATGGAAATGGAAAAGAAGCCGCACCGATTCGTGGCAACTATTGTCCGCAGTGCCACCAAGGTACCTTGATTTACGAAGAAGGATGCACAAAATGCAGAGAGTGTTCTTTTACTCTCTGTTAAAATAAATTTACCCCCGCTAAGCGGGGGTTTTTAATTTTGACTTATCATCTAATAAATCGTATTTTTACTAAAAATGTCCAGAATACGAAAAAAACCAAAGGTTTTTGTTGCTATGTCGGGCGGAGTGGACAGTTCCGTCGCCGCTTTGTTGTTGCTAAAAAAATATGATGTTGTTGGGGCCTATATGAAAGGTTGGTCTTTGACCGATTGCGCCGAAGATGACGCGACAGACGCACGCAGAGTTGCCGGCACTTTGGATATTCCATTTTATGTTTTTGATTTTGAAAAAGAATTTAAAAAAAGCGTTGTTGATTATATGGTTTCGGGATATGCCTTGGGAAGTACGCCTAACCCCGATGTGATGTGCAATAAAGAAATAAAATTCGGCTTGTTTTTAAAAACAGCGTTGAAACTTGGCGCTGATTATATTGCCACCGGCCACTACGCGCGACTAGT
Source organism: Patescibacteria group bacterium (assembly GCA_043812515.1). Classification (GTDB taxonomy): domain Bacteria; phylum Patescibacteriota; class Minisyncoccia; order UBA10092; family UBA10092; genus UBA10092. The sequence goes on along the minus strand of JBDRMC010000004.1, from coordinate 61,797 downwards.
AAAAAATAATCATTTCACAAGTATTGCGGCCGCAATGTACGTGGAAAAAGACCAGACATATTTTTTGTGGACGCTGACGCAAGAGCAACTAAAACATTGTCTTTTTCCCATAGGGGAGCATACAAAACCGCAAGTACGAACGCTGGCAAAAAAATATAAATTGCCAACAGCCGAAAAACCCGACTCTCAAGGTGTTTGTTTCGTCGGCGAGATTGATGTAGCGAGATTTTTGAAAGAAAAACTTGGAAAAACTCCCGGACCGATTAAAACATTGGAAGGTAAAACTGTGGGAACTCATGACGGCGCAATTTTCTATACCATAGGACAAAGAAAAGGAATTGGCATCAAAGGAAGTTTGCCCGGCGAGCAAGGCAAGACTTATTATGTGGCGGCAAAAGATGTTGATACCAATACATTATGGGTTGCCGAAAGCGAGAACGAGAAACTATTTTCAAAAGAGTTAAATGTAAGAGATATTAATTGGATTTCCGGAAAACAGCCCAAACTGCCATTGAAATGCTTGGCGCGCATCAGATACCGACAACCGCTTCAAAAAGCTTTACTTGTTGGTTCTAAAGTAATTTTTAATACTCCACAACGGGCAATAACTTCCGGCCAAAGCGCGGTGTTCTACAGCCATAATGGTGAAATGCTAGGCGGAGGAATAATTATGTGATAAATTATTAAGTGATGACAGCCAATGAATTACGAAATAAGTTTTTGGAGTTTTTTGAGAAAAGAGGACATAAAATCGTGTCATCTTCTTCTCTTGTCCCGGACGACGACTCATCTGTGCTTTTAACTACCGCTGGGATGCAGCAATTCAAACCATATTATACCGGTGCCAAAGACCCAATTAAAGATTTTGGCGTCCGTCGAACAGTATCAATTCAAAAATCATTTAGAACTTCCGATATTAACAGTGTTGGAGACGAGTCGCATCTTACTTTTTTTGAGATGCTCGGTAATTTCAGTTTTGGCGATTATTTTAAGGAGAATGCCATTGAATGGGCTTGGGAATTTATAACTAAAGAACTGAAAATTTCGCCGGAACGTTGCTATGTATCAATTTTTGCCGGCGATACCGATGTGCTGGAAGACAAGGATTCATTTAACATTTGGAAATCATTGGGACTTTCTGATTATAGAATAAAAAAATGCGGCCGCGAGGATAATTTTTGGGGGCCAACCGGCAATGAAGGCCCTTGCGGGCCAACAACGGAAATTTACATTGATGGCGTTGAGGTTTGGAATTTGGTTTTCAACGAATATTACCAGCATCCGGATAAAACTTTAACTTCTCTTAAACAAAAATGTGTTGATACGGGGATGGGTCTTGAACGGCTAGCAAAAGCGGTACAGAATGTTTCAACTATTTTTGAAACGGACTTATTTAAACCGCTTGTTGAAACCAATAGAATTATGCTTGACCATTGTCGGGCAATTTCCTTTCTTATTTCAGACGGCGTCATACCGTCCAATAAAGAACAGGGTTATATTTTAAGGCGGCTAATGCGAAGAATAATAGCCATAAAAGGCGTAGAAATTGCAAACATTGAAAATTTGCTGAAACGAGTTGTTAAAGAATACAAGAATTTTTACCCGGAGTTAAATGAAGATTTAATTTTGTCGGTTTTCCACAAAGAAAATTCAAAATTCCAAAAAGCGATTCAACAAGGATTGCGTGAACTTGATAAATTAGAAAAATTAGATGCCATATCCGCGTTTAAATTATTTGAAAGTTATGGGTTAACTTTTGATATTATTAAAGATTTCGCGGGAACTAAAGCGGAAAATTTAAATCAGGCGGATTTCGATGCCGAATTCAAAAAACATCAGGAACTTTCCCGTACCGCTTCGGCCGGAATGTTTAAGGGGGGATTGGCGGACGCGAGCGAAGCGACGATAAAATATCATACAGCTGCGCATTTGATGCTGGCGGCGTTAAGGCAGGTTTTAGGCGAACAAATAGCGCAAAAAGGCTCAAATATAACATCCGAACGCCTGCGCTTTGATTTTTCTTATAACCAAAAAATGACGCCTGAAGAAATCAAACGAGTGGAAGATATGGTGAATGAAAAAATTAAAGAAAATTTGCCGGTAAAAATGGAAGAAATGTCCATTGAAGAAGCAAAAACGGCAGGAGCGACCGGCGTATTTGAATCAAAATACGGCGAACGGGTAAAAGTTTATACAATCGGCCCCTTCAGTCGAGAGATTTGCGGCGGGCCGCATGTTGAACGTACGGGAGTCTTGGGGAAATTTAAAATTATCAAAGAAGAATCAAGTTCTGCCGGCGTGCGCCGGATTAAAGCGATACTGGAATAATTTTATTGCCGTGGATTTATTAATAGGTTATAATAAAAACAATGTTAGAAAGTTTTGAAATAATCCGCGCGAGAACCAAAGATGATGCCGCGGTTTTAATTGACCGATTAATGAAATCAAAACATCAGGAGGTTGTTTTAGTTTTGCCTAAAAATTCTATTTTGATTGCCGATTTGAATTCTCTAAAAATCTTGAAGGAAGAAGCCGAGAGCATCGGAAAAAATTTGTCTATAAGCACGGAAAACGACAACATCAAGGAATTCGCCAGAAAAATTCAACTACCCGAATTCGATTCCACGCCACCTATGGCGGAAAAGAAAATAAAAAGAATGTTGGACATAGTTCGCCCACCAGAACCAATTTATGAGTTAGAACCAGAATTAGAGCCGGAGCCAGAACAAAAACCGGAGCCAATAATAGAACCGCCCGTTGTTATTTATGAGGCGGTCAGTAAAAATGATTTGGAAAAAAATATAGAAGATTTTTATAATAATCAATCAGCAGAAAAACCTTCTCCAAAGAAATTTTTTTCATTCGGCCGCATAGTCAAAACGTTTGCGGTTATTGGTATTTTGCTTTTAGCGTCAGCGATGTATTTGGTGCTGCCCAAAGCCGATATTAGGCTCTCCTTAAAAGAAATGCCCATAAGCGCCACAATTTCTGTTGCCGTCAGTAAAAATATAAGCGTACCCGATTTTGCCAATGGAATTATTCCGGGACAATATTTCCTGCTAACCAAATCGGGATCAAAAGTTATAGAAACTTCAACTGAAATCGTCAATCTGCCTTCTAAATACGGCGGCACTTTAGATATATATAACGCTTACAGCACCACAGCTCAAAAATTAGTCGCGCAAACCAGATTTGAAACAAAAGACGGGAAAATATTCAGGATTCAAAACGCAGTCATTGTTCCGGGGGCGAAGATGTCGGGGTCCAATTTAATTCCCAGTTCCGTAAAAGCGGAGGTTATCAGCGATACTGCCGGAGAAGAATATCAAATCGAGCCGTCATTTTTTACAATACCGGGATTCAAAGAGACGGTAAAATTTGCCGGATTTTACGCTAAAAGCACGGAAACAATGACTCCGGTAAAAGATACTTCAACTATTGCCAGCCAGTATATAGAAAAAACAAAAGAAGATCTTAAAAACACGCTTGTGACGGAACTTAAAAATGAAGTAATAAATACATTTAAGAATTCCGATTTAAGATTGATAGAAGGCGCTTCAACGGTGAAAATTGATGAGTTTAAAGCCGCTTCTGATGTAGTGACAATGAAAATAAGCTGGCAAGCGATATTTTTCAAAGAATCAAACTTTAAGGCATTGGTCGGTTATTTTGTTTCCGCCAAATATCCGGACTTGAAAAATTTTGATTTTAAGGATAATATAACTTATCCTCAAGCCGTGAAATCAGACTTTAAAAAAGGCGAAATATTTTTTACTTTTAATTTTGACAAAAGCAATGTCTTTGCCGCTGATTTAGCCGAATTAAAAAAAGAGTTGGTTGGCCTTGATGAAATTGGAATGAGAAATATTATTTCTAATAAAAATTTTATTCAGAGCGCCACAATTTCTCTGTGGCCGCTTTGGGTTAGACAAGCTCCCAGCAACTCGGATAAAATTAATATTATTCTTGACAAATAATAATTGACGTGATAAATAATAAAAGGCCTACATTTACCGGCACTGTCATTGAGGCGCTGCCCAATACTACGTTTAAGGTAAGGCTAGATGATAATGCAGAAGTTTTAGCTCATTTGTCGGGCAAAATGAGGCTCAATTTTATTAGAGTTCTCGTTGGCGACAAAGTCGAGGTTGAGCTGTCTGTTGACGGAAAGCGTGGCCGAATTACTAGAAGAACATGAAAGTTAGAGCGAGTGTTAAAAAAATTTGCGCTAAATGTAAAATAGTACGCCGCCGCAGGCGTCTTTATGTTACGTGTTTAAATCCGAAACATAAGCAAAAACAGGGTTAAAAAAATATGTTAAGAATCGCCGGAGTTACTATTCCGGAAAATAAAAAAATAGTCGTGTCCTTGGCTTATATTTACGGTATAGGCCAAAGTTTGGCTAGAAAAATTGTTTCCAATTTAAAAATCGACGCTTCCAAAAAGACTTCTGAATTGACAGAGGAGGAGGCAAATAAACTTAGAGATTTTATAGAAAAAAATTACAAAATTGAAGGCGAACTAAAAAGAGAAATTCAAAGCAATATCAAACGGCTGAAAGAAATCGGCTCCTATCGCGGTTCTCGCCATAGCCGCGGCTTGCCGGTTAGGGGTCAGAGAACCAAAACTAATTCAAGGACTCGAAGAGGCAACGTCAGAAAAACAGTCGGTTCGGGACGTAAAAAATCATCGGAAAAAACATAAAAAATGGGGAAAAAGAAAATAAAAAAACAAACTGAAGAAGAACTTCTCAAGGAAGGGGCAAAGATTCAAGGGGTGGAAAAACCTTCGGAATTGACGAGCGCCAAATCCAGCCGGAGAATTATTAAGGGTAAATTTTTCATCCAAGTAAGCTACAACAATACGTCAATTGTCGTAGCCGATGATAAGGGTGATGTTTTGGCTTGGTCTTCCGCCGGTTCTTTGGGATTTAAGGGGCCTAAAAAAGCCACGCCTTACGCGGCCTCAAAAGTAGCCGAAGCTGTTTTGGAAAAAGTTAAAAAAGTTGATTTTGCCGAAGTTGAAATTTTTGTAAGAGGAATCGGTTCCGGCCGCGAATCTGCCGTAAGAGCTTTGGTCGGGCACGGTTTAAATGTAATATTGATAAAAGACACAACGCCCGCTCCGCACAACGGCCCGCGGCCGAAAAAAGTCAGAAGAGTATAATATATATATGCGCTATACCGGACCGAAAGAAAAATTATCAAGAAAAATCGGCGAAAACTTGGGCTTAAAAGCCGAAAGGTCATTTTCGCCAAAATCGGCTTTTTTGAAAAAACCTTACAAACCGGGCGCCCACGGTAAAGCCAGGCGTCGAGCTTTATCGGAATTCGGAACGCAGCTTTTGGAAAAGCAAAAGATAAAGATAACCTATTCCCTTACTGAAAAGAAACTCAAAAAATATTATAACGAGGTTATTCGAAAAAAAGGAATCACAGGAGATTTATTATTAAGCGTCATTGAAGCTCGGTTAGACAACGCGGTATTTAGAAGCGGATTCGCGCCTTCAAGAACTATGGCGCGGCAATTGGTAAGCCATGGCCATCTTTTGGTGAATAATAAAAAAGTTAACATTCCTTCATACCCGACGCGAGCAGGCGATGTTATAACCATTAATTCGCGGAGTCGGAATAAAGCGGTGTTTTTTGATTTGGCTAATAAGCTTAAAAAGCGCGAAATACCATCTTGGCTTGCCGTTGACAAAACTATTTTTGAAATAAAAGTAAAATCTGTTCCTAAAATTGAGGATTTGCCAAAAAATTTAAATATTAATGCGGTGGTCTCTTATTATTCAAGATAATAAAAAAATTATGGAAACAAAAATATCTCTGCCGAAAGCGCCAAAATTAGTTGAACAAATTTCATCGCATCGGGCTATTTTGGAAATAGAAGAACTTTATCCCGGCTATGGATTAACCATCGGCAACGCTTTACGGCGCGTTATGTTGTCATCTCTTGCCGGCGCCGCGGTAACTTCAGTAAAAATAAAAGATGTAAATCATGAGTTTTCAACCATACCGGGAATCATTGAAGACGTAGTTGAGATAGTCTTAAATCTTAAACAGGTCAGGTTTAAGCTTTATGGAGATGAACAGCAAACGGCGACTTTAAAAGTTAAGGGAGAAAAAGAGGTTACGGCAAAAGACATAAAAACGTCTTCTCAAGTTGAAGTTATGAGTCCCGACGCGCATATTGCCACTTTAACCGCAAAAAGCGCGTCCTTGGAAATGGAACTTAAAATTGAAAAAGGAGTCGGTTATTCAACGATTGAATCGCGCAAACGGGAAAAACAAGAAATAGGCGCTATCGCGGTTGACGCCATTTTCACTCCCGTTAAAACCATTAATTTTGAAATAGAAGACATGCGGGTTGGGGATAAAACGAATTACAACAGGTTGAAATTTGACATTGAAACCGACGGCACCATAACCCCGGCTGAGGCGCTAAAGAACGCAACGGATTTACTTATCGAACATCTTGAAATTGTCGCCGCTCCGATAAAAGCCGGCAAAGCGGATAAAAAGGAAATTGAAAAAAGCGAGAAACCGTTGAAAAGCGAGACTGTTAAAGAAGATACCGATATTGTAGTTAAAACGAAAATAGAAGATTTGAAACTTTCAAATCGCACTCAAAATATTCTTTTAAGCAACCATATAAAAACCGTGGCTGGTCTTTTACGGTTAAGTCAAAAAGAATTGCTTGATTTGGAAGAATTCGGCGAAAAAGCGCTCAAAGAAATCAAAAAGTCGCTGGGTAAATTGGGGCTTACGCTTAGACAAGATGAATAAATAAAACAATGAAGCATTTGAAAAAAAATAGAAAATTCGGCAGGACGGCTGATTACAGGAAGGCTTTTTTATCGAATTTGGGAAACAGTTTAATCTTAAAAGAAAGGATAAGAACCACCGAAGCCAGGGCCAAAGAAATCAGGCCGCTTGTTGAAAAAATGATTAACACGGCAAAAAAGGAAACCTTATCCAGCAGGCGCCTTTTATTAAAAAGTTTGGCAATTAAACCGGTAAACAAATTATTTAAGGAGTTGGTGCCGCGTTTCAAAGAACGGCAAGGCGGTTATTTGAGGATTTTGAAAATCGCTAATAGAAAAAATGACGGCGCCAGAATGGCGATAATAGAATTCGTTAAATAATATGGCAATCAAGCTCAAAAATTATGATATTGACGCCAGCGGCAAATCGCTCGGACGTTTAGCGTCGGAAGTCGCTTCTTTGTTGCGAGGTAAAAGAGAAATAAATTATACGCCACATTTAGACCCGATGATTACCGTCCGGGTATTTAATTTTGGAAAAATTGTCCTTACCGGAAAAAAAGGAACCCAAAAAATATTTTATCATTACTCGGGTTATCAGGGAGGGCTTAAAGCGATTAAATATCCGGATTTGATAAAGAAAGATTTTGGACGGGGTCTTAAATTGGCGGTTTTAAGAATGCTTAATAAAAACCGACTGCGAGCCAAACTCATGAAAAGATTAACCATTGTCACCTCTTCGGGTGATCACCCGGAGGGTGAAAAAATAGTAAAATAAAATATGCCGGTAAAAAAACCAAAAAAAGAAATTAAAAAAGTGGAAGAGAAATATTACGAAGCTGTCGGCCGAAGAAAAACAGCTACAGCCAGGGCTAGAGTTAAACTTGGCGTGAAAAAAGAAGAAATAACAGTAAATGGGAAAAATTTCACAGAGTATTTCAAGAGCAAAGAACAGTTGGATATTGTGAGGAGTCCGTTTGTAAAAACCGGTATCACGGCGTTTTCCGTAACGCTTAAAATCGCGGGCGGGGGATTGCAGGCCCAAGCGGATGCGTCTCGGCATGCAATCAGCCGGGCGTTGGTTATAGCTCAACCTGAACTAAAAATTGTATTAAAAACCATTGACTTTTTAACCCGCGACCCGAGAAAAAAAGAAAGAAAGAAACCGGGCCTTAAAGGCGCCCGCCGCGCCCCGCAGTGGAGCAAGCGATAAGATAATTTTAATTAGACTTTTAGATTTATTTTGTATAAAACGTCTGTTTTGGGGGTTTTGTCGAAGAAATAAAAATCGGAATTGGCGCGATCCCAGAAAACAGGGGAATCAATATTGAGATAATATTTGACGCTGTTGCGCTTGCCTCCCCGGTTGTCCAATTCGGCGATCGTTAATTCATTGTTGTTGAGCCAGAGCAAATGCCCGGAGTCGTCAAACCAATCAAAGAAATCAACCGGCGAGTCAAAAGAGGCTACCAAATCTTTATCTACCCAAAGTTTGTTGTTCGAAAGAAAAAGTTTTTTGTTTTTATCCGGAGAAATAATTTCACTTGATGAAGTGGCTAGTATAAAATTGCTTTTTGTTAACAGCTCGCCATTTTTTAAATCGTAAATTTTAACAGTTTTTGTTTTAGCATTTTTTATTTCTAATTTGCCGTCACTTATGGCAAACTCGGAAAATGTTTGGGACGGCGTTTCAATCACTTTGGTTCTTTTAAGCTCCAGCGGGAACAAGATTATATTATTCAATTCAACGACCATCCCATTTTTAACTTCAATTACTTTATTCCACGGATAATAGTTTTCTTTGTATATAAAAATATTGTAATTTTTTGGCGTTAAACCGCTCACTAAATTAGTGAATTTCAAAATTCCGTTAGTCGCTCCTATATACTTGTCGTTAATATAAATTTTGGCTCCATCAACGGAGGTATTAATAAAAATACCGCCGGTCTTTACAACTTTCAGAGAGCTAAAATCAAATCTATAACCTTGAGCAAATAGCGCGATAACAGCGCTTGTAACGGCGAAAACCACGACAAACATTAAAAAAATAAAACGTCTAATCCGTCTGGTCATAATACTTTACAAATACCATATTTTTAGCATATAGTCACACTATGAATGAGCGATTTATAATAAATGGCGGAAAAAAATTGGAAGGCAAGATTTCTGTTTACAGCGCTAAAAATGCGGCTTTGAAAATATTGGCCGCTTCAATTCTTACTTCAAAACCCGTAGAGATCGCCAATCTGCCGCAAATCGAAGATATTCATCGGATGAAAGAACTTCTTGCCGATTTGGGAGTTAAAAATAATTTCGATATGTTTGATTGTTCTCACCTTAAAAAAAGTGAACTGAATTACGGCATCGCCGATCGTTTTAGAGCTTCCATTGTATTAACGGGCCCTTTATTGGCACGCACCGGCAGAGTTTCTTTTCCTCATCCCGGTGGCTGCACTCTGGGTAAACGGCCTATTGATTTTTTTGTTGACGGATTTAAATCGTTCGGCGCCTCTATTAAAAGAACCGGCTCAAATTTTACCGCGATTGCAAAAAATAAAAAACTTATCGGCAATAAATTTGTTTTTCCAATGATAAGTGTTACGGGCACCGAAACGCTTATGATGGCTGCCGTTTTAGCGGAAGGAAAAACCGTCTTGAAAAATACGGCCTGCGAGCCGGAAATTGAAAATCTCGCGACATTTTTAAATTCTCTTGGCGCCAAGATTTATGGCGCCGGAACGCCGACGGTGACAATCGAGGGAGTCAAATCGCTAAACGGAGGAAAATGGGCCGGCATGCCCGACAGAATTGAAGCCGGAACGTTTATAATTCTGGGAGTGGCAGCCAACAGCAATATAAAAGTGGAAAATTGCGACACTTCTCATTTGGATGTTTTATTGGCTATGCTTGAAAAGGCCGGCGCCAATCTTGAAGTCGGAAAAGATTATGTTATAGTGAAACCCTCCAAAAAATTAAAATCCGTCGATATAACGACGCGAGAATACCCCGGATTCGCCACGGACTTGCAAGCTCCATTTACGGTCTTAATGACTCAGGCGGAAGGGATGTCGTTGATTCACGAAACGATTTACAACGGCCGGTTATTTTACACCGATATCTTGAATCAAATGGGGGCGGATATCACCATGGCCGACCCGCACCGGGTCATTGTAAGAGGTCCCGCGCCTCTTTTCGGCAAAAGAATTTATAGTCCCGATATTCGCGCGGGAATGGCGCTTTTAATCGCGGCTCTTATAGCAAAAGGCCAAAGCGTAATTGATAATGTTTATCAAATAGACAGGGGATATTATAAAATAGACGAGCGCCTTAAAGCTTTGGGCGCCAATATAAAAAGAGAAAACACTTAAAAATCAAATGAGCCTGTTCATAAAAAAAATAGGAATTGACTTGGGTACGGTAAATACTTTGGTTTTTATTCCGGGCCAGGGGATTGTCTTGAACGAACCGACGGTAGTTGCAATTTCTCTGGACACTAATTCGGTTTTAGCCGTTGGAGCCGATGCTCAAACAATGATTGGAAGAACTCCGGAAAATATTATCGCCAAAAGACCCATGTGCGATGGCGTTATCGCCGATTATAAAATTACCGAGACTATGTTGAAATATTTTATCCAAAAAAGTTTGGGTAGATTGCAATTGATAAAACCTGATGTTTTGGTTACCGTGCCGTCCGGTTCAAGTTCTACCGAAAGAAGAGCCGTTATTGACGCAATTATTAACGCCGGCGCCAGAGCGGCTTATGTGGTAAAAGAGCCGGTTTTGGCGGCTATTGGCGCCAACATTCCCATTAACTCTCCCTCGGGAAATTTAATAATGAGCGTCGGCGGCGGCACTACGGAAGTTGCGGTAATTTCTTTAGGCGGAATAGTTACCGCTAATTCAAAAAGGGTCGGCGGCAATAAGCTTGACCAAGCGATCATCGATTATCTTAAACGCAGACACAATATGGCCATCGGCGAAAGAACCGCCGAAAGAATAAAAATTGAAATCGGTTCGGCCTTGCCCATAAAGGATGAACTTCACGTTAGCGTTCGGGGCCGCGATATTGTAACCGGCCTTCCACGCAATATGACTATCGGCACTAATGAAATTGTCGAGGCCATTTCTACGCGTCTTAAAGAAATAATTCAAGTTGTAAAATTAGTTTTATCCCAAACGCCCCCTGAATTATCAGCCGACATACTAGACAAGGGAATAATTTTATCCGGCGGCACGGCCCTGCTTAGAAATTTTGATGAATTGATAGTCAAAGCTACCGGAGTGCCCGCCTATGTTGCCGAAGAGCCGCTTTTTTGCGTCGCCAGAGGCGCAGGTTTGGTTTTGGAGAATTTGGAACTTTACAAACGAAGCATCATGGCTAGAAGATAATAAAAACCGGTGAAATATCAAAAAACATCTCAATATTTAAATCGTTGCATAGATAAAGGTTCTTTGTCGCACGCTTATGTGTTTTTTGGGCCCGATGAACATTCTAAAAACGAAATTGCCCTTTGGTTCGCCAATAAGATATTAAAAAATGAAAGTCCCCGATTTCATCCCGATTTATTTTCCATTGAATCGGACTCCAATGAAGAAATATCAATAAACCTTGTTCGCCAATTAAAAAAATTTCTGACTTTAAGGCCATGCTTGGGAGAATATAAAATCGCAATAATAAAAAATGCCGAAAAATTAAATGGTTTTTCCCAAAATGCTCTGCTTAAAATTTTTGAAGAAGCGCCAAAACACGCTATTATAATTTTGTGCGTAAAAACTTTGGATTCAATTTTGGGCACGATTGCTTCGCGCGCCGTAAAATTGCCTTTTTGGCAAACCGAACGCGAAATTTTATTATCCGGTCAATCCAACTTTGAAAATCTTTTTAAAACAAGCTTTGCGGACGCATATTGCTGTCTAGAACAAACTGGCATGTACAAAGCTCCGGAATTTTTTAGAGAGTGGATAATTTTCTTGAGAACGAAATTTAAGGATACTCCCACAAAAAAACTGCATGAGCTTTTAATAAAAAATCAAAATATTTATTTTAAATTAAACGAAACCAATATTAATCCTAAATTTGCCTACGATGAATTAATTTTGTCACTATGGAAACCCTAGAAAAATTAAAATCGAAATTAAAGAGCGTTGAAGAAGCGCTAAAGACGGAACTGTCGGCTTTGCGAATCGGCAGGGCTACTCCGGCATTGGTGGAAAATATTTCGGTTGACTACTACGGCGTCAAAACGCCATTAAAACAGCTGGCCTCCATTTCGGCGCCGGAACTTCGATTATTGGTTATTGAACCATGGGATAAAAATGCTATTTCCAGCATAGAAAAAGCGGTATATGCTTCCGATTTGGGCCTAAGTCCTATTGTCGATAAAAATTTAATAAGAATAAGCATTCCGCAATTGACCGAGGAACGAAGAAATTCCCTTATTAAAATTATGAGTGTTAAACTGGAGGAAGTTAAAATCAGATGCCGCGCGGCGCGCGACGAAGCAATAAAGGAGATATCCGGATCAGAGGATGAAAAATTTAAAATAAAAGAATCCATTCAAAAATTAGTGGACGAAACCAACAAAAACATGGAAGGCTTGGCTAAATTGAAAGAAAGGGAAATAAAAGAAATATGATATCGGTTATAATTTTTATCTTGGTTTTGGGGATTATCATATTGGTTCATGAATGGGGCCATTTTATCGCCGCGAAAAAAAGCGGTTTAATTGTTGAAGAATTCGGTTTTGGATTTCCGCCAAGAATTTTCAGTATAAAAAAGGGGGGGACCGTTTATTCTTTGAACCTTTTGCCGCTTGGGGGTTTTGTTAAAATTTTGGGCGAGGACGGAAGCCAGAATGAAAATAATAACAGCTTCTCGGCAAAATCAGTCGGCATCCGCAGTTTAGTTACCGTGAGTGGTGTTTTTATGAATTTTTTGCTGGCAGTCTTTTTGTTAATGGTGGGTTTCAATATCGGCCTTCCTCAAATTATCAATAAAGATAATGAACAGTTGGCGAAAAATGTGGAAATTCAGATAATCGCGGTAAATAACGGTTCTCCGGCCGAAGGCGCCGGCATAAAAATGGGCGATGCCGTAAAATATTTAAGAGTTGATGGCAAGAATATAGCTATCGGTGAAATCTCAACCCTTCAGAACATAATAGAAAACAACAAGGACAGAGAACTGGTAATAAGTCTTAAAAGAGGTTCGAAAACACTTGAAGTAAACGCAACGCCGAGGGCCAATCCTCCGGAAGGAGAGGGTCCCTTGGGAATCGCGCTGGCCAAGACCGGAATTATCTCTTACCCTTGGTACGAGAGCGCTTGGCTCGGTATAAAATCGGCGTTTTCCATAACGTGGGAAATAATAAAAGGATTCGCGAATTTATTCAAAAACCTGCTGTTTCAGGGAAGGATTCCCCAAGAGTTATCCGGACCGGTTGGAATTGCCGTTTTAACCAATCAAGCCGCTAATTTAGGATTCATTTATCTTCTTCAACTTGTAGCGATAGTATCCCTTAATTTGACGATTCTAAATCTCTTGCCATTCCCGGCTTTGGATGGCGGCCGGCTTTTGTTTTTAGGAATAGAAAAAATAAAGGGCAGTAAAGTTAATCCCAAGATAGAAAACGCATTTCATTCAATAGGTCTGGTTTTAATTTTCGTTTTGTTTATATTATTGACTTATAGGGACATATTAAGATTAAACTAATAAAATGAGACAGTCTAAACTTTTCGGACAAACATTAAGGGATAATCCCAAAGATGAGACGAGCGTCAATGCCCGCCTTCTCGAACGGGCTGGTTTTGTGCATAAAGAAATGGCTGGGGTATATTCATATCTGCCTTTTGGTTTGAAAGTTATAAAAAAAATCGAAGGCATTATCAGAGAAGAAATGAATGCCATTGGAGGGATAGAGATGAGAACGTCAATCCTTCAAAATAAAGAAGTATGGGAGAAATCGGGGAGATGGAGCGATAGCGTGGTGGACAATTGGTTTAAGACAAAGCTGAAAAACGGTGGCGAAGCCGGTTTATCGTTTACCAACGAAGAAACTTATTCAAACATTCTAAAGCAGACAATCAGTTCTTATAAAGACTTGCCGGCATATCCTTATGATTTTAAGGAAATTTTTAGAAACGAAGCCAGAAGCAAATCGGGGATTTTGAGGGGAAAGGAATTTTACTGGAAGGCCCTATATTCTTTCAGCAGAAATGAAAAAGAACATCTTGAATTTTATGATAAAGCCAGAAATGCCTACAAAAAGATTTTTAACCGCGCCGGCATCGGAGACAAGACTTATTTAACTTACGCGTCGGGCGGAACGTTCTCAAAATTCTCCCATGAATTTCAAACTATCTGCGAGGCAGGAGAGGACATCATTTATATTCATAAAGACGATTACGGAAAAGGGCTGAAAATGAAACCGGGCCATGCAGCTATAAATAAAGAAATTTTTACTGACGATGTGAAAAAAGATTTAGGCCTTAAGGGTGATTTTGTCGAAAAGAAAGCGATTGAAGTCGGCAATATTTTTACTCTTGGAATGAAATTTTCAGAACCATTTAATTTAAATTTTATTGATGAGTCTGGAAATAAAAAATACGTTTTCATGGGCTCGTACGGCATCGGGCTTGACCGGCTGATGGGAACCATTGTGGAGGTTCATCATGATGAAAAAGGAATTATCTGGCCTGAAACAATCGCGCCTTTCAAAATTCACCTAATTGAACTATCTGCTAAGAACGATTCTAAAGTTAAAAAGCAAGCAGAAAATATTTATAAAAAAATGATTGCCGAAGGGATTGAAGTGCTGTATGACGACCGCGATGACAAAACGGCCGGAGAAAAGTTTGCCGATGCCGATTTGATTGGGATTCCTTTGCGCGCGGTAATCAGCCCGAAAACATTGGAAAAAAATTCTGTTGAGATAAAACAAAGAAATAAAGAAAATGTAAAATTAATTAAAATTTCGGATGTTAGAACGATTATTTAAAATTTTTTCATGCGATATCGGCATAGATCTCGGAACGACCAATACGCTGGTTTATGTAAGAGGACGCGGCATTATCATTAATGAGCCGTCGATTGTCGCTATTAATAAAAAAACCGATCAGATTTTAAGCGTCGGCGAAGAGGCCAAAAAAATGATTGGTTGCACTCCCGGTCATATAGTCGCTATCAAGCCTCTTATTGAGGGCGTTATTTCCGATTTTGAAATTACCGAACAGATGTTAAGATATTTCTTTAACAAGGTTCACAGAGGAGCTTACAGTTTTTTGGTTAGACCGCGCGTCGTTATCGGTATTCCTTCCGGAGTAACGGAAGTGGAACGTCGCGCCGTTGAAGACGCCGTCCGCAATGCCGGCGCGAGAGAAGTTTATCTGGTTGAAGAACCGATGGCGGCCGCCATAGGAGCGCGCCTGCCCATTTCCGACGCCGTAGGCAACATGGTAGTTGATATCGGGGGCGGAACCACCGATATAGCGGTGATTTCTTTGGGAGGTATTGTGGTTTCCCGTAATTTGCGAATTGCCGGCGAAAAAATGAGCGATGATATTATTCAATATGTCCGCGATGAATTCCAATTGTTGATCGGCGAAAAAACAGCGGAGAAAATAAAAATATTAATCGGTTCTGTTTCGCCGTTAAAGGAAAAATTAACAGCGTCCATAAAAGGAAGAGACCTGGTTAGCGGACTTCCAAAAGAAGTGATAATAAACGACACGGAAATAACCGAAGCCATAACGCCCTCGGTAAACGCCATAATTTCAGAGATTCGCTCCGTGGTTGAAGAAACGCCCCCGGAACTTATCAGTGATTTGATGGCCAGAGGAATAATTTTAGCCGGCGGCGGCAGTTTGCTTAGAGGCTTTCCGGAAATGGTTGAAAAAGCTACGGGGGTTCCCACGAGACTGGTTGAAGACCCTCTTACGGCAGTGGTGCGCGGTTGCGGAATTATTCTTGAAGACATTGAATCTCTAAAAGAGATTCTGATGAGTAATTAATTTTGTTATGAAAAAATCGGAGCTTACATTATGGTTCTTTTTTCTTTTACTGACTTTAATGATTGTTTTTTTTAGCCAAAGCCGGGCGATTTCGGCGTTGAAAAATTATTTAAGTGAAACTTTAAGGCCTATTGAATTAATCTCCGATAAAGCAGGCAAGTGGTTATTTTTTTGGCAAAATGCCATATCAAATATAAAAAATATGAAAGAGTCTAATGCCCGCCTGCTTTTGGAAAATTTGGAACTTTATAATAAAATATCCCAGTTGTCATTGCTTGAGGAGGAAAATGCTCTTTTGAGAGAACGAGCCGATTTGGCGCAAAAGAACATTATTACCCGTTTGGCGAATGTTATCGGACGCGATTTTCAAAACAACCGTTCTTTTCTGATAGATGCCGGAACAAATAACGGAATTGCCGCCGATATGGTTGTTATTTCAAAGGGAAAAACAATTATTGGCCGTATCGCCGAGGCAAATTATGGCACATCTAAAGTGCAAACTGTATTAGATACGCAAATCCGAATCGCCGCCGTTACGACAACCAGCGGCATCTCCGGTCTGGCCCGCGGTTTGGGCTCCAGTGTTATTTTTGACCTGATTGCCAAAAATAAAAAACCTGATATAGGAGAATTGATTATTTCTTCCGGAACGGATGGCATATGGCCGAAAGGATTTGTTATTGGAAAAGTTAGAAAAGTTACGTCTGGCGATAATGAAGTTTTTAATACTGCCGATATAGAATTGCTGGCAGAACCTCAGGATTTTAATAGCGTATTTGTAATTACCAATCTGCAATGAAACCTGATAATAAGAAAATCTTTTCGGTTATCGGCGCCATTATTTTTTTGATTGTTTTGGCGGGAATTCAAATTTCACTTATAAATCCTTTTTTTATAAGATTAAATCTTTTTTTGATTCTCGTTCTATATTTAACGCTGATTAAAGACAATATACGAGCCATTGTTTTTGCCTGGGCCGGCGGTATTCTGACCGGCATTAATTCTTTTTCAATTTTCGGAATAAATAGCCTGATTTTACTGATTATCGCGGCAGTTTTTATTATTTTGGGCAAAACCATATTTATAAATCTGACAACTAAAAGCGTTCTGCTGGTCGGCGTTATCGGAGTGCTTCTTTATCACTTATTAAATTGGGCTCTGACCGGCAACGGAAGTTTATCTTATTTTTTTAATATTGGAATTTTAACGGAACTAATTTTGACTGTGATAGCGTTGAAAATTCTTCTAAAAATCAAAACTAAAAATGTTTAAGAAAATACTTAGAAGAAAACGGGTTGAAATTGAACCGGAAGAAATTTTGCTCGATAGGGAATCAACCGCAAAATTAGAAACGCCCATAAATAAAAATGGAGTTTTCGTTTTATTCGCGGCCGCGATTATAATTTTAGCCCTTTTTCTCATAAGGGCTTTTTGGCTCCAAATTTGGCAGGGTAATTATTACTCCGTCAGGGCGAGTAAAAATAGCGTGCAATCTTATCCCAGTAAAGCGCCGCGCGGGATAATTTATGACCGCAATGGCAAGGCGCTTACTTTAAACATCCCGAATTTTAGTCTGTTGGCAATTCCAGCCGATATTCCGAAAGAAAAAAACGTTTTAGACGGTTGGATAGCTCAAATTTCTAAAATTCTTGAAAGAGACGAAGCGGATATTTCCGATTTTGTAAAAAATTTAAATAAAAATTCCACCGAATTGGTTCTGCTTGAGTCGGACCTAAAACAGCCCACTCTCATAGAACTTGAGACCCGCCTGCCGAATCTGCCCGGCCTTTTCGTTAATAAAGAAACCAAGCGCGATTATTACGAAGGGGACTATTTTTCCCATTTAATCGGTTATACCGGAAACGTATCGCCCGGCAATCTTAAAGCCGACCCGTATTATTCAATGTTGGATTTTATCGGAAAAGACGGCCTTGAATTGCAATATGAAAAGGAATTAAGGGGTGTTCCGGGCAAAATAGCGATTTCGGTTAATTCCGATAACACCGTTTTGAAAACCCTGATGGCCGAAGAAGCCCGCCAGGGCAATAATTTAATTCTGGGCATTGACGGCGAACTTCAGAAGCTTCTTACCGATTCTCTCCGCGATAAAATGGCGCAAACGGACGCGCCGGGAGCCGCCGCCGTTGTTTTGGACGTTAAATCGGGAGAAATTTTAGCATTAGTCAGTTTGCCCGGTTTTGACAATAATATTTTTAATACCGGTTTGACGAACAAAGCCTACCAAGAACTTATTAACAATAAAAATCGCCCTCTTTTTAACAGAGCCATCAGCGGATTTTATCCCGCCGGTTCAACAATCAAGCCTTTTATAGCATTAGCCGCTTTAGTTGAAAAAACCATAGACCCTAATTACAAGGTTGATGACACATTGGGTTACATATCCATACCCAACGAATATAATCCGGAAATAACTTATAT
Organism: Patescibacteria group bacterium; assembly: GCA_043812515.1. GTDB lineage: Bacteria > Patescibacteriota > Minisyncoccia > UBA10092 > UBA10092 > UBA10092. The sequence goes on along the minus strand of JBDRMC010000004.1, from coordinate 43,583 downwards.
TTATCGCGACTGGAAACCTCATGGATTTGTCGATATGCGCCGAGCTTTAGCCGTTTCAGCGAATGTTTATTTCTATACTATAGGCGGCGGCTATAAAAACATTAAAGGACTGGGTATAGATAAAATTGAAAAATATCTTAAGCTTTTTGGGTTCGGGGCGCCGTTGGGCATTGATTTGCCGGGAGAGACCGGCGGTTTGGTGCCAAATCCGGATTGGAAAAAGAAAACCAGGCAAGAAAGCTGGTTTACCGGAGATACTTATAATGTTTCTATAGGCCAAGGCGATGTTAAAATTACGCCGCTCCAACTCGTAACGGCCATAACCGCTATCGCCAATGGCGGAACATTGTGGCAGCCAAGGCTGGTTTCTAAAATAACCGACTCCAATAATACTACTATAAAAGAATTCAAACCAAAAGCTATAAAAACAGACCTAATCGGACAAGAAAATCTTAAACTAGTCCGTGAAGGACTGCGAATGGCGGTTACCGAACCCGACGGTTCGGCTTATGCTTTAAACGATTTGCCGATAAAAGTGGCCGGCAAGACAGGCACTGCTCAAGTTTATTCCAATTTCAATAAAATTAACGCTTTATTCACGGGTTTCGCTCCCTACGACGACCCGCAAATTGCTGTAGCGATTGTTGTTGAAGGCTCCGGTAAAGGAATAACTTCAGCGCTTCCCGCCGCCAAGGATGTTTTTGAATGGTATTATAATAAAAATTATGATAAGCTAAAGTAAAATAATTATATGGCGCAACAAACATATTTAAGCCGCGAAGGAATTGAGTCTATTGAAAAAGAACTTCAAGAATTAAAGACTAAAAAACGTCAGGAAATTGCGAAGCGTCTTCAAGAAGCGAAAGACTTGGGAGATCTTTCCGAAAATGCGGAATATTTTGAAGCCAAGGAAGCGCAATCATTCAACGAAAATCGTATCGCTGAACTTCAAGGACTTTTGAAAAACGCCGTAACAATAGAAACGCCAAATAAAGAAGATATTGTCGGGATGGGTTCAATGGTGGAAATTAAGTCCAGCAACGGTACGGAAATGTTTAGGATTGTAGGCTCCGCGGAAGCCAACCCTCAAGAGAGAAAAATTTCCAATGAATCGCCGCTGGGTAGGGCCTTTTTGGGACGAAAAATAGGGGAAGAAATAGAAATCAATACCCCCGGCGGTGTCAATAAATATAAAATAATCAAAATAGAAAAATAAAGAGTCAAAATTTTCATGCCGACAATTGAGGAACTTCGCAAAATTAGAATTCAAAAATTAGAAGCCCTAAAAAGCGGCGCTCAAAATCCTTTCCCGAACAGCATAAAGCGCGATTGCGATGTCCGAACGATTTTAAGTAATTACTGGTTATGGAAATTAATAAGAAAAGAATTTTATCTGGCCGGAAGAATAAAATCCATAAGGATTCACGGCCAAGCGGCGTTTTTTGATTTAGAAGACGAAAGCGGAAAAATTCAGTGTTTTCTAAATCCGAGAGATTTGGAGAATGAAAAATCTTACAAAGAATTCTTATCCGATTTTGATATCGGTGATTTTGTAGAAATCGGAGGCATTGTTTTCAAGGCCAGACGAGGAGAAAAAACAGTTCGTGTTAGAGAAATGAGAATGATTGCCAAGGCTCTTCGACCGCTTCCGGAAAAATGGCACGGCCTCAAAGACGTTGAAGAAAGGTATCGCAAAAGATATTTGGACCTTTTAATGAACAGGGACGTGAAGAGAAATTTTTTAGTCCGTTCGGAAATAGTTAAAAAATTGAGAAAAATTTTTGATTGCTTTGGATTTGTTGAGGTAGAAACTCCGGTTTTACAATTAGCGCCGGGCGGCGCCACGGCTCGACCATTCAAAACACGGTTAAATGCTCTTGATTTAGATTTATATTTAAGAATCGCCCCGGAATTATACTTAAAACAACTTCTCATAGGCGGATTTGAAAAAATATATGAAATTGGAAGAAATTTCAGAAATGAAGGAATGGACGCGCATCATAATCCTGAATTCACAATGTTAGAAGCGTACGTCGCTTACAAAGACTCTGTTTATTTAAAAACTTTTTTGCAAAATGTTTTGAGAATACTTATTAAAGACTTAAATTCCGGAAGTTTGATAATAACTTACGAAAAGAATCTAATTGATTTTTCTAAACCCTTTGCGGAAAAAACTTACGACGACTTAATTAAAGAATTCGGCGATATGGATACCGCCAAAAAGACATTGATTCAGCCGACTTTTGTTATTGGTTTCCCCAAAGAACTTTTGCCGTTATCAAAAACACTGGAAAACGATTCTGAAACGGCCGACGCTTTTCAAATATTCATTGGCGGTTTGGAATTAGTCAAGGCATTTACCGAATTGAATGACCCACTGGAACAACGGAGAAGATTCGAAGAACAGGAACGCTTGAGAGAAAAGGGCGACGAAGAAGCTCAGCGGCTTGATGAGGATTTTTTGGAAGCGCTGGAATATGGCATGCCACCTTGCGCCGGTTTCGGCTTGGGTATCGACAGGCTGGCGGCACTACTGACAAACTCCCACGCCTTGAGAGAAATTATTTTTTTCCCGACAATGAAACCCAAAGAATAAACATATGCTTGATATAAAACATTTAAAAAAACAAGAGGAAGAGTTAAATGCGGAACGTAAGAAAGCCGCTGATGAGAGAGATATTCAAAAAGGAAAAACAATAAAAATAAAACTCGCAGAGATTAAAAAAGAGATAGCGAAACAGTCAAAAGCAATTGATGAGCTTAACAGAAAATTGCGGAATCAACCTTTGCCGGAAGTCCCGGTCGGGAAAGACGAAACCGAAAATATTGTTTTGCGTGAGGTGGGGGAAAAACCAAAATTTAGTTTTACCCCGAAAGATTACTTGGAGCTTAATGAAAACTTGAACTGGATTGATGTAAAACGAGCCGGCAAAGCAGTGGGTTCGCGTTTTGGTTATTTATTGAGAGACGCCGTTTTATTGGAGTTTGCTTTAATTCGATTCGCATTTGATATTTTGAAAAAAGAAAACTTTATACCTATTGTGCCGCCGGTTTTTCTCAAGCCGGAAGCCATGCGGGGCATGGGCTATTTGGATTATAACGAAGACGAAGTTTACCATCTTGAAAAAGACGACCTGTATCTGATAGGAACTTCGGAACAGGCGATAGGCGCTATGCATATGAATGAAACTTTTGCTGAAAAAGAATTACCGCTTCGTTACGCGGGATTTTCTTCCTGTTTCAGAAGAGAAGCGGGCTCATATGGTAAAGACACTAAAGGAATTTTAAGAGTCCACCAATTTGATAAAATTGAAATGTTTAGCTTCGCGCGGCCGGAGGATTCAAAAAAAGAACACGAATTTTTGCTTTCCATGGAAGAAAAATTAATGAAAGCGCTGGACATTCCTTATAGAGTTCTTCAAATTTGCACGGGCGATTTGGGAGTGCAGGCCGCCAATAAATATGATATAGAAGCTTGGCTTCCCGGACAACCCAGTTTGACAGGCTCAGGGCAGGGAACATATCGCGAAACTCATTCGACTTCTAATGACACCAATTTCCAATCTCGCCGTCTGAATATAAAATATAAAAAAGAAACAACCGGAAAAAATGAATATGTCCATACATTAAATGGAACTGCGTTGGCAATCGGACGGATTATAATAGCCATAATGGAAAATTATCAGCAAGAAGACGGAACAATAAAAATTCCAAAGGTTCTGGAAAAATACATGTAGCATGCCCTCAAGCCGTTACTATCGTTTTAAATCCCATTCTTCAAAAGAACGGGCGGAAAAAAGAAAGATAATTCTTCTTTGGTCTGTTTTTGTTACCGGTTTTATTTTTATCGCTTGGTCTTTTTTTGTGTCTCCGTTTTTCAAAATCACGAAAATAAAACTGCCGGAAAATAATATTGTTACCGCTAACGACATACGCAAAATAATGACGGATAGCGCTCCTTTAAACTTGGGAGAAAATCTATTCATTCTTTCAAAAAACAATGTTAAGGCCACTTTAACTGCCGCTTTTCCCGCAATAACCGGCATTAATGTGGAAAAAGAACTGTTTAACGGTTTAACTGTCAGTTTTGAAAAAAGAATTCCTGTTGGTATTTGGTGTGGTAAAAATAATTGCTTCTATTTTGACAAAGAGGGGATTATTTTCAAAGAAGCTCCGTTGACCGAAGGCGGGCTCATATTAAAAATAGAGGATTCCGGAAACAAAGAAATCTCTTTGGGCGACAAAGCGATAAATACCGAACAACTAAAGTTTATAATGGATTTCAATAATAAACTTCTAGAAAACAGCCAATTAAAAATTACGGAATTTAAAATTGGGCCTTCCGCTGATTTCGATTTAATGGCGGTAACCGCTCTTGGCTGGTTGATTTATTTAGATCAAAATCAAAATCCCGCTTCAGCAGCGAGTAATTTATTCACAATTTTAAACGAAGTAATAAAAAATAAAATCTCCAGCCTGGAATATATAGACCTCCGCATCCCCACCCGAATTTTCTACAAATTGAAATAGTTTTCAATCAATCTTATAGACAAAAATTGAGAAGCCAATTTTGGCGACGGGTTTGTATTGGTCGAGCCAAGTGTACGAGCGTTCGTCGTATGAGCAGGGAATTTTATCGCCTTTGCAAGCGCCTTGAAGTACAGACGCCGAAACCGCCAGCCATCCCTTTTGTGGCATTTCGCGGTTAAAGGGAATAATCCTGGCAGTTGTTATATAATATTCCGCCGGAGCGCCGGAGAAATAATCCAGTTTTATTTCTTTAATATTATTTTTTTCTATAAACTGCGAAAGCCGTAAAATATCCTGCCCCCAATCAAGATTGGAATCAACCGCGAATTTATAACCGCCATCGGGACCGCCGGCGATTTCATTGAAATATGCCAAAAACGACGGCCAGACGGAAACAACGGAAACCGCCGCCCAGATAAACAAAATAGCAACAATAAATCCCTTTTTAATGCGGCTCCACTTGAGGCCTAAAAGTTGCCAAAATCCCTGATAATTTGATATTCGCTCCGTAATACCGCCTTGTATCCAAAGGCTTATTTGGCGGGCCGTTAGAGCATAAATAAAGGGTAAAGTGGGCAAAATATGGCGAACACCAATGTTCAAATTGGACTTAATGGAAAAAGCCCAATAAACAGCAATAACCGTCAACATCCCGAATTCAACAAAATTGTTTTTCAATAAACCGGAAAAATCATAGCGGAACGATTTACCGTTTGATATTCTATAATCAATAAACTTTTTCAAAGCCAAAAATAAGGCAAAAAACGTTAACAAAATATAAGCCAAGGGCTCTTTAAACAGATACATCACCGGAAAATAAGTTCTTGAACCCTCGGCCGACACCTCGCCAAGATAATAAGTGGTATTGCCTCCGCCGGAACGTTGAAGAACCATCAGAAAACCCAAAAAATACTCTCCCCAGGCCCTTAAATATGGCTGTGATGAAATCCAAACGCTTAAATCAGCCAGCGGTTTAAAACCGAATGTAGATAAAATAAAAGCAGTGTCGGTTGTTTGTTTTTCAATGGGATAATTCCAAATATGATAAGCGTAAACCGCTCCGATAACTAAAAGAGCAACTATTAAAATTAAAATAAAACCGCCAATATATTTTTTCCATTGCCCATTTAATAAAATCCAAAGCAAAATAATAAAACCAAAAATTGGAATCAGTAAAAATGTTGAAAATTTTGTCAAAAAACTAATCCCTAAAACAATTCCAAAAATCAATACATTGCGTTGAGTCGGTGTTTTAAGCCATTTATATAAATAATAAAAACTTATGAAAAAAGCGGCGGCGGCGGCAACATCGGTCGTCACCAGCCGGGTATGCGCCAAAAAAGTGGGGGAGAAGGAATAGAAAGCCAGAGCGATAATACCCGTTAAATCGCCCCATTGTTCCCTGGCAAATTTAAAAACATAAAATCCGAGAAGAATCCCGATTAAAATTATCGGAATTCTTCCGTATCTCATCATGTTTTGAGCATCATTGCCGGAATAATAAAGCAAATCGTTGCCAAAACCTACATCAGTTTGCCAAGCCGGAGTTCTTGATGAGTCAACAGTTAAAGATGTGTTCCAGCCCCAGCTTTGATAGGGAAAATTTATTTTCATCAGCAAAAGCGGCAAACCGGACAAATCTTTCACCAATGGCGGGTGTTCCGGATTAAGCCGCATATCTTGCTGGGTTACATAAGAATAGCCCGCCGGAAGATGAATTCTTTCGTCGTAATTGGCGTTATCGTTCCACATACTGGTTACAGCAAGCGCGCCGAAAAGCCCTAAAAGGGCAACCGCCAAAATGTTTATTCTTTTCATGTTTATTTAATTTCTAAAACCGCGGTGTTTATATCAATAAAATTAATCCTGCTTTGCGGAAATTGTTTATTCAATTTATGAAGTAGCTCTATGTCATAATAAATCGGGGCGATAACAGTGTCATTTCCTTCTAATTTAATTTTATCAATTTCATCGGCGCGCAAATAAGTTATTTTAGTTTTTTGAGAAGTCAAAAAATAAACGGTCTGGGCCGATACCGGCAATCCATTATCCGTCGCCCTATCGTTGGGGTGCCACAGAACATATTTTTCTGTCTGCGGCGATAGACTATTCAAGTATTTTGAAATTTCAATTTGCTCGCTGGAAAACGCCCGAGCGACATTAATGTTAGACGCCCATTGATTAAAATACCTGTTGAAATCGCACACAACAATAAAAACCAAAACCAAAATAATAACGGGCAGGATTTGTCTTTCATTAAAATATTTTTTTAACCTGTCATAAACCCAAACTAAACCAATGCCGGAAAGCATCATTGCCGCGGGTATCGCGCCTATAGCTCTTAAGGCGTGCGGATTTCCTTCGATAGTCAAAATATTCGGCAATAAAAAAATAACAAGCCACAAAAGCGTAAATTTATCTTCGAAAGAACGCCGCTTAACGCTAAAATAAACCCCTAAGATAAATAGAATTCCAACCGGAAAAAACAATTCCGGCGAACCGGCGTAATTATGCCGCCAGTTGAAATCTCCGGCGATATTAAACATGCCCAAAGTTTTTATAGCGCTAATCGTTACCGCTATAAACGGAGAATCTTGGGAAAAAACTGACACGGAAGAACTTCGCCCGAAAAAATCGGCCGAATTATTCAAAAAATATATCCCTATCGGCATGGCGACTAAAAATGTGATTCCAATAAATGCCAATATTCCAAGCCAGAGTTTTTTATTTTTATTAAAAAGAAATGGCGCGAACGCCAAAAGCGCCAATACCGGCGCGAACCTGAATGAAATATAAGTATAAAATCCCAGACCAAATAAAACCCCCGCGATAATAAAATAAATATATTTTTGCAACCGAAACCCCTTTAGTAAAAAATAGAAAGACCAGATTAAAATCGGCACCATCAAAGCGGCGCGGAATCCCATCCGGCTGAAATTAACAGCCCAAAAACTGGTTGCCATAAACAAACTGGAAATCAAAGCGACTTTAATACTGAATAATTCTTTGGCAAGAAAATACAACCCCAAAACAGCCAGAACCCCGGCAATGGCGGGGAACAATCTCAAAACCCATGGCTCTGTACCAAAGGCTTCAATTGCTAGAGCGTCAAGCCAGACTATGAGTCCTTCCCGGCCGTTATTATTAGGGTAAAAAGCCTTCAATCCGCCTGTTTTAAGGGATGAAAGGGCATCAGCGCCATTCATTGCCTCATCCTGGTATAAACCGACTGGAATTGAAGTGAATTGCCAAAACCTGAAAAAAACCGCCAGAACGATAATAAAAACCAGAACCGCTATTTTGTATTTGCCCGACATAACTTTATTTTACCAGAAATCCATTTATGTTAGAATACCTCTATACACATATGTTTTTATTCAGCAATTTTATTTTATTAGAAATCCGTTTTCCAAGAATTTTAGAACCAGCCGCCGCCGATGAAGAAAAGCTCGCGGTAATGGAGCACTTCTATAGTTCTCTTATCGGCATTAAACCCTATTTGGTTTTTGAAGTTGCGGTGCCGGAAAAAGAAACGGGAATAGGATTTTTCATTGCTGTCCCCAAAAAATTTCGCAGCGCCGTGGAAAAACAAATTTCAGGATTTTTTCCCGAAGCCGAGGTTGAGGCTGTTAATAATTTTAATGTTATTAACAATCGGGGCGCGGTAAGCGGCGCGGTATTGAAATTAAAAAATAATGGCGGAGCGGCGCTTCAAACTTACAAAAAACTTAAGACTAGCGCTTTGGGGCTTATCACTAGCGCCATTTCTTCGCTGGAAGAGAACGGAGAGGGCGCCGCTTTCCAAATTTTAATAAAACCATGCGAAAAAAATTTATTTGAAACTAACATAAGAATTATATCGTCCGCCGAGACAAAAGAAAAAGCGGATAAAACATTATCTGATATAGAAGATGCGTTTACCCAATTTGAACTTCCCGGTTTTGACGCTTTTTATAGTTTCAGGCCGCAAGACGACGGTCTCAAAAAATTAATTCATAATTTTTCTTTCAGATTATTCAACAAAAAAGAAACTACCTGGCTTTCGGCTGAAGAATTAACCGGCGTGTTCCACTGGCCGATTATAAAAATTGAAACTGTAAAAGCAAGATTTTTGAAAGCCAAATCGGCGCCGCCGCCGTCGGTTTCACCGGTCGCCGGAATTACTTTAGGGGAAAATCATTTTAGAGGGCAAGAAACGGCAATAAAACTAAGTTCGCTTGACCGGCGGCGCCATATTTATGTTACGGGTCAGTCCGTTGCCGGCAAAAAACAATTTTTGCTGAATCTTATAAAACAAGATATTAACAGCGGCGCCGGAGTCGGCGTTATCGACTCGGCCGGTAATTTGATTGAAACTATAATAAAGTTTGCGCCGCGTTCGCGGCGCAATGATATTATTTTATTCAGGCCGGCTGGCGCGAAACAACCGATTGAAATCGGCGCCGGTAATATAATTGAAAAAGGGAAAATCTTTTTGGCCGATCTTTCAAAAGATGCTATTGATGAAACCGATAGACTTTTCTGGGAACGCGTTCTGGCAAATAAATTTTTAATGGCGGCATCCGAACATCTGGGGAAGCGCGAACGGATAATAAATCGCGATTTTCATCTTTATATTAATGATTTTCACAACTTGACCGTAGATTCTATCGCCGAAATTCTTTCCAAAACCGCAAAAAACCGCCTTCATCTTAACCTTGTTTTGGCCAACCAAGGCGTATTTTTTGATAATATCGGAACGCTGGTAGCCTTTCGCTCCAATCCCGAAGACGCGACGCTTTTGATAAAACATTTTCAATCGGTATTTAATGAAGCGGACCTGGCCAGCATTGACGATAATCATGCCCATGTTAAAATGCTCGTTAATGGCATCCCTACAATGCCATTTACTATAAAAATTAAAAATTAAAATGGAAATACTTTATTCAAGAAGAGATTTTTATTTAACCGTTTTGGCCGGCGAATTGGTTGCCTGGCTTTCTTTGCCAACGTTAAAAAACATTCAAGCTTTGGACATTTTAACAAGATGGGGGATTGGATTAAAATTTTTTGTCGTCTTTTGGGCTTTTTTCGTCCCCATTTGCGCGTTTTTGGGACTTGGTTTATTTTATCTATTCGCAAAAATTAAAAACCGGATTGGATTTTTTCAACTGGGCAAGTACGGAGTTATCGGCGTCTTAAATACGCTTCTCAATGCCGGGATTTATAATTTTTTAATTTTTGCGACCAATATCGCTTCGGGGCTTATTATAGATTTATTTTTCGTGGCCGCGTTCGTCATAACCGTTACAAACAGTTTTTTCTGGAATCGGTATTGGGCTTTCGGCGGAACCGGAACGGAAACTGTTGGTAAAGACGCTTTTCAATTCTTTTTCGTTTCAACAATTGTGGCCATAGTAAATATAGGAATTTTGCATGTAATCGTTAACGTAATAGGCGCTCCGGCGGGAATGGATTTGAAAATCTGGGCCAACATAGCGCTGGCGCTCACCATAATCACCGCCTTTTTCGGTAATTTTTTCGGCTACAAATTTATAGTGTTCAAAAAATAAACGCCTATATTGACAATACCAACTATAGCTGATATAGTACAATCAACAAACGAAGGGGGAGAGTTCCTTAACTTTACTTTTCATTACAACGAAGGAGGATGCACATGAATCAAGGAGCAGTATTGTCAGCGGTGGCGGCGTGTGACCCGGAAATTGCAAAGAGGCGGTTTGACCAACAATTCAGCGCGCAAATATCCACACTGAGGCATTGCGACTGTCCCAGGGCTATCACGAAAGCGCTGGAGAAAAAGCGGTCACAAGTCATTACCAGAGCGGCCGGAATGACTTTCCTCGGAAGCAAGCGGATTTTTTTCTCCTCAATCATCCCCGCATCCCAGCTCAGTATTCCGGAACAGATGCTGATGGTGCACAACAATGATATCCCGGGGTGTACATTCATCAGTCCCAAGGATATCACTGATACAGTGGAGACCCCCACGCGGGAGCCATATTTCATCTTTGGCATTGATGACGGGGCCAAAACGCTGGGGTGGGCGCCCCAACAAGCCGAGCGAGCATTTTCAAAACAGCCGCGGCGACGCGGGCTCAGTTGCGTAGAGGCCATCGGACTCTGTCGTATTTCCGACATATTATCGCGTTTTAACATTGACGCGATCGCTTCCAGGGTCAAAAAGACAAAGATTCCTTTCCTGTGGGTTGTCGGAAAGGAGCCGCGTCTGGGCGCGGACAATATCAATACCTCGGCCCCAAAATGGGGGGTCCCTTCCTGTAACACAATAATCGTCTGAGTTTTTTGTTTCTTTTTGCAACATCAAAGAGCGCCCCAATGGGGCGCTCGCTTTTTATTTAAAGCTCAAACATATCTCCCATTTTTGGCGCTTCAGCATCAATCGCCAATTCTTCTTTGATAACCTTCTGCAAAGCTATTTCCGCCGCTTCTTCGCCCTGAACCACAAAAACTTTTTTCAGCCGGCCAATCCGGCTAATCCAATTTTTCAAACCCGCCTGGTCGGCATGAGCCGAATAGCCGCCGATTGCTTTGACATTGCATCTCACGGAAATATTTTCGTCCATAATTCTCACTTCTTTTTCGCCGTCAAGAATCCGACGACCTAAAGAGCCACTTGTTTGGTAGCCGATTATAAGCAATGTGCTGTTGGGGTCGGAGAGATACCGCCGTTCGTGGTGCAAAATGCGGCCGGCCGTTGACATACCGGAGCCGGCAATTATTATTTTTGGCGCCGGTACATCATTAATTTTTTTGGACTCTTCGGTTGAAAGCGTAAATTTCAAATTGGGAAAATCAAAAATTTCATCTGACGCGCTCAAGTGTTTTGCTTCCTTACCGTAATATTCCGGATATTTTTTATAAATCGCCGTGGCTTTTATAGCCAGGGGACTATCCAAAAATATCGGAACGGCCGGAATAAGTTTGTTTTCCACCAGGTTATTCAATTCATAAAGCAACTCCTGGGTGCGCTCCATGGCGAAAGCGGGAATCATTATTGTCCCGCCCTTGCCAATCGTGTATTCAATCGCTTCCTCCAAAATTTTCTTTCTTCTTTTGCGATCTTCGTGCAGGCGGTCGCCGTAAGCCGATTCTATTACTACATAATCCGCGCGGTCGACAAATTCCGTTGGCGCCAAAAGCGGAGTGGGCGGATTGCCCAAGTCTCCGGAAAAAATAATAGTCTTTCCTTCAGCCTTAATTCTTATAATAGATGAACCGAGAATATGGCCGGCATCCAGAAATTCGGCGGTAATTCCCGGGCCAATCTCAAATTCCTTGTGATAATCAATTTTTTCAAACAGTTCGCTGACGGCTTCAACGTCCTCAAGTGCATACAGCGGTTTGATATTTTGCTTTTCCGCCTCATATTTGATGATGTGCTCGGAATCAAGCAGAAGCAATTTGGCAAAATCCAGAGTCGGCGGCGTTCCAAAAATCTTGCCGCGAAAACCGTCACGGTAAATTTTGGGTATCCGGCCGGTGTGATCGATATGGGCGTGAGTTATCAAAAGCGCCTGAATTTCTTTGGGGTCGTAAGGAAAATTTTCATAATTTTCTTTCTCGGCCATCCTGCTGCCCTGCGACAACCCGCAGTCAATCAGAATTTTCGTTTTTTTCTTTCCATCGCCAATCTCCAAAAGATAGTTTGCTCCCGTAACTGCTCTGGCGGCGCCGTGAAAATACAATTTCATCATGCTATTTTATTAAAAATTATTCCCAAAGGGCAATGGTCCGACCCGAGAATTTCTTTTTGAGTGAAGATGTCTTTAATAAGAGATTTAAGTGGCTTAGTAATAAAACAATAATCTATTCTCCAGCCAATGTCGCGCGCTCGCAAATTTCTCCAATAAGGCCACCAAGTATATGATTTTTTCTCTGGATATTTACTTCTGAAAGTATCGGTATAACCCAAGCTTATAAGTTTAGAGATTTGTTCCCGCTCCTTGGGAGTAAACATCGTGTTGTTCTGATTCTGTTTCGCGTTGAAAACATCCAATTCCGTATGGGCAATATTAAAATCTCCTATAAGAATAACTTTTTTATTTGCCAGCGCTTTAAAAATCGGAAAAAGCTTTTCATAGACCCCCAACTTATATGGCATGTCGCGCTTGTCCCTGCTTCCATTTGGGATATAAAAATTAAACAGAATAAAATCTTTAAATACTAATTTAAGACAGCGCCCTTCATTATCAAATCGTTTTATTCCTAATTTCGTTTCCACCGAAATAGGCTTTATTTTAGTATAAACTGCCGTTCCGGAATGTCCTTTCTTTAGGAAAGAAGAATTAAAATACGCGTAATAACCGTCAATTTGCGTGTATTCTTCGGATAATTCTTTAAAATCCGCCTTTATTTCTTGCAAGCAAACAATGTCGGGCTTGTTGGCCTTCAACCAATCGCGAAAAGTGGTCTTAAATATTGACCGTATCCCATTCACATTCCATGTAAATATTTTCATATTACATTGAATTTCTTTCCTGTAATTTTTTCCAATATCTCTATTGTAGCCTGAACGGAAGGATTATTAGTGTTTTTTAGCGCCAATCTTTCTCCATAGTCATTTAACAGGGGAGAAAGAACCTCGTCTCCCCAAGACGGCGAGAAAGTTAAAACGCCCTCGAAATCAATTTCGATATCTTCTTCGCCCGTCACATCTCTTAAAAGAGGCTGGAGAGCGGAATAAGCTTCCCGTCCCGCTTGCCGGGAAATAAGAGTAGTGCCAAATTTTTTTAATTCTATAATCATATTTTTGAATTATATAAATCTATACAAGTTTTCGTCAAATCTATACATTCGGCTCTATTTTCAGGGGGGAATCGGTCTCTGGCCTACCCAGTTTTTATCTTATGATGTATCCGCGTGCTGGATAAAAAAATATGTCGTCGCTTTTTATTCATAAAAGCTAACGCAAAAACTTCCTATAGGAAACTTTTGCGTGAAAAACAATTATTTTATTAATTATAAAAACTAAATTTCTCTATTTTAGTATATCAAATTGAGGTGTTTAGGTTAGATAATTTATTTAGGAAAAAACTTATAAATGGTGGCAGCTACTAGGCTAGCAAAAATTCCTAAAATAAATGTAATAAACGGATTTTCGTAGAATTTTTTCTTGGTATTTTCTAATATTTTTTCACTATTCTTAGCTGTTTTTTCGATGTTTTCTAGTATTTTTATATTCACTGCATAATCACTTGGAGTCAATACAGTTTGTTTTTCTTCTATATTTTTATTTTCAAATTCTTCTCCTACTATTGTTAAACTGGGGTCACCCACTACTCCAGCTGAGTCTATGCCTTGAAAAAGAAATGTGCTATTTTGAGTTGTTCTAATAAATAAACCTGATGGATTTTTTACTTTATCGAAAAAATTTTTTGGGAGAGAAATATCTACATGATCATTCTCCTTTGTTTTAGTAGAAACTATTAATCCTATAGCTTCCGCTTCTTTAGAAATTCTACCAACTGGATAGATTAGAAATTCAGATATATCTTTTGCATTTTCACGTTTTCTGAGAAAGAGAGATAATATAATATTTTCTGTTCCAATTGATGGTATTACATTGGGGTCGATACTTAAATATGCGCCTTCTGTTTTTGTAATAGAAAAATAACTCATATTATTAATATCAATTATCTTCTGTATGTCATTAAAATAAATTATTGTTGTCATTGAATATGCTGAATTTAATACTAAAGCTAAAAATAGGATTGGAATTATAAAAACGAGATATTTCATTTTTTATCCATTCTAACACTGATTATTTCAATTATCTGAATTAGCATATGCCAGCTCGGGGACAGGGATTCGGACCCCAATTAATGGCTTCAAAGGCCACTGTCCTACCATTAGACGATCCCCGAATATTTATTTCAAAATACGCCTCAATATCTCCTTCTTTTCAATTCTACCTTTCCAACATTTAAAATATCTTTCTCTTTGTCGCGCGTCATGTTCGTTATCAAAGTATTCTACATAAATTATCAAATATGGAGAATAGGCCTTTGTTGCTAAAACTTTTCCAGAATTATGCTCTTGCAATCTTTTTTCCGAGTTATTAGTGCTTCCGACATATATCCAATTATCTTTTGTTAGACTTCTTAGAAAATATACGCACCATTTCATAATTTTATTGTCCTACCATTAGACCTGCCTGCGCAGGCAGGCGATCCCCGAATATTTACAAATACCTATTACACTGAATTTTTATTGTTAATGATTTCCACTACTGCCAGTTCGATGGGGAGGGAGGGGATGGGGGAGCGTTTGATGTCGTTTTGGGCGGTCATAATTATTTTCACCGCCTGAGCAACGCTGTTCAGGGAAAAAATTTCTGCCTGCTTTTTTACGATTTCCATCTGGTCGGCGGTTAATTCTTGCGCCATCAAATTAACCAAAGAACTGTCAACTTTTACCAGCATTATTTTCCGCAAATGGCTCACCAGCGCTTTGGCGAACATTTCCAAATCGGTTCCTTTTTCCGTCAGAGTTCCGACATAATCAATCGCGCCTTTGGCGTCGGCTCCGCCCAAATAATCCGTCATTATTTTTACCTTTTCAAAATCCACCGCTCCCAAAAGCTCCTCAATGTCGGTTTCTTCTATCATTTTGTCATCCCAAACCCTCAATTGTTCCAGCATCGATTCGCCGTCGCGATAACTGCCCCCGGCGTAATTGGCAATCAGTCGCAGAGCGCCATCATTGATTTTAATTTTTTCCGCGGAAACTATCAGTTGAAGTTTCTTGATTATTTCCGCCACCGACAATCTTCTGAAAGCGAATTGCTGGACGCGGGAAAGAATTGTTTCCGGCACTTTATGGGCCTCCGTGGTCGCTAAAATAAAAATGGCATGCGCCGGCGGTTCTTCCAAAGTTTTTAACAAGGCGTTAAACGCTTCTTTGGTAAGCTGATGGACTTCGTCAATAATAAAGACCTTATATTTCCCGGCTGTTGGCGAGAACTTTATTCCTTCACGGAGCTGGCGTATTTCATCAATCCCGCGGTTGGACGCGGCGTCAATTTCTATCAAATCCAGGTCGGCGCAACCGAGCGACTTCGCCAAAAGACGGGCGATTGTTGTTTTCCCCGTGCCTCTCGGCCCGCCGAACAAGTACGCGTGGCCGACGCGTTCAAGTTTCAGCGCGTTAGTTAAAGTCCGCACAACGTGTTCCTGTCCGATAACTTCATCCCATTCCTGAGGACGGTATTTGCGATATAAAACTAAATTGCCCATATTTGCGGTTTACTTTATCATAAAATCAGCATAAAATAAAGGGATGAAAAAGCGCATCGAAAAAAACAAAACAGTCGGCCTAGCACTCGGCGGAGGAGCCGCCAAAGGGATTGCCCACATAGGAGTCATAAAAGCCTTGGAAAAGGCCGGAATTGGTATTGATTATATATCCGGCACCAGCATGGGAGCCTTGGTTGGCGGTTATTATGCCGCGACCAGAGATATCCGCGGTCTTGAAACATTAATGTTTAATATAAGAAAAAAGAATACCTTCTCACTGAGCGACATTATAAAAAAAAGAAGCGGCGCGTTTTTCAGGGAAGATAATATCGCGGAACAATTAAAAGGAGAACTGGGCAATATAAAAATAGAAGATTGCCAGATTCCTTTTGTGGCGGTGGCGACCGATGTCAAAAATGGCGATGAAGTCCGGCTTAAAAGCGGAAACTTGGTTGACGCCATAAGAGCCAGTATTGCCATTCCAATAATTTTCAGCCCGGTTGAGGTTGACGGCAAATTGTTGATGGATGGCGGATTGGTCAATCCTGTGCCAGCCGACGCCGTTAAAGAATTAGGAGCGGAATTCGTCGTGGCCGTTGACGTTTCCAGCCGCTGGCTTGAACAACCGAAAGAAATGTTCAACATCAAAGATATGTACTCCTTCATCATGCAATCGCTTTCGGTGCTTGAATATCAACTTGCAAAAAATGTTTTGAAAGAATCAGCCGATATCGTTATCAAGCCGCCGGTGTTTCATCAGGAATGGTTTGAATTCAATAATTCCGCCAAACTTGTTGAAACAGGGGAGTCGGAAACAGGGTTTTACATCAGAGAAATCAGAAAAAAAACCGGCCATAAAAAACCGGGAGAAACTTTTGCGGAAAAATTCTTGGATTTTATTTTAAGCAAGCCGCATTAAAATCTTTATGGCCGTTTAGAAATTCTTTAATGGGTAATATTTTTCCGCCTTCAAGCTGTAATTTTTTAATTTCCAAACTGCCATTGCGAATTTTCGCTTCTAAAATTTTTAGAATCTTACCATCCCAGATAGTCCACGCAGTTGGCCAGGGATAAAATGCTCGAATCATTCTTTCAGTTTCCGACGCGCTTTTTGACCAATTGATTTTCCCGTCTTCTTTTTTTATGATTTTGGTATATGTCGCTTCGGAATGTTTTTGTTCGACGGGTTTTATTTTTCCGGAAACATAATCCGGAATAGTTTTTATTAAAAGTTCCGCCCCCGCTATTGCCAATTTTTGGCTTAAACTCTCGTAAGTATCACTGTTGGCTATCAGCAATTCGCTATTGGCCAATATTGGTCCGTGGTCCATTTCTTCATCCAATTTCATAATCGTCACGCCCGTTTTTTTATCTCCGTTAAGAATGGCATTTTGTATCGGAGAGGCGCCGCGATATTTTGGCAGAAACGACGGATGGACATTGATTGTCCCAAAACGGGGAACATCCAGAATATTTTTAGGAATTATTTTTCCGTAAGCGGCGACAATCGCCAAATCAATATTGTCCCGCATTTTTTCCGGTTGAATAACGGGAATTTTATTTTTTTCCGCTAAAATTTTTACCGGAGACGGAGTGAGAATTTGTTTGCGGCCTACCGGCGCGTCGGGGTTGGTAATTACTGCCACGATTTCATAATTACTATCGAGCAACGCCTCCAGAATGGTAACCGAGAATTCCGGAGTCCCCATAAAAACAATTTTCATATTTTTATTTCCTTTCCTCCGGTTTTTTCAACAGTAAATAATTTTTCCGCTTTGTCTATAAAAAGCGCGCCGTTGAGATGGTCCATTTCATGCTGGATAACGCGCGCCAAAAGACCCTTGGCGCGAATTTTGAACGGTTTGCCGTTTTCGTTTAACGCTTTAACGGTTATTTTTTTTGGCCGGACAACCTGTCCCCATACTTTTTGCACCGAAAGGCATCCTTCTTCAAAAGGAATTTTATCAGCGGATAAATCTTTAATTTCAGGATTTATGAAAACAAAAATCTTATTTTCAACATTGGCGGTAAAAATACGGCAAGACACTCCGACCTGGGGAGCGGCCAAGCCAACCCCGTTAATTTCCAACATTGTCGCGACCATGTCCGCAATCAGTTGTTTGATTTCCGGGCTTTCAGGATTTTTTACCGGTTCCGCTTTTTTTCTTAAAATCGGGTTTTTTTCTTGCAATATTTTTAATATTTTTGGCATATTCTTTTTTTAGTATCCCCATAAAATACCGGCCGCAATCTTTGCTTTTGATTCTTCCTTGGTTGCGCGCGTCTTTAACATTGCTTAAAATTTCTCTCAAAAACGCTTCATCATATATTTTGGCCAGCCGAAAATATATTCCTTTATGCGCCTCATCGCCCAAGCCTTCAACCAAATCCCAAGCTAAAAGTTGATGTTTGGTCGTAATTGCCATATTATATTAATATACACTTTATATATCATAAAAACTAATGGCTGACAAAAACAAAAAATATACTTATCTGGCAACCATTGTGGTAGTTGTAATGGCGGCCTTTGGTGCCGGTTTTATTCTTGGTTCTATAGACAAGTTGCCTCATTCGATTCAAGGAATTATCAACCAAGAATTCGGCAAACCGGAAAAATTTGATTTCAGTCTTTTTTGGGATACCTGGAATGAACTTCATAATAAATTTGTAGATAAAAATAAACTGACCGACGCCAATTTGCTTTATGGCGCTATCTCGGGAATGGTTAAAGGAGCGGGGGACCCGTACACGGTTTTCTTTCCACCGGCAGAATCAAAAAGTTTCAAACAAGATGTCGGCGGAAGTTTTGGCGGCATTGGAGCTGAAATCGGCAAGAAAAAAGACATCTTGGTTATTATAGCGCCCCTGGAGGACACTCCGGCCAAACGGGCCGGGCTTGCGGCCGGCGATAAAATTTTAAAAATCAACGGCGAATCTACCGATAACTTATCGGTGGAAGAAGCCGTTTCAAAAATTCGCGGCGAAGTGGGAACAAAAGTAACCCTGACAATCTTAAAGAATATCGATGACGCCAAAATGAAAGACATCGCTCTTGAAAGGGCGGTAATAAAAGTTCCCATAACCAAAGTAGAGGCCTTGAAAGACAATAGTATAGCGCATTTGTCTTTTTACAGTTTCACTTCAACCGCCCCGTTTGATTTTCAACAATCAGCGGTAAAAATCCTTTCCACATCAAGCTATAAAGGTATAATTCTGGATTTAAGAAACAACCCGGGCGGCTACCTTGAAGTGGCTGTTGATATCGCCGGATGGTTTTTTAATACGGGAGATCTTGTGGCAATTGAAGATTTTGGGAGCGATAACGGCCAAAATAAAACAACGGAATTCAGAGCCAGCAGTTTGGGAGCCTTAAAAAATTATCCCATTGTTGTTCTGGTTAATCAGGGAACTGCTTCGGCCGCGGAAATTTTGGCCGGCGCCCTGCGCGATAACCGCGGCGTCAAACTTATAGGCGAAAAAACATTCGGCAAGGGTTCCGTCCAAGAATTGATTAATCTGGCCAATGATTCTTCAATTAAAGTAACAGTGGCCAAATGGCTCACACCCAAAAAATATTCAATTTCCGAATCGGGTCTCGAGCCGGATTATAATGTAGCCGTAACGGAAGACGATATTGCCAAAGGACATGACCCGCAATTGGATAAAGCCGTTGAAGTTTTAGAAAAAATGTTAAATAAATAAAATGAAAGTTGCGTTATTAAAAGACGTGCCGGATTTGGGCGAGAGAGGGAACATCAAAGACGTAAGCGACGGCTATGGCCGCAATTTTCTTATTAGAAATAAACTGGCGGAAATTTTAACCTCTCAAGTTGCAAAAAGATTGGACATGGAAAAAAACAGACAAGAGAAAATTGCGGCGGACTTAAAAAAGTCGGCCACGGATCTGAAAGAAAAAATAGAAAAAATAAAATTAACTTTGAAAGCGAAGATAGGGGAGTCGGGAAAAATATTTGGCTCCGTTACGCCGGCGGATTTGCTGGTTGAACTTAAGAAAAATAATATAAAAATAGAAAAAAGCCAGATTTTATCAAAACCGATAAAAACTTTGGGCGAGCACAAAATAAAAATAAAACTGCCGCAGGGGATGGAAGCGGAACTTCAAATAGTTATTGAACCTTAACCATTTTAACGATTCGCCTTGAGCCGTCAAAACGCTTGATTTTCTTGGTAGAAAATTTTATGGTGCCGGCTTTTGAGGCGTATAGAGTATCGTCGCTACCCCTTCTGACATTCGCGCCGGGAAGCCACTTGGAACCTCTTTGGCGAATAATAATATTTCCGGTTTCGACTTTTTCGCCGTCAAAGAGTTTAACGCCTAATCTTTTTGAATGTGATTCGCGGCCTAATCTAGTGGAACCGGCCGCCTTTGTATGAGCCATGTTTTAAATTAAAAATTAAAATCTCAAAATTGAAAATTACCGAATCAATATATCAGGATATCAAACTAAAGTCAAATAAATTGTTTGTTGTGGTTGTTTTGACACTGGTTTTTTTGACAGGGTTGGGGATAGGATTTCTGGTAAAAAAAGGCGAATCGTCGCAGATTATTATTGATAAAAATGCCAAAATCGGCTTACCAGCGCAAGCGGGCCTGCCCGCATTTACGGCGCAAGCAAGCGGTAATTTTATGGCTTCAATAAACGGTACGGCCTATTACCCGAAGGGTTGCCCCTCGGCAAATAGAATAAATGAAGAAAACATCATCTGGTTCAGCACCAAAGAAGAGGCTGAAATGCAGGGATATAAGCCGGCGCAAAATTGCGGGTTTTAAAAATTAAATTATTGTAGTATTATTAAATTAACAATATGTTAAATTGGTTCGCAACACTTTTGGCTTCCATCTCAAGTCTCTTTACAACAGGCGCTGACAGGCCCAATGTCGCGCCGCCTTTAAATACAGAAATTATCGCGTATCAAGAAACTTATTACGCGCCGGTAGTAGCTGACTTGGAAAATTTCCCGTGGGCTAAGACAACAGGAAACGCGACAAAAGAAACTGTTGCCGCGCCTCAAACTGCCGCTCCTGTAATAACAGTCCCTGTAGTAGCACCGGCGCCTCCGGCGCCGGTTGTTCCTCCCCAAGACCCTTATTTAGCTATACCCGAACCTATGACTTCATGGCTTAGTATGAATTTGACCATGGTAGGCGATTCAAACGATTCCGATAATCCCCGCGCCCTTCCCGAAATTACTTTTGACAGAGAATATTGGAGAGTGGAAGCTTTTGCCTATTGGGCGCCAAATGTAATCCCGCCTAAACCAGCCATAGAAAGTGACTATTTCAAACTTAAAGTCTATGAAAAGGGGACTGATAAACTAATTTATACAATGGTTTCCGGCGATAGCGAAACAACCCATAAATTTCAGGCCTTTAGAAAACCCGGCACTTATTATTTTAAAGCTTACACCAAAAACCCAAGCAAATGGGAAATAAGTTTTGTTGTTTCACCAAAAATCGTACAGTGATTTATAGGGGAGTAGCCATTTTTAGATTGTAAACACGTCGGACAATATCCATTTTGCGACATACGACTACTCTTGAGGGCAAAGAATTTCGTTGACCTTATCCTCTATCGGAGCTTTTATTGTTTCTGTTATTTTATTTATTGTTCCGGAAATAAAATCTTTTACGCCGGAAACTACATTGCCGGCAGAGATTGACTCTAAATTAACTAAATCTTCAATTTTTCCGTTGCCCGATATTTTAGAACTTATCCCACCAATTTTATCTAAAAGCATTTTTGGCACGTCAGTAAGGCCCGCCGGCATTACTTCATTCCCCGTTATAATCAGAGACTTTTCGGCTTTTGCGACAAAGAAAAGAAATGCAATTCCTAAGATTATCGCTACAATTATTAAAGTTTTCATAATTTTAGAGTAATTTTTTTATAGCCGCCTCTATTCTCGCGAGACTTTCTTTTTTCCCTAAGACCTCAAGAACCTCAAACGGCCCCGGCGAGGCCTTTAAACCGGTTAAAGCGGCCCTTAGCGGCCATAGCAGTCGTCCTTTATCTTTATTTTTCGCCCTTTCGGCTTCTTTTAACAAAATTTCCTCCAGATGGGCGCGCGTAAATTCGGATTCATTTATTTGATCCAAAGCGCTTTGAGTTACGTTTAATGAGACCGCGATATCTTTAAAGAGCATGTCGCGCCATATCAAAAGTTCCGGTTCGTATTTCGGCGGTTTAAAAAAGAACGCTAGTCTCTCCCCTATTTCTCCCAATTTTTTTAAACGCGGCTGTTCAAGAATTAAAACTTTTTTTATATAATCTAAATCGTAATTATCTTTATCTATCAATCCATCTTTTCCCAAAAATGGAATCGCTTTTTTCGCCAGCTCATCAATAGTCATTTTTCTTAAATAACAGCCGTTGAGCCAATCCAGTTTTTCAGTATTGAAAACTGCTCCGCTTTTTTGAACCTTGCCTAAATCAAATTTTTTAATTAATTCTTTCAAACTCAAAATCTCCTCATCCGTGCCGGGATTCCATCCGAGCAAAGCGATAAAATTCAACAGCGCTTCCGGCAAATAGCCGGCTTCGCGATATTCGTTCACGGAAACGGATGCTTCCCGCTTGGATAGTTTTGACTTATCCGAGCCCAAAATAAGCGGCAAATGGGCAAATTTGGGTATCGGCAGACCCAACGCTTGCCCAATTAGTATTTGCTTGGGGGTATTTGAAATATGATCCTCTCCCCTGATAACGTGGCTTATTTTCATTTCAAAATCATCAATAACAACGGCGAAATTATAAAGCGGTAAAAATTTATCGGGACCCTCCGTTTTGGCCAAACTGAAATCGCCTCCCAAAGCGCCTGAATTAAAATTAATTTTTCCCCGGATTAAATCTATAAATGAAACTTCCAGATCAACCGGCATTCTGAAACGCACAATAGCGCTTTCTTTAAAAACGCGTTTTTCCGAATTTCTCAATGGCACTTTTTTAAATTCACAATTATGGGCGGGAATCTCTTTGTCTTGAATTTGTTTTTCGCGTTCCCGTTCCAGAAATTCCTTGCTGTGAAAACAATAAAAGGCGCCGCCATTTTCAAGAAGTTGTTTGAGATACCCGGCGTAAAGAGCGCTGCGGTCGCTTTGTTTGAAAGGACCCTCGTCCCAATGAAGGCCGAGCCAAGCAAGCGTTTCAATAATATCTTTTTCATATTCCGGCTTGTATCTATCGGTGTCAGTGTCTTCAATTCGTAAAACGAATTTCCCGCCATTTTTTTTGGAAAATAAAAAATTAAAAAGAGCGGTCCTGACATTGCCGATATGGAACAAGCCCGTCGGGCTCGGGGCAAACCTTGTTCTTATAATTTCTTTTCCGAATAAAGACCCTAAAAAAGACATATTAACGCGTAATTAAATTTAACAGCGCTTGAGCGATTAATCTGGCGGCATCGGGAGTGGCGAATTTTTTCGCTTTTTCTTCCATGGCTTTCTTTTTTTCAGGATTACTCAATATAGAACGAATCACCGAAATCAACAAGTTGGGCGTTAAATTGGCCTCTTCAATGACTTCGCCGCGGCCGCTATCGGCAAAAACATAGGCATTGCGGCGGTTATGGTCGCCGGGCGAATCGGTTATCGGAACCAAGATGGCGGCTTTCCCCGAAGCGGCAATTTCAAAAATAGTTCCGGCGCCGCTTCTGGAAATAATTAAATCCGCCGAGTGCATGGCGGCCACGAATTCCGGTTCAATCAAAAAATTTACCGGATGATATGAAATCAATTGTTCGCCGGTTAGGCCTCTCAAAATCACCCCTGATTCGCTTATTACACCATTATAATTACTATCCCCCGTTTGATGGATAACTTCGGCCGCTTCCAGTAAATTCGGCAAAATATCCAAAATAATATCATTTATTTTTTGAGCGCCTTGCGAACCGCCGAGAATCAAAACTACCGGTTTTTTAGTGGTTAAATGGAGCATAGCGTGCTCTTTTTCCGGCTCTGGCGGTTCAAAAAACGAATCTCTGACGGCTTCGCCGGTAAAATACGTTTTCTTTTCCGGAAGATAGCTCGCCGCCTCATTGAAAGAAACTGCGAGCAAAGTGGCGAACGGGGCAAGCAAACGGTTGGCAAGGCCGGGAACACTGTCAGATTCATGAATTATGATAGGAATTCTATATAGCCAGCCGGCTAAAACCGCCGCTATACTGCCATAGCCTCCTTTGGAAAATATCACGTCGGGCATTATGAACCACATTTTCCACAACGCCTGGATTATGCCGATCGCGATTTTAAATAAATCCGTAAAATTTTTGAAAGAAAAATAGCGCCGCCATTTGCCGGTCATCAAAATTGAATAGTGAAAATTCATCTCTTCCCTTTCCAAACTGCTTTCAAGAAATAATCCCGGCCCCAGATAATAAATCTCCGGTTCGCCCGAATTTTCAGCGCGGCAAATTTCGTTTAATTTTCTTGAGACGGCGACCAAAGGAAATAAATGTCCCCCCGTTCCGCCGCCCGTCAACAATATTTTAATCATAATATCGCGATATATTAGCAATAATTCCGGCGCCCATTAAACTTACAATAAGTCCCGAACTGCCATAACTCATAAACGGCAGAGGGACGCCGGTTAAGGGCGCCAAGCCTGAAATCGCCGCCATATTTATAAAACTTTGAGCCACAATCCAAGTGGTAATGCCGGTCGCCAAAAGTTTGGAAAAATAGTCCGGACTTCTCATCGCAATTTTGTAGCCAAAAACGGCGAATAATAAATACAGCGTCATTGAAAAACTTACGCCAAAAAGCCCCAATTTTTCGCCAAGAACCGCAAAGATCGAATCACCGATTGTTTCCGGAAGATATGGCGAAACAATATTATTGTTAATGCCTATGCCGGTTACGCCGCCGATGCCGATGGATGTAAGCGCCTGATTGATTTGGTACGACGCCCCCAAAGTATCATTTTGAGGGTTCAAAAATACTTCAAATCTTTGAGCGGCGTAAGGTTTGAAAAAAATAAATGCGGATAAAGCGATAATGCCGATTATGCCCGTTATGAATAAATGGCTCAATCTGCCGCCCGCCGCAAAATAAGTGGCTGCCGCCGAGATCGCGATTACGCTGAAGGTGCCCATATTCGGCTGCATCAAAAGCAAAACGCCCACGATTCCGATAATAATAAGAAACGGCAAAAGGCCGCCACTGAATCCTTTTATATCTTCCTGGCGGGAATTCAGCCAAGAAGCCAAGTAAATAAGAAAAGTTAGTTTTAATATTTCCCCCGGCTGAAAAGTGAGCGGACCCAGACTAAGCCAGCGCGTTGAACCGCTATGCGAAAAACTCAAGCTGGGCAAAAAAACCAAAATAAGAAGCCCTACAGAAAAAATTAAAAATATAAAACTGTATTTTTTAAGAAACTCCAAAGATATTCTTGAAAAAATCACAAAACCAAGCGTGCCAATTAAAATTCCTTTTAAAAATTGTTCTTTCAAGTAATAACTCGGGTCGTTAAATTTTTTCGCGCCCACTATAAATGAAGCGGAAAAAAGCACGAAAAGCCCAAAAATTAAAATCAATCCCAAAACTATCAAAAATTTTCGGTCAATATTTTTCGGTTTTGTTTTGTTAAATTTCACAGTAGCTGACCCAAGGCTTTATTTTTAATCTGGCCTTTGGACAAAGCAACTCGGCCGTTAACAATTACAGAGTTGACCCCTATGGGGTATTGGAATGGATTTTCAAAGGTGGCCATGTCTTTAATAAGTTCCGAATTAAAAATTGCGATATCGGCAAAATAACCCGGCCGAATGGCGCCGCGATAAGAAAGCCCCGCTTTGAGCGCCGGCAAAGCGGTCATTTTTTTGATTGCCTCTTCAATGCTTATAATTTTCTTTTCCCTGACATAACGGCTTAAAACCCTGCTGAAACACCCGAACGAACGAGGGTGGGGCAGAAACCCGCTTTTGGCATCGGCGGAGTTATACGCCGCGCCGTCCGAAGCGATTATGGAAAGAGGGCTTTTCAGGGCTTTGATAAAATTTTCCTCGGAAAGCGCCGGCCAAAAACATATTAATTTTCCTTCCGACGCGAGCAAAAGATTGATAATGGTTTCAATGACTCCCCCGCCCTGATTTTTGGCGATTTCATCCACCGTCCTTCCCACAAAAATTTTATCGATATTTCCGGATGCCACAATTATTTTTTTGAATTCGTTTTCTCTGCCTTGAAGTTCGTTTATAACTTTCGCTTTCAACTCGCTATTTTCCAAATTCTCAACCAGTTTGGCGCGGCCGCCGATGGCAACCCAATCGGGCAAAAGAGTGTAAAGAACCGTCGCCGTTAAGTCGTAGGGATAAATATCAAAATTTATATCAATATTTTCCGCGGCTTTTTCAATTGTTTCCAAGCACTTTTCAAAAACCGGCCAATTATTCTTACCGACCGCTTTGAAATGAGAAATTTCAACGCCCGCTTCCGTTTTTTTGGCGGTTTCAATCGTTTCCAAAACGCTTTCGTACAGACCTTTCTCTTCGTTTCTTAAATGAGTGCTGTAAATTTGTCCCTTTTTTAGGACTGAAACCAGATCTGTTATTTCTTCTTGAGACGCCATCTTAACATGAGAATAATTTAGGCCGGTAGAAAAACCCAACGCGCCATCCTGTAAACCAGCTTTCAATAACTCTTTCATCCGTGACAATTCTTCTTCGCTTAATTTGCGAAATTCATCGCGGACAATGCCGCGGCGCAAAGTTGAATGGCCAACCAATGTGCCAAAATTCAACATTAATCCTTTCTTTTTTGTCTCTTCAAAAAATTCTCCTAAAGCCCCCCAATTAACATTAATCCGGCTGGTGTCGGCCCATTTTTGGATATTCAGAATAATTTCGCCGGTAGTCAGCGGCGCCAATGACGAGCCGCAATTACCGCCGATAATTGTGGTGACGCCTTGATACAAATGGCTTTCCAAATTGGGGTGGTTGAACAAAGTCCAATATCTGTCGGATGCGTTGTTGATATCAATAAACCCCGGCGCGACATAAAGACCGGTGGCGTCAATTGTTGTTTCGGCGCTTGGCTCGCCCAAGAAACCGATTTTTTTAATCTTCCCGTCCTTTATCGCCACATCGGCGTGATACGCCGGCGTCCCGAGCCCGTCAACCACTATCCCGTTTTTAATTAGGATATCAAGCATTGGTTGAATTGTACCATATTAGGTTATTTCCCCAACAGGCCGATGATGAGGCCGATGGCGGCGGTGACGGCGGAAATAATCCAAAAGCGCATTGTCACTTTTGTTTCCGGCCAGCCGAGAGCTTCAAAATGATGATGAATGGGAGTTGAAAGAAAAATTTTCTTTTTTCTGAATTTTTTTGATAAAACTTGAATAATAACCGAACCGGATTCCAAAACTAAAATAATGGCAAACAAAGGCAGGAGCATCGCGGAATTCGTAAGCATCGCGATTATTCCCAAGGTAACGCCGAGCGACATCGCGCCGGTATCGCCCATAAAAAACCTTGCCGGATATATATTGAACCACAAAAATGCCAACAGCGCCCCGATTATGACACTGGTAAAGGCCGCCAAATCATAGTGATGTTGGCTGAAAGCCAGCGCGCCAAGCGCCGCAAAAGCAAATAAAAGAACGCCGCCGGCAAGCCCGTCCAATCCGTCTGTTTCGTTGGTGGAAAACGCCGTAGCAACAATGATAAAAATAAAAATCGGGATATACCAGAAACCAACGACAAAATTGCCCAAAAACGGAATATGGAAAATATTCCATTCCAGTTTGAAATAAAACCAATAAGCGCCGATAGCCGCAATAATCGTGTAGAGAGCAAGTTTATAGCGCATTGACAATCCTCCGCCCTTCGGCCCGATTTTAAAAATTCCCAGCAAATCATCCGCGAATCCTAAGATGGCGGAAAAAACTAAAGCGCCTAGAGGCAAGAATGTTTGGGAACGGCTTAAAAAATTAAGGTGTTCGAAAATACCATCAAAAAAAAGCGAGAGGAGCCAAAAACCGATTGCCAAAAATAAAACCGTGCCCCAGATTAAAATGCCGCCCATGGTCGGGGTGCCTTCTTTGACGCCGTGCATTTTTGCAAAAATCGGCACTCCTTCGGTTCTGATTTGCTTGCCCAGTTTGTATTTAAATAAAAAATGGGTCAGCAAAGGCGAAGCAAAAAATGCCACTGCGAAAGATGCTGATGTTAAAATTAAAAGACGAGTTATTTCTCCCATATGTATGCCGTTTTCAGCCAGTTAATTAATTTTTCCGATTCTTCGAAACGGTTCGGCGAACCCAAAACCACTGTTATAATGTCGTTTTTTATCAAAAGAATCAGAGAGCCGCCGGCTTCGTCGGTGAAGCCCGTTTTGCCGGCAATTATTTCATCGGTTTTACCCAAAAGTTCATTAGTGTTTTCAAGGCGATGCTCTATTTTCCCGTCGGCGGAATAAACCACCATATTTTTTGTTTTTAAAATTTCAAATACTTCGGGATGCTTGTTAATAAGATAGCCGAAAATCTTCGCTATATCAAGCGCCGAAGAGTGATTATTGGGTGAATCAAGGCCGTCAGGATTGGTAAAATGCGTTCCACTAAGCCCCAACTCTTCAGCTTTTTTGTTCATTAATGAAACGAAATTATTTTTCTGTTGCGCGAGAGCGAACGCGGCATCATTGGACGATTCAATCAGCATTATGTCCAAAAGCGAACGGACGGTTATTTTTTCTCCGGCGCGAAGATCTCCCCGGCTTCCTTCACGCTTTACAGCCTCAATCGGTATAGTAACTATCTCATCCAAATCACCAGCCCCAGGCTGGTCAGCCGTGGGCTGATAATTTTCCATGACAACAATGACTGTCATCAGTTTGGTCAGCGACGCGATTGATCTCTGTATTTCTATGTTTTTATTATAATAAACCCTGCTGCCGTCGGTTTTAATGGCCAAGGCCGCCTGCGCCTGAAGCTCAAGATATGGCACCGACCAATCGCGTTTTGGCAAAGTATTTTTTGAATCGTCAAAGACGTCTAAAATGGCGGGTGAAAAATTTACCAGCGCGGCCGGTTTGTTTTCGGCCGGTGATTTTTTAACAGCCGTTTCCGGCGCGGTGATTTTTTCGTTTCCCGAAATCCAAATAAAAAAAATCACCGCCAGAATCAAAGAAAGTTTTAAATAAAATCTTTTATTTTCGTCCATTTATTTTTTGATATTTGCGCCAGTTAGCTCAATATATTGCGGTAAATCTTCTAACTTATTTAACCCCAGATGTTTAAGAAAATCAAAGGTTATATTGTAAACATAAGAACGACCGTCTTCCGGATTGTTTTTCTTGTCTATCAGACCGCGCATCGCCAAGCTTTGCAATATAAAACTGCAATTAACGCCGCGCAGATTTTCAACCGCGGCGCGGCCGACCGGCCCCTTGTACGCGATTATCGCCAGCGTTTCCAAAGCGGCTTGCGACAGTTCTTCTTCAAACTCGCTTTTAAATAGTTTTTCCGTCGCTTCTTTTGATTCCGCCGCGGCAACCAACTGAACTTTATTGTCCAAAAAAACCAGCCGCAATCCCCTGTTGTTTTGTTCATAATCGCTCGCCAATTCTTTTAGCGACAAAATGATTTCTTCTTCGGAAATTTCGGAAATTTCCGCTAATTTTTTATAGCTCAAAGGATGCCCCGAAGTAAACAACAAACTTTCCAAAATATGCTTTTTATCCATTTTGATTATATTCAACGCATTGCTTAATCTTAATATCGCCGAAGATTTCGTTTTGGGAGAGTTCCAATACTCTCGTTCGACAAAGCATTAAAACCGCCAAAAAAGACAAAATTATGTCAATTTTAGTTTTTACTCCCCGCGAAATATCGGCGAAAGATGATTCAACCGCCATAGTTATTCTGGCTCTCAATTCCTGTATTTTTTGTTCAAGCGTTACTATTCTCTGAAGATTTTTTTCTTCCAATTTTTCTATTTGCGGCAGGGCTTTCAAAAACGATTCGTAAATCTTGTATAAATCATCCGCTGAAATATTTTGAGGCGGATAAAATATGGCTCGACTTTGCTCGCCACAAGTTACCGGCATATTCAAATACGAATCCCTGCCGAAATATGATGGCCTGTTTTTTGTCCATTTCCCCAGCTCCCGCCCCCAAATTTTTATCTGCTGGTAAGCTTTGAGCCGTTCTTCCAATTCTTTTATATCGCCCTCTTCCTCCTGGCTCAAAACCAAACCGGGAAGAAGTGTGCGGGATTTTATTAAAATCAGCCGGCTGGCAACAACCAAAAAATCAGCTAAAATTCTTTGATAATTTTCATCCTCCTGGATTTTTTTCAGATACTCAAGAAATTGGTCCGTTACTTGGCTTAAAACAATTTCGCCAATCGCCATCTTCTTTTCCTCTATTAAAGACAACAACAAATCCATCGGCCCCGAAAATTTATCCAAACTTACTTGGTACATTTAATATGAATTTCTTTCAATTGTTTTTCGTTAATTTCCGATGGCGCGCCCATGAGCAAATCTCTGTCGTCGCCGGTTTTGGGAAAAGCGATTACTTCGCGAATTGACGATTCATTCATTAAAATCATTAACAATCTGTCCAAACCCAAAGCGATACCGCCGTGAGGCGGAGCGCCGTATTCAAACGCTTTAAGCATATGGCCGAATCTTGCTTCAATTTCCGTTTCTTTTAGTCCCAAAATTTCAAATATCTTATTTTGTAACTCGCGCTGATGGATTCTGATACTGCCGCCGCCGATTTCATAGCCGTTTAAAACCAAGTCATATGCTTTGGCT
This sequence comes from Patescibacteria group bacterium, assembly GCA_043812515.1. Taxonomy (GTDB): domain Bacteria; phylum Patescibacteriota; class Minisyncoccia; order UBA10092; family UBA10092; genus UBA10092. The sequence goes on along the minus strand of JBDRMC010000004.1, from coordinate 13,013 downwards.
TTCAGATCTTCCGGCTTGCTTAAATCGGTTGTTGCCGGAGATGTGAACGGATGATGAGATGAAACCAGTTTTTTCTCTGTTTTCGAATATTCAAAAAGGGGCATATTTACTATCCACGCAAAAGCCAATTCATTTGAGTCGTCTTTATCTTTTCTCAAATCCGGTTTGTCCGAATTATATTTTTCCATTGTTTCGTCATAATCCAGTTTCGGAAACGGTCCGCTTGAAATCTTTTTTTCCGGAAAAATATTTTTAATCAAATTAATGAGCATCTCCTCAATTAAATCCATCACGTCATTTTCTTCAACAAAACTCATTTCAACATCAAGCTGGGTAAATTCCGGCCGGCGGTCGCCCCGGCTGTCTTCATCGCGAAAACATCGGGCAATTTGAAAATATCTTTCCAAGCCGGCGACCATCAATAATTGCTTGAACTGCTGTGGCGATTGGGGCAATACATAAAATTTCCCCGGATGTTTGCGGGAAGGAACGACAAATTCCCGCGCGCCTTCGGGCGTGCCTTTGGTTAAGGCCGGTGTTTCTATTTCAACAAACTTCTGGTCTTTTAGATAATTATTCAAAAATCGCGAAACTTCGGAACGTTTGAGCAAATTTTTCTGCATTTTAGGGTCCCTTAAATCCAAATAGCGATATTCCATCCGCAGTTCTTCGCTTATTTTGTCTTTATCGCCAATCTCAAAAGGCGGAGTTTTTGCTTCATTCAAAATTTCCAGCTCTTCCGCTTCCATTTCAATACTGCCTGTTTCTATCTTTGGATTTTTCAAATTTTCCGGCCGTTCTTTTATTTTTCCTTCAATGGAGACTACCCACTCTGAACGCAACATATCAGCCTTTTTTACGATATCGCCGGCAAACACAACTTGAAGCAAGCCCGTGCGGTCGCGCAGGTCAATAAAAATAATTTTGCCGTGGTCGCGGCGAACATTCACCCATCCGGATACCTTAACCTTCTCCCCTATTTTATTTATCGTCTCCTCAACAAAAATCCGTTTCATAGTTATTTAAAATACTTATCTTTAATTTTGTCAGCTTCTTCTTTTTCCTTTCTTTTAATTCTCGCCTCTAACAAAATATCGCGAATAATTTGCAGTAGGAATAAAACTCCCAGAATTGCCAAACCAAATTCAATAGCTTGCCATGTCCCACTAAAAAATAATTCAAATAACATAATTAATTTATTTTATATTATCTATTATGCCTTAAAACTGCTCAAAAATCAACTTATTTTTTGATTTTGGTTTATTATCCCACTCTATCAAATCCTTATACCAATCCAAATAACCTTCAATTATACGAAATTTACACTCTATGCAATCAATGTTTATCTCGGCATGCCTATGTTCTTTTGAGAGAATATCTCTCCTAATGTACTTTAGAATTAAAGATAAAGATTTTACTATTTCTTTTTCTTTTTTATTCATTTTATTTTATTATACCTTAATTTTGTACAAACAACATCCTTATATTCTCAAGTTTATAAGGATGTTATTTAGCAGATTAAGAATTTTGAAATAATTTTAAAAAGTTAACAAAAGTTTTGCCGTAGGGTGACAAAGTATGCTCCACAAATTTACCGCGATATTTTTTATTGATAAGTCCCGCCTGATATAACCGCCTTGTATGTTCTCCAATGGTTTTCTCATTTGCCCCGAGTGCTTCCACAATATCTTCAAGGGTTATTGATTCACGCGCCGCAACCAGAAGCAATATCTCAATGCGGTAATGATTCGCCATTCCCTTGAGATGCCGTTCCATTTGTTTTGCCGTCTTTATCTTTGCCATAACTATATTATACACAACACCCCAACATTCTCAAGTTTATAAGGATGTTGTTTATTGAGAATGCTTCAACTCCGCTTCGATGAATTCTTCCAAATCGCCGTCCATGACTTTTTCAATTTGGGACGTTTCGTAGTCGGTGCGGTGGTCTTTGACCATTTGATACGGATGAAAAACATACGAGCGAATTTGAGCGCCCCATTCGGCGGATTTGGTAATTTTTTTGGTTTTGGACAGTTCTGCCTCTTCTTTTTTCAATTGCAACGCATGCACTTTTGACGCCAGAAGTTGCATCGCTTTTTCCCTGTTTTGCTGTTGAGAGCGTTCCGACTGAACCGCCACCACAATCCCCGTCGGCAAATGCGTTATTCTTATCGCCGTTTCGCGTTTGTTAACATTTTGCCCGCCCGGCCCGGATGAACGGAAAGTATCTATTCTTAATTCTTCGGTTTTCATTTCTATATCTTTGGCTTCTATTTCGGGCAAGACCTCCAAAGCGGCAAAAGATGTGTGCCGTTGTTTGGTTGGCGAAAATGGCGAAATGCGCACCAAACGATGGACTCCGGCTTCGTTTTTAAGAAAGCCGTAAGCGTATGAACCGCAAATTTCCATCGTAGCGCTTTTTATTCCTCCTTCCTCGCCAAGCGATTCGTGCAAAACCGAAATTTCCCATCCTTTGGATTCGCAATAGCGGTTATACATTCTGAAAAGCATAGAAGCCCAATCCTGGGCGTCGCGACCGCCGACTCCGGCCGAAATTGTCAAAAGCGCGTTGTTTTTGTCGTATTTGCCGGAAAGAAATGTCACGAATTCCAGTTTGTTTAATTTGGCTTCCAAAATTTTATATTCCTCCTCCGCCCCTTCCGCGTCGGAAAGAATGGAAAAATCTTGGATTTCCGTTTCCAAATCGCTCCAATGTTTAATTTCTTTTTCTAAATCGGAAATTTCTTTATGGACATTTTTCGCATTGTCCTGGTTTTTCCAGAAATCGGGATTTTCGCTTTGCGATTTCAGTTCGTCAATTCTTTTCTTTTTCCCGGCAATGTCAAAGACGGTCCGCCAAAAAGCGGCTCCGGTTCAGCAATTCTTGAATTTTTTCTTTTCCGCCAGAGGCGGATCCGCCTTTGGCGGATATATTCTTCATATTTTTTTATATTTCCAGAGCCGCCTCCCAGAATCGAACTGGGGACCTTCGCTTTACGAAAGCGCTGCTCTACCGACTGAGCTAAGGCGGCTTATTTTAATATCACAAAGATAATTAAAATTACCACCACAAGAGCAAACAGACAAGCAAGGGTTGAGAAGAGTAGGACCAGGGCTTCTTTTTTGAAGCCATTAAAATAAAGGTGGATGGGGCGGCCCAAAACCAACAGGCCAGTGACACTGGCCGATAAAACAAAAAGTGAAAGCATAACCATTCCAATTAAAATTTCGGACGAATTACCGAAAAAATTCTTGCCGTTATTCATAAACGACACCAGTAGAAAAATATATGCCAAAACCCCCAAAGAATTGATTATGCTATAAAAAATTATTTTTGATTTGTTCATATATTATTTAACTGAATTTTTAGTTTAATTGTATCGCTTCTGAGCGGGATGCGAGAATCGGACTCGCACTTGTTGCTTGGGAAGCAACCGTACTACCACTATACTAATCCCGCGGAAAAAAATAATACCACCATTGTTTGTAATTTGGCATATTTTCATCGCTATCGGATGTTTGGCTTTCACCGGTTGAAGTCGCGGTCGGTAAAATTATAACAACTTTCTCGCCCTCTTTTTTAAGATTCAGCCGCACCCGCGCTTCATTTTCCAGATTGGACGGATCTTGATAATACTCAATCAACTTGGTTAAGTCTTCCTGTTGCTTTTTATAATTGGCGACTTCCGCATTAAGTTCGTTTAATTTTGTCTGAACTTGATAACGATAATAGAATTGCTGAAAAATACCTAACAGCAAAGCCAGAGAAACCGGAATTAAAAAAATGAAAAAAAACCTTGATTTCAAAAGGCGCTCATAAATTGTGGATTTGTCTTTTTCTTTCATTTTAATTATTATCTATATGTAGACAACTTATGAAAAAACAAACAAAAAAACACTTGAACGCTTTGTGGCTCACTATTACCATTTTGGCGGTTTTATCGATGGTGATTTTTATGTTCGTCCCTCTTATAGGATAGTAGCACCAACGCGTTAATTTCTGAACATTTTCAAATAGACATCGCTATCCAATTGAACGCGGCTGAAAGCCGCTCTTTTCTTTTTGCCTTTTTTCTGTTTGTCCAAAAGTTTATTTTTCCTGGTAACATCGCCGCCGTATAAATAACCCGTAACATCTTTTCTCATCGCCGGTATGGTTTCCCTCGCGATAACTTTTCCTCCTATGGCCGCTTGAAGAGCAACGGGAAAATATTGCTTTGGAACAATTTCTTTTAATTTTTTAACCAATGAATTGCCTTCGTGATACGCTTTTTCTTTGGACACGATTTTTGAAAACGCTTCAACCGGTTCTCCGGCGATTAAAATTTGAAGTTTAACCAAGTCGCCCGTTTTGAATCCGGAAAAATCATAATTCATTGAAGCGTACCCTTCGGAAACGCTTTTTAGACGATCGTGAAAATCAACCAGAATATCCGAGAGCGGCATATCAAAATTAATAATTAGATGTTCCATGCCCAGATATTCGGTGTGGTTATAAACGCCGCGATAATTGCTCATTAAGTTCATTACACCTCCCAGATATCGCGACGGCGCCAAAATTCCGAGATTAACCCAGGGCTCTTCCACCGATTCTATTTGCGATGAATCGAGCCAGTCGGCCGGTGTAAAAATTTCCAAAATTTTTCCTTTGCGGGTTTTGATTTTATAAGAAACTGTTGGCGTGGTTATTATTACATCTCTATTATATTCTCGTTTTAATCTTTCGGCTGTTATGTCCAAGTGAAGCATTCCCAAAAATCCCAACCGGAAACCGCGGCCTAAAGCTTCTTGCGTTTCCGGTTCATAATGCAGGGCGGCGTCATTTAATTTAAGTTTTGCCAGCGCGTCTTTTAATAAATCAAAATCGTCGGCCGTTTCCGGATAAAAACTCGCCCAGACCATGGATTTTGGTTCGTTATATCCCGGCAAAGGATTTGCGCTTGGACTGGACGCCAAAGTGTCACCGACCCTTATTAATTCCGGATTTTTTAATCCTGTGGCGATGTAACCGATTTCCCCGGAAGATAATTTTTCCACCGGTACAAGTTCGGGTTTAAAAACGCCGGTTTCTAAAATTTGGATTTTAGACTTGCTGGCAAGAGCATTTATCATTTTTTGTTTGGATATTTCGCCTTCAATCACCCTGATATAGGCCAAAACACCTTTATAGGCGTCAAAGTGAGAATCAAAAACTAAAGCGCGGAAAGACTCTTTATTATCTATTTCAGGTGCTGGAAATTCTTTTATAACTTTTTCTAAAATGATTTCCGCGTTTAATCCGGTTTTCGCGGATACCGTTAAAATTTCTTCGGGTTCTTGCCCGGTAAGTTTGGCAATTTCTTGTTTCAAGCCTTCCAGTTTCTCCGGATCGTTCATCAAGTCAATTTTATTTATAACGCCGATGATTTTCAGATTTTCTCTTTTCGCCAAATGAAGATTGGCGATAGTTTGCGCCTGAATTCCCTGCGTCGCATCAACCAAAAGAATGGCGCCTTCAACCGCGGCCAGCGCTCTTGAAACCTCGTATGTAAAATCAACATGGCCGGGAGTGTCTATTAAATTCAAAATATATTCCTCGCCGTTGTAATTGAAATTCATCCGTACCGGCTGCATTTTTATCGTTATCCCCCGTTCCCTTTCCAAATCCATCTGGTCTAAAAATTGTTCGCGCATTTTTCTTTGCGACACGGTTCCGGTCACCTCCAAAAACCGGTCGGCTAAAGTCGATTTTCCATGGTCTATATGCGCAATAATAACGAAATTTCTAATATTCATTTTAGTATCAGTCGTCAAATAATTTTTTTTAGCGCGACCCATTGCCACAAAAGATTTACGATACTGGCAATTGTTATAGCAAGCGGTAATCCTAAAATCGGCGAAATATCAGTATATCCGGCAAAGTACCAAACAAATCCAAAACTTAAAATAATATTTAAAATCATTGAAAAAACGTTTATCAAGACCGGAGTTTTGGTATTGTGCAGAGCAAAAAAAGCGCGCGTGAAAAGCGGTAAAAGAGCGGCGGCAAAAATACCAAAAGAAAACAAACCCAAAGCTGCTGCCGTAAGCTGAACATCCTGCAAATTAAAATTGCCTATGCCCAAAATTATTTTTACAATTTGAGTGCGAAAAATAAAAATAAAAGCAGACAGAGGAACAACAATCCATAGTACTTGTTTTACCGCTAAGGAAAATTGCTTCAAAAACAATTCTTTATTTCCCTGCGCGTGCGACAAGCTCATTGCCGGAAAAGCTGCTGTGGAAAAAGCCACGCCAACAATTCCTATCGGCACCCATCTTAAATTATCGGCAAAATTAAATATAGAAATACTGCCGCTAGCCAAAACCGAAGCGATAGCAATTGAAACAATGCTATTTATTTGAAACGCGAACAACCCCAGGGTTCTTGGCAACCAAAGCTTGATTACTTTAATCAATCCGGGCTCTTTAAAATTAAATAATCGGCGGAAGCGAAAGCCAATATTAAATAGTGACGGAATTTGAATTAAAAAATGTAATAGCGCCCCTAAAACAACGCCAAAGGCCAAACCCCAAATGCCGTAACGCGGCGACAAAAACACAATACCGAAAATTATTCCTAAGTTATAAAAAACGGGCGCGAGAGACGATATTAAAAATCTTGAAAATGCCTGCAAAAGCGCCGAGGCCAAAGCCGAAATTCCCAAAAGCAATGGGCTTAAAAACAGAAGACGGCTGATATCAACTGTCAGCTCTCTTGATGCGTCGTCAAAACCTGGCGCCACTAAGTAAATCAATTGGGGCACGAATAAAATTAGAACTAACGAGCAAATTACAAGAATAAAAATTAAAACATTCAATACATTAGCGGCAAATCGCCATGCCTCTTCTTTATCTTTGGTCAGATATTCGTAAAAAACAGGCAAAAAGGCGGATGAAATAGCTCCCGCAATAAGCAAGTTGTAAATCAAATCTGGGATTTTGAATGCCGCGTAATAAACATCCAAAGTTCGCGAGGCGCCGAATTGACCGGCCAATAACCGATCTCGCCACAATCCCAAAAGACGGCTGATTAAGCCAAAAAAAGCGACTATAATGGCGGCTGATGAAATTTTTTGAGACTTCTGGTTGATAAATCTGCTTAAAGTTGCAAACATAATTGATTTTAATCATATTAACAAAATTTGCGCTAAAAACCAATATCTGGTATATTTACAGTGTCCCTAAAGGACATTATCGGCTTTAACAAAAGAAAACGGGTAATTGCCCCCGCTTAGCGGGGGAGGAAAGTCCGGACACCATCCCCCGCCTCGGCGGGGGAAAGCGTACGGGTTAACAACCCGCCGTGGCAACACGAGAGGTGCGAACAGAGACGCTCTTGAGCGAAAGCGAAAGAGCGCCCTGCGAAGCTTTATGCGGAGTAGGGCGAGCAAAGCTATAAGGTTTAGTCCTTCGTCGCTAAAGCTATGAAGGACAACAAAACCAAAAGTTTTGTTGAAACGGCCAAATCCTTACTGGGTGCAAGTCTGTTATAGACGCTAGAGCCCCGCAGTAATGCGGGACCCAGAGAGATAATTACCGTCCCGCCTCGGCGGGATACAGAACCCGGCTTATAGTTTTCTTCTAAGCCAATAATTGAAAAACCCCCGCATGCGGGGGTTTTTCAATTAGAACAATTTATTTTTTGCGTTGAGTTCTTGATTCGCCAATTTATCGGCTTTTTTATTTTGCTCCCGCGGAATTATTTTAATATTTACTTTTTCATAATCCAAACGTAAATTCCAAGCTTTTATAAAAAGCGGCTGTAAATCGGAATCTTTAATTTTATATTCCCCCCGAAGCTGTTTGCCTATTAATTCGCTGTCGGTTCTGATTTCCAATTCTTTTATTTTTAACTGCTTGGCTTTTTGCAGAGCGAAAATCACCGCTTCGTACTCCGCTTGATTATTGGTAGCTTCACCCAAGTAATGGGAATATTCTTTTAAAACTTTCCCATGTTCATTTTCGATAACGACACCCAAAGCGCTTGGACCGGGATTGCCTCTGGACCCGCCATCCGTATAAATTATTGCTTTATTTTTCAACATTTAATATTTATCTTAAATTCACCCTTTTCAATTTTCGGTTCAACTTCCAGGAAAATTTCCTTACTATCCGCTGAGTCGCAAACAGCGCCCTGTTGTTTGTTTAACAAGTTGATAAATATTTGCCCGTCATATTTGTCGGCGGTAATGGCGATTTTATAAATATTTTGGATTCCAAGCAGCATTTTTATTCTTCTCACAACTTCGGCCGGAGTCGTAAATCCTTGGACAATAAAATCGTCAACAGCCATTTCTTGCGCTAATATTTTATCTTCGGGGCGGCCCCTATGGGAATTCATGGCTGTTGGAATTCTTGATAAATCCGGATTTGCTTGCATTTTTGCAATCAATTCAAATCCTGACATCCGCGGCATAATGATTCCGGTAAAAACAACATCCGGAATGTTGCCACCGCTAATTATTTCCCACGCTTCTTCGCCATCTCTGGCAGTAGACACGTCAAATCCTTCATCTTTGAAATTTTTCGCGTATATGCCCAGCAAAAATTCGTCATCGTCGACAATCAGTATTTTTTTATTTAAAGATTCCATATTTTTACTTGTCCTTCCGTAGCTTTATGCGGAGGAGGACGAATTAATTCTAATATTCTGAACTACGCCGAAAGCCAGAAGAGTCGAAACCAAATTGGAACCTCCGTAGCTTAAAAGCGGCAAAGGTATTCCGGCAACAGGAAAAAATCCCATATTCATTCCAATATTAACGGCAATATGGGAAAAAAGCAAAAGCATAAATCCGAAAATAAAAAGCCGCGCAAAATTGGTGTTGGCATTGACGGCAATAAGAAAAAGTCGCCAAAAAACAACCCCCCACAAAATCAAAACAAAAGAAACTCCTAAAAATCCCCATTCTTCGGCAATAGTCGCCCAAATGAAATCCGTATGCTGTTCGGGTAAAAAATTTAATTGAGACTGACTGCCATGGCCAAGTCCTTTGCCCCAAAATCCTCCCGAGCCTATCGCGATAATCGATTGCAAGACATTATATCCCTGGCCGAGCGGGTCTTTTTGAGGTTCAAAGAACGCCATGATGCGTCCTCTTTGATAATCCTTCAAGAAAAAACTCCAAGATAGTCCGGCAATGATCATAAAAATTAAAAAAAGCACCAAAAGATGTCTTGCCCTGATGCCGGAAACGAGCATTATGCCAACCCATATGATGATCATCAAAAATGCGGAACCTAAATCCGGTTGAAGCAAAACCAGAGTCGTCGGAATCAATACGTAAATTCCGGAAATAATTATGTGCCGGATCAAACCAAAGTCAACGTGACGGCTGGAAAAGTATTTCGCTAAAATGATAATTAAGACATATTTCATTATTTCAACGGGTTCCATGCTAAATCCTCCCAAAGGAGAGCCGAATTGAAACCAAGAAACCGCTCCCCTGACTCTATCGCCCAATAGCAAAAGAGCGGCAAGCAGAAGAATTGAAAAAATATACAAAGACAAAACTACTGTTGAATAATTTCTTAAAAATCGATAATCAACAAAACTAAAAGTGACCAGCAAAATCAATCCGATTACGGAGAAAGTTAATTGTTTCTTAAAATTGGTGAACGCGCCGGTTCTTGCTTGTGAAGCCGAGGCGATACTTAACAAGCCAATAATAACAAGTAAAACAATCGCGCCAATCAAAATCCAATCTAATTTTTTTAACGCTTGCAACATTGATTTATTGCCCTATAAGTTCCAAAGTTTCCCAAAGATTGGTAGAAATGGTTAAATCAACGCTGTTTGGAATCCCGGAAAAAGAAGAAAACCATGCGATATTTGATTGCCGATATTCCTTTGATTGTAAATTTTCCAAAAGCGTTGAGGCGGCGGCTATCGGAGAGTTGTTTTCATCAAAAACAACGGAAGAAACATTAACTTTCGCCAAATCATAAGGAGTGTCATTGCTCGCTCTAAAATTAATTTCAAAAGATTTGACTGAACCAACTTGGCCCTTTCCATAATTTATATTGCTTAAGGCCAAAGCGACTCCCTTAAAATCTTTAACTTCGCGCCACGCCGGCTCGCCTAACTGTAATTGTGTTTTTGCCGGATTTTTTGATAAATTAATTCCTCCTAAAACAATATATTTTGATTCGCCGGGCCAAATATAGGATTCACCAGCCGAGGTGGTGAGTAAAACTCCGTTCGCGTCATAAAAATAAAAAGTGTAACTGAAATTGCCCGCGCCAAAATTGGTATTGGGATTTTTTATTTTGGCGGCGGCTGAATACAAATCAGGTCCGACAGAAAAAGCCTGCGACCAAATTATTTCAATAGGTTCAATGATTGGGGCCGTAACTATGGGAACGGCCGGTTTAAACAAAAAATACGCCCCAGTTCCCAAACTGGCAAAAACCGCCAAATAAATAACGGCAATAAAAATTCTTTTCAATATCCGCCTGCTTTCGTTCATATATAAAGTATAAACTAATTCGTAAAATAAAAAAACAATCGCACGCAAAAATTTCCTATAGGATATTTTTGCGTTTTATATTAGATTATTAAAATTTTGTACTTTATCAAAATGCACGTATAATTCCGATCGGATGAATAACTGCATTTTGATAAAATATCGCTTATTTAAGCCAAAAACAGCCAAAACTTGCCAAATTACTTGACAGGATATTTTAGCTATGGTATAATGTAGACATGTAGTGAGAAGTAGTTTTATATGTCGTTAAAGAGTCCTGCTCGGATTCTTATCTCGCTTCCGAATGTATCGGTCGCTTGATCCAAAAATTCTTGGTGGCGAAAATTTCTCAAAAAGGAGGAATGAAATGAAAGAGCAAAATTTGCAGTACATTATCAATTTGGCAACGCAGGTAGTAGGGATTAACAACGTTTCTTATCGGCAGGCGCTTTCTAGCTATGAGCTTAAGAGTTTCTCTTTCTTCCTTTCAGACAGAGTTATGAAGGATGTGAAAAAGATGACTCCAGAGACTCTTGGCAGAATTTGCGCTTTTGGGTTGTATCCTGGCGGAACAACATCTTGGGTTGATTGTTCGAATTTCATTCGAAAAACGGGCATAAAGGATGTTCATTCGGGTGACTTTAGTGCCGAAAATTCAGGTCGAGACCTTCTCGAAGATATTGCCATTGCCGTAATTGTCGCTGCGGCTTTCGACATTCTTCATCAGGAAGAATATCAGAAAAACGCCGAGTAGGAACGAGATCTGGACCAACAGCTTGACCGCGCTGAACATGCTATACTGCACGGTCGTTAACCCCACAGATTCAAACAACCGAAGCCCATGTGGTAAAAATCACCATGTGGGCTTCTTTCTTTTTCATAAAAACAAAACTCCCTCACTAAGTGGGGGAGTTTTGCATTAATCCCGTTGTCCTGGCGATAACTACTTTCCCCAGCCATCGAGGGCATTGTGGACAACCTATTGTATTAAATAATTTAAGATGCTATTATAAAGGCGTGCTTGTGGGGCGTCAGCCCTATTCGGCTAATACATAAGCCGAAGGCGAGCACAACAAAAAACCCGTTATTTTAACGGGTTTTTTGTTTCTAATCTTCATCAGGAGATCCTTTCATTGTCGTGAAAAATCTTGTGTCTCGGTATTTATTTGTTACCCAAGCCGGAACAATGCTCCAGAATTGCGCATTGCCGTTATCTCCAATTTTTCTAATAATAACTTTAATTTTTCTCCCATCGATTATCGCGATAATTCCCCAGTATTTAACTGGCATAGTTTTTCTGATTTTCTTTTTAAAACTCTTAACTTCAAATTCTTTTATTGTTTCTTCAAATTCTTGATGAGTTGTGGATATTTTTATGAGCTTGGTTGCCAATGGAAATAGTTTAAATCTCAAAATTTGAGAAGACCTTTCTCTTTCGGAACGGGGATTTTTGAAAATAATATGATTGAAACCCTCGGAATTAAAATAAACTTCTTGATTAAGAACCGGAGAAAATATTTTACCGATGCCGCTATAAAACTTTTGCGCATCCTCTCGCAATTTTTCGTAGTTAGATAGGTCGTTCATAGTTGAATTATAATTAGTAGCGAGAAAAAAGTAAAAGATTCTATTTCAAAAATTAAATACCCCTTACTGAATTGAATCCAGTAAGGGGTAAACTTTTAGCTCGATAATCCCAGTTTTCATTGTTTTTTTAACAGCGCTATTGACGATTTTAATCTCCTTCGTGCGCCATAAAAACCATCTACATCATTACAATATTCTGCCGCAAGATCATAGTGCCAGTCACCATCATAAGTCCCTTTTGTTGAAGTTGCTTCGCAAATAACGCAACTCCTGTCATAAGAACCACTGTGACCTCCCCAAATGTGCCCGAACGGCCATGTCCAAAAACATTTTAATTGACCTACGAATTTCTTTGACTTTTCTTTTTTCATATCCGATAATTTTCTTCCCAAATCCTTTATCTCCGTACACATTTTCAAACCTCCTTTTCTGTTAGAAATTAATACATCCTATTTATTATTTTCAAGCTACATGCTGTTTTTAGAATAACAGTTAATTAAATATTTGTCAATACAACAAAAATCGGCTTTATAAGCCGATTTTTGTTTCAAATTAATCCCATTGTCCTGGCGATAACTACTTTCCCCAGCCATCGAGGGCTAAGTATCATCGTCGACACGGCGTTTCACTTCTCTGTTCGGAATGGGAAAAGGTGGTGCCACCGCGCTGTTGTCACCAGGACAATGGGATTAATTACTTAACTGAAAATTGAAAATTGTAAATTTGTAAATTGAGCGCTCACGCTCACGTAAGGGATGAGTAGATATTGCTTTATTAGTACGACTCGGCTTAACGCGTTGCCGCGCTTTCACCTGTCGCCTATCAACCTCGTAATCTTCGAGGAAGCTATAACGATACCTAATCTTGGAGATTGCTTCGCGCTTAGATGCTTTCAGCGCTTATCAATTCGGAATTTAGTTACCCGACGATGCCCTT
>JBDRMC010000003.1:0-17228 GCA_043812515.1 Patescibacteria group bacterium | reverse complement strand
TAAAGTATGGAAGTTGTTACGTAAAATTTTTTATTTGTTTTTTCCATTTTTGACAAACAAGTAAATTCCCGCTGACAAGGCGCCGACTAAATCAAATACCAAATCAAGCACTGTATCAATATAGGTTGTAATGCTTTGTTGAAACATCATGGAAGTGCCGTATTTATAGATAAAAATAAATTCGTACCATTCCCAAAGCACTCCCAGTATCAACGCGCCCCCGACAAAAATAATTATTTCAAACAAGAAAGCCGTTGTTGTTTTGTGATACTTTTCTGTTAAATAATATAAGGACCTGATAAAGAAAAAGGCGTATATACCACCTAAAAAATGAAAAACATTTGCAATCCACCAATTTGCCATTGATGTCGGGTCCAAATAATAAGCCACCAAATAAGAAAAAAGAACGATAACCCCCCCTAAAGACAATAGAAACAAGAATTTTTTCATTTTAGGAATTCTGTAATGGAGCTGATTTGCGTTTCGCCAAGTCGTCAAAAAATTCATCTACGACGGCCGCCAAAGGCACGGCCAATATAACGCCAAAAATGCCTCCCAGTTTCGCGCCAACCAAAATGGCAAGAATAATGGCGACGGGATTAAGGCCGACTAATTTTTTTATAAGCAAAGGAACCAGAATATGATTTTCCAATTGGTGCGCCGCTACAACAAAGATCAGAGTCCAAAGCCCAAGCATTGTTGATTGCGATAAGGCCAAAATTGTCGCCAAGCCTCCGGAAATTATCGGGCCGACATAGGGCACAATTTCCAGAATACCGACAACCACGGCAATAAGAAACGCGTATTTTACACCCAAAATCCAAAGACCGATTCCGACTATTACCGCCATTATCAAGCTTAAAAGCACCTGGGCCTGCAGCCAGCGGCCCATTTTTTTCTGGGCGCGGAGCCACAACCCGTGGATATACGTTTCAAACTGCGGTGGCAGAATTGCTCTTAAAAAATCGTCCAAGGCGCCTCGCGACCAGGATAAATAAAACGACACCGCCAAGACCACTATAAGAGAGGCGATGCCGCCGACGATCGACGAGGCGTAAGAAAGCAGCGAGGTAAAACTTGGTATCTGTCCGGTTAATTGCGCCAGCAATTCGTGAACATTTCCGGAAAGACCGGGCAAAAACGTTATCGTTCCGGCCGCTTCTTCTATCCTGCCGAAATAAGCGGGATAGTTTTGGGAGAAATCGCGAAGCTGGTCGAGCAATAAAGGCAGGAGAATGTAAACCAAAGCGGCGAAAAACACGACAAATAAAATATAAATAACGATCAGTGATAAAAGTCTTGGTATTTTTTTCCTTTGGGAAAACTCCAAAACCGGCTCAAGCGCCGAAGCGATGATAATGGCGAAAATCAAAATCGCGATAACATCGCGCACTAAGTAGGCCAAAATCACCAGAATTCCAATGCCAAGCGCCCAAAATAATGTTTTGGGGGAAATCTCTATTACCGTTCCTGTATTCGTCGCCATGGTTCTGACATTATACTATATTTTCAGTAAGTCGGCAAATGAAATGGACTCCTTTCCGCCAGAGGCGGATCCGCCTTTGGCGGAGACTGGGCCTACGAGCGCCAGATTTAATTTTTCCGGCCGGAAAATATCCCTGGCCGCTTCCAAAACATCATCGGCAGTGACAGCATTGATTTTTTTAACAAATTCTTCCGGTTCCAAAATTTCTTTTTTCAAAATTTCCTGAAAACAATAAAAACTGGCCAATTCATCGGATGTTTCAATGCTTAGAGTCAAACCGCCTTCTATATGCTCTTTGGCCTTGCTTAGTTCCGCTTCGCCGACTTTAATTTTTTTAATTTTTTTATATTCTTCCAGTATCGCCCCTATTATTTCCCCGACGCGGCGGTTGTCAATTCCGGCGTTTGTCGCCAGATAACCGGCATCCGTGGATTCGTCCGCGGAAGTCCGCACATAATAAGCCGCTCCCATTTTATCGCGCAGCAATCCAAAAAGACGCGAGGACATCCCTCCCCCAAGAATAGTGGCCAAAACTTCCGCCGCGTAATGCCTGTCGTCAAATATATTGTAGGCTCTTCCTCCTAAAATAATATGGGTTTGGTCGGTTTTTTTATAAACTATTTTGGTTTCCGGTTTTTCTTGTGATTCTTTTACCGGAACTTTTTCCTTGCCCTTAAAATCGCCTATTGTTCCAAAAAGCGTTTTGATTTTTTTAACAGTTTCTTCCGGTTTTATCATACCGGAAACGGCAACCACGATTTTAGGAGCGACGTAGTGGTCTTTATGATACCGAATAAAATCTTCCCGTTTAAGTTTGGCAATTATTTCTTTCTGGCCGGCAGTCGACCATCCCGCGGGCTGGTCGCCGTATAAAAGCTTCTCCCAGACATCGCCAACCTTTCTTGACGGCATATCTTCATACATATTCATCTCTTCAATAATCACTCCCCTTTCTTTGTTGATTTCTTTTTGGTCGAAATTGGGATTCAGAGTGATGTCGGAAATTATATTCAAAAGCAAGTCCAGATGTTTGCCGTTGGCTTTGGCGTAATAACCGGTATATTCCTGGCCGGTAAAAGCGTTGTAATTGCCGCCGACGCGATCAAGCGGTTCGGCGATATCAAGCGGCGTCGGCCTTTTCTTGGTGCCTTTGAAAGTCATATGCTCCAAAAAATGGGATATGCCATTTATATCTTTTGTTTCGTATTTTGAACCGGCCGCGACGAGCACCAAAACCGTCGCGGTTTTGGTGCTGGCCATCGGCATAGTTAAAATTCTCAAACCGTTCGGTAAAGTGATTTTTTTATACATGGGGGGATTTAAATTTCTAATTTATTTTTTAGAAAATCGGCCAACTGCGCAATCGCTATTCTTTCTTGCTTCATGCTGTCGCGTTCGCGAACCGTAACTTTTTTGTCTTCAAGCGACTCAAAATCAACCGTAACGCAAAATGGGGTTCCGATTTCGTCCTGGGCGTAATACCGTTTGCCGATATTGCCCCTGTCATCCCAAGCCGCCGTAAAATTAATTTTCAAATCATCATAGATGCTTTTAGCTAATTTAACAAGCTCGGGTTTATTAGCCAAAAGCGGGAAGACGGCGACTTTGTATGGCGCTATTTTCGGATTTAATTTCAAAACGACGCGACTATCTTCTTCGCTGTAAGCGTCAAGCATCAAAAACAAGAATGTGCGATCCACACCGCCGGAAGTTTCAACAATATTGGGAATGAATTTTTCGCCGGTTTCCAAATCGACATAACTCAAATCCTGGCCCGAAAATTCCGCGTGCCTGGATAAATCCCAATCCCCGCGCCAATGGATGCCTTCTATTTCCTTGCCCACCGGCGAAGCGGCATATTCAATATCAAAAGCTTTTTTGGCATAGTGCGCCAATTTTTCATGCCGGTAAAAACCGAGGTTTTCCGGATGGGTAAAAATACTCTTATACCAAGCCATTCTTTCGCTTTTCCAATATTCAAACCATTTTTCCATTTCCTCGGGACGGCAAAACCACTGCAAATCCCACTGTTCAAACTCTCTCTGTCTGAATAAAAAATTTCCGGGAGTAACTTCGTTGCGAAATGCTTTGCCGATTTGGCAGATGCCGAAAGGAATTTTCAATCTGGTCGTGTCCAAAACGCTTTTGTAGTCCAGATAGATCGTTTGGCACGCCTCGCCCCTTAAATAGGCATTGGTTTTTTCATCTTCAATAACGCCAAGCTGAGTCGGAACCAAAATATTAAAAACTTTGGGCTCAGTCAAACTGCCGCCGCAGTCAGGGCATTCAGCGCTTATATCATCCGCCTTGAATCGATGATGACATTTTTTGCACTCAACTAGCGGGTCAACAAAGCTTTTAAGATGCCCGCTTGCCTCCCAAACTTTGGGATTAGTGATAATCGCGCCGTCAATGCCGACAATATCATCATGTTCTCTGGTCATCCAATTCCACCACAATTGCTTTAAATTATTTTTCATTTCCACGCCCAGCGGACCGAAATCGTAAAATCCCTGCAATCCTCCGTAAATTTCCGAACCCGGAAAAACAAACCCCCGCCTTTTGCAAAGCGAAACAATTTTCTCCATTAAATCCGACTTGTTTTCGGTTTTTGATTTTCCCATGCTTTCAGCTTACTTAAATATAAATTATCGCTAACAATAACGCAATAAACTCGCTAAAATTTATATGTATCTTCTTTTCTTTTATCTATTTTTAGAATAATGATTCTTCTGCCCAATAATTGGTAAACAATTCTAAGTCCTCCTTTTCGTACTCGAAAAACATCACTAAATCCTTTTAATTTTTTAATATCCAGATTATCAAAACGCCCCAATTGGAGCGCTTTGATAACATTTCTTATCCGTTCTTTTTCTTTGAATATTAATTTACTTAATGCTTTATCAATTTTATCCATGATTAAAGTCTGCTAAGTAATTCTTCTGCGGAAATACCGCCTTTTCTGAGTTTGGTAAAATCAACGACCGTTTCCCATAATCCATCATCCTCATCAACGGAGGAAATTTTAAACATTGGCTTTGACCTTTTTACAACTATAAAAGACCTGCCTTTTTTAATAAGAGAGGCGTACTTCTCCATATTTTCTCTTAATTCTTTTAACCCCACTATTGTATTTTCCATATGATTGAAGATTATCTTAAGATAAACTTTGTGTCAACTTTCATAGCTGGACGCGACTTTTCATAATGCCCACGCCGGGGTCGTCGGGTAGGTCGGTTTTAAGCGCCGGCGCGGTTGTTAAAATATCATTTCCGGTAAAACTGTCTTTACCGGTCAAAGTTGATTCGCCCAAAATAGGCACAACCATGTTTACTTTATTTATAGAAGGCGTTAAACCCACTTGAAAAATCACCTCATATATGTCAAACAAAATCCCCGTTCCGGCCGTTAATTTGCCGACATTCCAAGTCAGTTCGCCCGTTCTGTCGTTATATTCCAAGGTTGCGGCGCCGGCGCCGGCTTTTTTATTAAGCCAGCTAACTCCTTCCGGTAAAACCGCTTTAACTATAACTCCATCAACGTCGTTGGAATAATTAGTGAGTTGCCAATGAATGGTATATGTCGTTGTTTGACCGACTTTCGGCGGCAATGGCCCGGAATTTTTGAGAGTCGCGTCAAAATAATAACCGGCGGTTTTTAATTCCGTTTTGGTATTAACTTTTATGGCCAACTCGGCCGACGCCGACAATGACTTAACCGCCAGAGACGGAGACACGGTTGGCGTTTCCATTTCCGCTGTCGCCTGAAGCAAAAAATTCTTGTCCCTGAAAGTTCTCATTACGTAGCGCGCTTTCACCAGTATTTGAAACTCAACATCTCCGGACGCATTGGGGGACAAGCTTCTAAAATCCGCCAAATTGCCGCCATTCCAGGTAATCGTTCCGTCCGCTCCGTTGAAATTGCCATTTGTTTTAAGAGTGGAAAAATCGTACATCAAACCGCTAAGAGTGGCTTTCAAAACAACATCGGAAAGAGCGATATTGGTGCTATTTTTATAATGAATCTTAAATTGCAAATTTTCGCCCGGATTAACCGCTAAAGTCGATTGGTTATTAACCGAAATGTCCATTTCAAAAGGAGGGGCGGCCAATCCTACTTGAGATGAGTTTTGGCTAAATTTGTAAAATTTTCCATTTTCAACCACCCCGATAGACACTTCAAAAGTGGCGCTTTGAGTATTTTTCAAGATCCCTAAAATCGCAATATCCCCTTCTTCGTTGGGATTCAAATCGCCAAGCTCCCATGTATTGTCGCCTTTTGCCGGCGGCCTGTCCGATGAAATCAAACTGAATCCGTTGGGATATATCGCTTCAACTAAAACATTTCTAAAAACTTTATCCGTGTTATTTTTATAATGAATCACATATGTATTTTTGGTGTTTGGCAACACCGTTTCCGGAACTTTCAAATCAACGCTTAAAGCCGACCCGTTAATTGCCACTTCTTTGGACGTTTTATTTTCAAAATTTGAAGTGGTATTTTGAGGCTTGTAACTTAAAATGGCTTCCAATTTTTGGACGCTTTTATCCGACCCGATAAGCGCCACCTCAACTATTTGCTTGCCGCCGCCGCCAATGCCGATACTGCCCAAATCAAAATACTGAATGGTTTTATTGCCGTCAATAACCGCATCTTGGGGAAGGCGCACGGCTAAAGAAGCGTTTTGAAGAATTTGTTTTGTATTATTCCAATAAGAAATAATAAATGCTCCCGTTTCGCCGGAAAAAATCTGGGTTGGCCCGGAAATACTGAAATCAACCAGGGATTGCTTAAACGAGGTCAGCCAAAAATAAAAGGCCGCGCCGCTTAAAACAAGAATTATAAGAAACGCGACGCTTGAAACAATAAGAATTTTCTTTTGTTTGGGATTGAAAAAACGAACCGCTTGAGACAGCGACGGCTGTGAAAGTTCCGGCGGATCTGTGGGTGAATTTATTTGAACCATGATAACATCATAACACATCGAAATCGCCGAGGTAATACTTCGCTTCTTCATAATCGGCGCCAAAACCCATAAGTTTTACAAAACCCGATTTAAATTCGTTTAAAAATTTATCAGACGAGCCTGCCTGCGCAGACGAGCCCGCCTCTAAATTTTTTGCCGCCCAAAAACTTTCTATAATAAAATTCCACATCGCTTTGTCTTTTTCCTGCCCTCTTAGCATTTTCAAAATAAAATCGGACATTTTCGTAAAAAGTGCGATTTGATTCGGAAAAACGCTTCCGTTCAATATATTTGTTTCCGACAAAGCGGTAGTTATAAATAAATCGCCGCCTTTTTTAGACATCAATTCAACCCAAATCAAGCCAAAAGGTTCCAAATGGCCGGTAAGTTTGGCTCCATTTTTCCTGACGCCACCGGCAATAACTCTTATTTTTCCAAAATCTTCCGTGTATAAATAATAAAGTCGGTCGGCTTCAAAAATATTTTCCCGTTTCAAAACAATCGCCGTAGTTTGATAAGTGGCCATCCCCTAATTGATTTTAATAATACCAACCCACGCGTCTTTATTCTCAAACTTGAAATGTTTATCAATTAGCAAACCGTCTTTAATAATGTTAACAAATTCAACCGTTTTGGCGCCTGTTAACGCGCACAAGTTTTTTTGGGAACGGCTTGCTGCATTTTTTAATTCACCTTCCAATTTTAGATAAATTTTTACGGAGTCCGCCGGGACCAGACCTCCATCGCGTCTCATTTCTTGGATTGTCCGCGCCAATTCCCTAATCAGTCCCTCCTCTTTTAATTCGGCCGTTATTTTTGTATCCAGCTCAAATTTATCTCCCAAAATAATCTCTTTAACATTCACTTCGTCTTTTATTAACTCCAATAATTCTTTTGTCATTTGTAATTTGTCATTTGTAATTTGTAATTTAGACAATGGTTGCCTCACTTTAATCCCCGCCTTCGCCCGCAACGCCAAACCTTTAGCCGCCGCTTCTTTCGCAAAATCCATTTGTTCTTCCAGTTTTTTATCAATTAATTTCAATCGCGGTTTTGGATAGTCGACCAGATGAACGCTACTTTCATTCCCCAACTCTCGCCAAATGTGCTCCGCCAAAAACGGCGTGAATGGAGCGATTAATTTTGATAATTCTTCCAGTACAGCTCTTAAAACCACTGAAGCATTATCACCATCAGAAAAGCGTTTTCTTGAACGCCTGAGCCACCAGCGCGACAAATCGTCGATAAAGCCATCAATTGGCCGCGCCGCTTGAACGACTTCATATTTATCCAGATTAGTTTTTACAATTTTAATAGTTTGATTTAAACGGGAAAGAATCCACTGGTCCAGCAAGCTTAGATTTTTTCCGCCAGAGGCGGATCCGCCTTTGGCGGAGAAGTCGGACTTCGGTGCCGCTTTTGTTGAATATGTTTTGTAAAAAATCAAAACATTTGAAATCGTCAAAACAAATCGTCTTAATCGTTCCTCAACGTCGCGAACTATAAAACGTTTCGATTCGCCCGGCGGATTAATCGTGAAAAAATACCATCTCAAAGCATCTATGCCGTATTTATTTATAATTTCCATCGGGTCAACGATATTGCCTTTTGACTTGGACATTTTCTCGCCCTTTTCGTCCAAAATATGGCCGAGACATATCACGTTTTTGAAAGCCGGTCCCTTGCCCATTAAAGCGCCAATCGCATGAAGCGTATAAAACCAGCCTCGCGTCTGGTCAACGCCTTCGGAGACAAAATCGGCCGGATATACAAAATGAATTTCTCCGCCGGAGGCGGATCCGCCTTTGGCGGAAAACGGCCAATGACATTGGGCGAATGGCATCGCTCCCGAATCAAACCAGACATCCACGACATCTTTAACGCGCTTCATGATGCCGGAGCATTTGACACATTTCAATTCGATATTATCGACATACGGCCGGTGAAGGTCCAATTCGCCCTCTTTATTATACGGCCAATTATGTTCTTCTTTTTTAAGTTTTTTTGCTGAAAATCCATCCAGCTCTTCAAGCGAGCCGATAACTTTCTCATTTTTACATTTTGAACATTGCCAGATAGGAAGCGGCGTCCCCCAATAACGCTCCCGAGAAAAAGCCCAGTCCTTAACTTCACTAAGCCATTCGCCGAAGCGGCCATTTTTGACGTTTGCGGGCACCCAATTTATTTTTTTGTTGTTTTCGAGCAGTTTTTTCCTGAGTTTTTCCATTCCAATAAACCACGATGACTTGGCGTAATATAGAAGCGGGCTGTGACAGCGCCAGCAAAACGGGTAGTCGTGTTCGTATTTTTTGATTTTCAAAAGGCCGCCACTGTTTTTAATATGGGCCATGAGCAACTTTTCGGCTTGCGCTGATTTAACCGCGATATTTTTAAGCCCGGCTCCGAAATCGCCGTTAAATCTGCCCTCCAAATCAACCGTATGGATTTTGGGCAAGCCAACTTTGTTGCCCAAATTAAAATCGTCAACCCCATACATCGGCGCGATGTGAACCACGCCGGTGCCTTCTTCAGTATTAACAAAATTGGCGGGATATATTTTATAAGAATTTTTTGACTGGGGTTGCGGCGTATTAAAAAGCGGCTCGTATTCAAGTCCGATAAGGTTTTTTCCGACAATAAAAGACGACTTTATTTTTTCTACTTCTATATTAACGCCGTCTTTCAGGGCCTTTGCGAAAATAAATATATCATAGTTGGCAAGTTCCAGAATTTCATATTCAATTTTTTCGCCAATGGCCAAAGCGACATTGCCGGGCAATGTCCACGGCGTTGTGGTCCAGGAAATAATATATGTATTTTTCCCGGTTATAAAATTCGCGCCGATTTTCTGGTTCGGTTTCAGCTTGAATTTTATGTAAACGGAATTTTCCGAAACTTTTTCATAACCTTGCGCCACCTCATGACTCGAAAGAGCGGTGCCGCAACGCGGACAATACGGCACGACTTTGAAATCCTGATACAATAGTTTTTTCTTGGCAATTTGCGATATCAAATACCAAAGCGATTCTATATATCGCGGTTCGTAAGTGATATACGGATTTTTCAAATCAAGCCAAAATCCTATCCGTTCGGTTAATTTATCCCACTCTTCTTTGTATTTCCAGACTATTTCTTGGGCTTTTTTGTTGAATTCGGCGACGCCATATTTTTCAATTTCCTTTTTGTTTTTCAGTCCCAGCTCTTTTTCAACTTGGATCTCTACCGGTAAACCATGCGTGTCCCAGCCCGCCTTTCTGCTCACATAAAAACCCGCCATCGTCTTGTAGCGGCAAATAATGTCTTTGTATATTCTCGCCAAAACATGATGAATTCCCGGGCGGCCATTGGCCGATGGCGGTCCCTCAAAAAACACAAAATTCTTGCCCTTTTTACCCTGAGCTTGTCGAAGGGCTAAACTCTTCTCAAAAATCTGCTCTCTTTTCCAAAATTCTAAAATTTTTTCTTCAGTTTTGGGGTTAAATAATTCCATAGTTTTTACATCTTATCAGGGGCTTTTATTCCGAGCAAGTTTAGAGTGTTTGCCAGAACAATTTTGGTCGCGGTGGACAAAGATAGCCGGGCGGCGGTTAAATTTTTGTCCTCATTTATCACCCGGTGTTTTTCATAAAAATTATGAAACCCCCTCGCCAATTCCATCGCGTATCGCGGCAAATGGTGAACTTCATAATTTGCCGCGATCTTTTCCAAAATCTCCGGAAACTCAATAAGTTTTCTAATCAGATTTAGTTCTTCTGTTTCTTTTAGCAACTCTAAATTCCCTTTCTTTTTCGTTTTCACTTTTCTTAAGATAGAAGCTATCCGCGCATGCGCGTATTGCGCGTAATAAACGGGATTTTTTTGCGAGCGCTCTTTGGCAAGGGTAATGTCAAAATCCATGTGCGTATTCGGCGAATACATCAAAAAGAAAAATCTCGCGGCGTCAAGGCCGACTTCGCCGATTAATTCTTCCAGCGTTATGAAATTTCCGGCGCGTTTGGAAATCTTAAATTCCTTGCCATTTTTAATCAACCGCACCAGTTGCATAGTAATAATTTCCAAATTATCTTCCGGAATATTAAGTCCTCTAAGGGCCGCCTTCAGCCGCGGCGCGTAGCCGTGATGGTCGGCGCCCCAGATATCAATCATTTTGCCGAATTTTCTGGTTTTGATTTTATCAAAATGATACAGAATGTCCGACATGAAGTACGTTTCATCGCCGGTTCTTTTGATTAAAACTCGGTCTTCGTTATCGCCAAATTGCGTCGTTTTGAACCATGTCGCCCCGTCTTTTTCATAAATAAGATTTTTCCGCATTAAATCGCCCATTATATTTTCATATATTTTCCCTTTACTTGCCCTTTGTAGCCTTGGCGAAGAGGGATATAGCAACTTTTCCGAAAACCAAGCGTCAAATTTAATTCCGGCTTTTTTGAGCGCCGGTTTGATATATGTTTTCAAAATCAACTCCGCCGCCTTTTGACCGGTCTCCGATTCATTTAATTTCTTATTTATTTTTCCCGCCAACTTATTAATATATTCTCCTTTGTATAAATTTTCCTGTTCTGTGATTTCCGAAACCGAGGAGGCAGCAGCCGGGATGGTTTGGGAAATCGATGAATTTCGGTCGGATTTTGATTGCGCCAATTTAACCGACCGCCCCAAGGTCAAAATCTGTTCGCCTCTGTCGTTTACGTAATATTCGCGAAAAACTTTATTTCCCTGCGTCTCCAGAATATTGGCCAGCGCGTCTCCGTAGAAACCGCCGCGACCGTTGCCCATTGTTAACGGCCCCGTCGGGTTGGCGGAAATAAAGTCAATATGAATTTTTTGAGATTTCTTATTTTTTGAAGTCCCATATTTATTTTTCTTTCTTAAAATTTTACCTAGTTCTATATATAGATACTGGTAAGATAAGAAAAAATTTATGAATCCGTTTTTGGCTTCTATTTTTCCAAACATATGTTTGGTCTCCCGTAGGGAGAGAGGTTCATTATTTAATTCGGCAACCAGATTTTCGGCAATTTCTTGCGGCGATTTGCGGATGATTTTTGATAAAACAAAAGCAACATTGGTCGCGTAATCGCCGTATTCCCTGTTTTCCGGAATTTCAATCAAAATATCCCCCTTAAAATCGGGAGTTAATTCGCTTATTACGTCTTCAAGCCGGGTTTTTATCGCTTCTTTCATTATTTCTCATATAATAACCGAATTTTGATAAAAATGAAACTGCTGATAGAATCAAATTATGACTGCATTTGCCGAAAACAGAAAAGTCCATTTTGACTATGAAATCCTCGAAACATACGAGGCGGGAATTGTTTTGTCCGGCCCCGAGGTAAAGTCAATAAAAAACGGAAGGATGAATCTCGCGGGTTCCTACATAAATATCCACGACGGCGAACTATATTTAATAGGCGCGACAATCGCGCCATACCAGCCAAAAAATCAGCCCGCCGATTATGACCCTTCGCGTTCAAGAAAATTATTATTGCGCAAAGAAGAAATCGCATCACTGATAGGAAAAATAAAACAAAAGGGATTGACAATAGCACCACTGAAAGTGTATAATAAAGGCCGCAGAATCAAGTTGGAATTCGCCGTTGTTCGCGGCAAGAAAAAATATGACAAGAGAGCGTCTATTTCCAAAAGAGAATCAGAAAGAAATATAGAACGCGAACTAAAAACTAGGGGGTGAAGGGCTTCGATAGGATTTTAAAATTAAATACGCAGGCCGAGGATGTCTCGTAACCTCGAAATTCAATCCCCGAGACAAGGCAAATAATAACTGCCGAAACAAATTTAAATCCCGCTTTGGCTTTTGTCTAAGCGGCATCGGTCGCCTAACGTCCAATAGGGCGATACCGGTGTCCACCATTGGGCTTTAACCCGCGGAATTCTTCGCCTCGGGTGGAAATTAAGAAGAAACAGAACTTTCTTTTTTCGGTTGCTTTGAGAGAATTTTCTGAAAAAAATTAAGCAACATAAGCCTGTAGAAATATTTAATTATTCAAATTCTAGATGCGAGTTCAACTCTCGCCACTTCCATCAAATTGACAAATTTGCCTTGAACGGCTATATTCTCTCTATTGCTTAAGAAATTCAAAATAAACAATCAAATAACCGCTCCGGAACTCAGAGTCGCGGATGAAACCGGGCAGCAAATCGGAATAATGAGCCGCGATGAGGCGTTGAAGCTGGCCAAGGAAAAAGGGCTTGATTTGATAGAGTTCGCCCCTATGGCCAAGCCGCCGGTAGCCCGGATTATGGACTATGGCAAGTTTGCTTACAGAGAAGAGAAAGAAGAACGCAAGCAAAAGGCCAAGCAAAAAAAAGAAACGCTAAAAATAGTGCGAATCGGCCTGAATGCCGGCTCAAACGACTTGAAAACCAAAGCCAAGAAAGCCGACGGGTTTCTTGATGAGGGTTTAAAAGTGCAGGTAGAACTGATGCTCAAGGGCCGCGCCAAATATCAAAAAACATTTTCCGATTTGGGAAAGCAAAAAGTTGAAGATTTTTTGAAATTAATAAGTGTTCCCGTAAAAATTATTTCCGAGTTGAAAAAGCAGCCGAAAGGATGGAATGTAACTATCGTGAAACAATAAACATGGCTAAGTTAAAAACAAACAAATCAATATTGAGCCGCTTGAAAATATCCGGCAATGGCAAAATAACAAGACGGGCCACAAACCAATCGCATTTCAACACAAAGGCCACCGGTCAACAGCGCCGTTCCAAACATCAAAATTCATCTATAATGAGCCAAGATATTAAAGCTGTTAAGCAATTTTTGCCGTATAACAAATAAACTATGCCCAGAGTAAAAAGAGGAACAATTTCAGTAAAAAGAAGGGAAAAAACCCTAAAATACACTAAGGGTTTTAAGTGGGGACGCAAGTCAAAAGTGCGCGCCGCCAAAGAAGCCCTGCTTCACGCGTGGACGCACGCTTATCGCGACCGCCGCGTTAAAAAAAGAACGGCGCGCGCTCTGTGGCAAATCCAACTTAATGCTGCCGTCAGGCAATATGGTTTGAATTACAGCAAATTCATCAACGGCCTAAAAAAAGCAAAAATAGAATTAGACCGAAAAGTATTATCGCAAATAGCTCGTGAACACCCGGAAGTATTTAAGGAGATAGTAGAGAAAACAAAATAACCCCGCCAAGACGGGGTTATTTTAAATGTCACTGTGGTGGTGATGGCCGTCCATTTCAATCACGGTGCTGTATAGTGAAATTTGAATTATTACACCCAAAAGAGACAAAATGCCGACAATCAAAAACAAATTATGGAAGCCAAAATTTTGAGCTAAGATGCCTCCTATAGTAGCCGCTCCGGCCGCGGCTAATCCAACACTGACATTTTCAAGCGACCACTCTGTCCCTTCTTTGTTTTTATCTATATGGCGCGTAAAAATGGCATACCAGCCCGGGTTCGCTAAAGCGCCGCCAATCCCCAGAATAACCTGAGCCATATAAAGATGTATTGGCGCGCTCACAAATAAATAGATGAAAGGCACAATGCTTACCAGCGTCGAACCGGCTATCATAAACCTGAAATCGTCCTTTTCTCCTTTATGACGGTCTATATATCTTGCCACGGGCATCTGTAAAATAGCCCTCGTTAACAGGTTAATGGTAGCCGCGAAACCGGCGGTGGCGATAGTGGCGCCAACAATTTGATTGGTTACGAAAACGGCAAAAATAGGGCCGATTAATCCGAAGGCGGAAAAAAACATGACATCGCCCAAAACCAAAACCTTGATAATTTTATTAATAAATTTAATAAACATATTATTTATATTCTAACATATTGTGTCCCTACGAGGAATTGAACCTCGATCTCAGCCTTCGGAGGGCTACGCTTTATCCGTTAAGCTACAGGGACTATTATTTTTTTGATGGCTTTATTTTATTATAAATAATCAAAATAACACAAGCCTGAAAACCGAAAAATAGCGCGCCGACAATACTGATAACCGGGATAATGTCTCTGGCGCCAAAGAGAAATAAAGAAAACGGAATATCCGGTAATCGCGAAGAGTATCACTCCATATTAAAATTGTCATAAACCAAAACACAAAAAATACCATTGAACTCCAAAAAATATCCTGTCCCGTTATGAGCGAAAGAAAATTTCCTCCCAAAATAATATAAATCAGCAGTGTTCCGGGCCGATAAGAACCACAAATTCTATAAACCCGATCAGAAATCCCGCCTTGGCAAACACATACGGCAAACTAAAAATGCCGGCGCCAATAGTAGTGCCGACAAGAGAAAATACCGCCAGCCAAAAATTTTTATCAAATTTATTCTCGCAAATCTTCATTGCGCTTTTTGGAATTGGATTTATCGTTTTTCGATTTTTCTTCTATCAATACTACTTTTTCTTTTTTTACTAATTTTAAAAGTTTCTCCACAAGGCGTTTGGGATTGGAGTCATAAACAATTTTCCCCGGTCCGCGATGTGATTTTTTTATGACATCTTTAATCAGCTCGTCAATTTCCCAGTCGCCCTCTAAAACGCCTATTGGCTTATTGTCTTCAAAAGCAATCGTAAATTCATTCAGAGTTCCCATACGACCACAGCCGATGATAACCGCGTCAGCCGAGCGGGTAAGAAGCAAATTTCTGCCGGAATAGTCAAAACCGGTATAAATAATCAAATCAAAATAGTTCGTCGGCAGGCGATAAGCCTTAACATGAGCCTTTTCCGTAGCCGCCGGAGACAGGCCAATTGAAATTCCGCCTTCTTCTTTCGCGCCTCTAGCTACCCATAGAGGAAAACCTGTGGTGGCGCCAGTCATTAAAACAGCCTTGTGACGAACGATTTCCCGACCCAGTTCTACTGCTTTCCCCATGGCCCTGGCTTTGCAATGCGCTGTTACCGCCGCTCCCGAAACAGCTATCTTGTATTTCATATAGACACTGCTTATCGATGATTTTTTTCTGGTCATATTAAATAAAAATAATAATTCATCTTACCTAAAAACCGTCTTGAAATCAACAAACACAAAATTAAATTATTAAAACTTTTTATAAAAACATAACTAAATCGTAATATTAGCGCGTTACAAAGCCAAAAAAATGCGATTTATCCACTAGTCGAATACGTGATAATAAAAAACTTTTTATAATTTTATTTATATGTATAAGTGGGACTTGACATAATCTTAGATTTTTATAACGTAACAAGATGCTGTGGATAACTATGATACTTTTCTCAAAACCTCCTCACGCTCGGTATTTTCCATTTTTCTTATGGGCAAAATTACATATGGCGCGCCGGACAATATTGAAACTGGATTCTCGGTCCGCACAGTCTGAATCGATTGTTCCAATTTGGGCGGATTAGCATATCGCGCTAATTCTTCCATAATTATTTCTTTTAAACTATTATCTGTGTCATATTTTTGAATCTTTTCTTTATGTGAAATTTTTGGAGAAGACAAGGCTCTAATTAAGAATTTATTTGATAGTTTATTTTTTAGTGTCGGATGATTAAGATCGGCAAAATTTTTAACATATTCAGTCATCCACTCGCCGGTGGTAACATAATAACTGCCCAACTTAACCCCGTTGAGTTTGCCTTGCCTTATCATCAGTCCCAAATGATCCCTGGTATAACCGTATAACTCGGCAGCAGCTTTTAAAGATATGTATTTATTAGAATCTAAATTATTCATTATCTTCTTCTATTATAACAGAAATGAAAATTAAAAGTTAACTTCAAATTGCCGCTTGACCGAGAGATATGAACCAAGAGATTTTATAGTCAAATTGGGAAGAGTTCCCGAAACTGTTACTAGTGTCGTTGCGCCGTTAGATAATGAAAACTCTGTTCCTGCCGTATTTGCTTCTTTTCTAATTTGATAAAGTTTGTATTCAACCCCCGAATCGGCGGCATAAATTGCAATCGTTGAATCGCTTATGTCACTTGCAAGTTTTAATTGAGTCATAACTATACTTGCGATTAAACCAGCGATTAAAAGCACAACGGAAGAAATGACAATCGTTAAAATAAGAGCAATGCCTGATTGTTTTTTATTTATTGTTTTCATGATTGCAAAAACCTTTCGCTGATAGTTGTCTGAACTTTTGAATTAGCGTTTTGGTTGCCGACTTGGCTGGTGGCGCCCATTGTTATAGTAACTCGGGGCTGTAAATTATCGCTTGGCGCTTGGCCCATTAAATAAAAATTTAAATAATTAACAGTTGTTTCAGAGCCGGTAACCGCCGAATAGCTCGCCCCTCCGTCTGATGATTTTTCAACAATGCCGCCACTAAGGCGATAAACAACCGACTCGCCTTTGGCATTAGTAAAAGAAAGTGAACCAACTCCGCCACTAAAATTCTTGCCTGTTTTTGCTTCTCTTGCCATTAATTCAATAGTGAATCTAATATTGTCCTCAACATTTCTTAAAGCAATAATGCGGCGTTGGCTTACAAGCGCGATAACAAATATACTAACAGCCATTGTCACCACCAATCCAAAAATGCCAATAGCCACTATTAATTCTATTAAAGTCAGCCCTTTTTCTTTGTTAATTAATGTCATTTTTTTATTTCCAATTAAACAAATGGTCTTCAATTGTAATAGAATACGAACGATTTCTTCTTTGCCAGTTTACAGTGGAAACCACTCTCATTTCGTAAGCCGAAAGATTTGTAATAGAAATTATTCTTTTAAAAATCGTTTGATCGCTTCCACTGGAATAATCGTAAATGCCGTTTGAAGAATTAAGCCGCAATGGCACGTCACTATAAGGAATCAGTGAAA
>JBDRMC010000002.1:0-8933 GCA_043812515.1 Patescibacteria group bacterium | reverse complement strand
CTGCTGCCTCCCGTAGGAGTTAGGGCCGTGTCTCAGTCCCTTACGTTGGGGAACGCGCTCTCACGCCCCCTAGCCGTCATCGCCTTGGTAGGCCATTACCCTACCAACTAGCTGATAGCCCGCAGGCCTCTCTCAAAGTGGTTTGCACCTTTAATGAAGATTTAAACCTCCATACTATCGGGAATTAGCCCGCCTTTCGGCGAGTTATGCCCGTCTTTGAGGAAAGTTCCTACGTGTTACTAACTCGTTCGCCGGTTGCCCTTGCGGGCCCCCTTGACTTGCATGCCTTATCCACACCGCCAGCGTTCATCCTGAACCAGGATCAAATTCTCTGATAAAAATAGATAGTGACAACTTCAAAAAATTAATTAATTTGGTGGACTTAAATTTTTAAATAACAATCAAATATTTATATATCACCCTAGATATATACACTAGTAAAATCTTCCTGTCAAACAAAAATTTTATTGATAAATTGAATGGTCGCCGATGGAATGAAACCAGATTATATCTTTTTTAACAAATTCAAAAATAAATGGATTTATCGCAAATCTTTGAGTGATTTCAATAATTTTCCTTTTCCGTCAAGAAATTCTTCGCGACTCTCTTTCAATTCTTTCGCAAGTTTTTCTTCCATCCACGATCGAAGCAACGCGCGGAAAAACTCGCTCTTGCTTGAAAAGTGTTCTTTTTTTACGCCGTCTTCAACAGCTTTAACCATTTGTTCGGGCAATGAAATATTTACGATATTTCGCATAGATGTATATTTTAACTGTAATAATTTATATTACAATTATAGCGCCCCCGTAAATCCCCTGTCAACAACAATTAAATTGTCCTGTATCATAAGATGCCTCGAGGTTGCTTGTGGTACTAATTCGCAAACGTCAATTAAAAACCACAATTTACCCCTGCTTTCTGTAGCCGGTCCCGGCGGGGATGAGGCGGCCGAGAATAACATTTTCTTTAAGGCCGCGGAGCTTGTCTATTTTTCCTTCGGTGGCGGCGTTGATTAAGACTTTTGCCGTTTCTTGGAACGACGCCGCGGACAACCATGACTCGGTTGTCAAAGCGACCTTGGTGATGCCCATCAAAAGTTGGACGGCAGTTGCGGTTTTACCATTGACTTTTTTGATCCTGCTATTTTCTTCGGCAAAAGTAATTTTTTCAATAATGTCGCCGGGGGTAAAGTTAGTATCGCCCGCGTCTTTAATGCGAACTCTGCCGAACATTTGCCTGACGATAATTTCAATATGCTTGGCGTTGATGTTCGAACCGTTGATGGCATAAACTTTTTGAACGCCATTCAAAATATAATCGGCCGCGGCCTCCATCCCGGAAACGGAAAACAGTTCCTTCAAATCAAGGCTGCCTTCTGACAATTGCTGGCCCTTTACAACCAAGTCGCCTTTGCTTACCCACAAAGTATTGCCTCCGGCGACGCTGTATTCAATAACCTCACTAGGCTTGCCCTCCGAAGCCTTGGCGGAGGAGGGGGCGATTTTGATTACTTTTAGTTTGCCTTTGTCGACAAGTTCAATAACTTTGCCGTCAACTTCCGAAATCGCCGCTTTGCTTTTGGGAATGCGGGCCTCGAAAATTTCCTGTACCCGCGGTAAACCTTCCGTAATATCGGCCGCCGAAGCGACGCCGCCGGTATGGAAAGTTCTCATGGTCAGCTGTGTTCCCGGTTCGCCGATAGCTTGCGCGGCAATAATGCCGACGGCGGCCCCGACTTCTATCGGTTCATTATTTCCCAAGTCATAACCATAACATTTCCGGCAAATTCCGAATTTCGTCTTACAGGTAATGGGAGAGCGCACAACCGCTTCCAAAACTTCTTCTTTATCAATACGGATGCCGGCTCTTCTGCCGACGATATCGCCGGTCTTGACCAATACTTCGCCATTGGCGTTTTTTATATCTTTTGCCACGGTGCGGCCGAATATTCTGGCCCCAAGCCCGACGCCAAAATCATCTCCGTCTTTTTTTCTTATAACAAATCCTTCGCTTTCGCCGCAATCAGATTCGGTGACAATGACATCCTGGCTGACATCAACCAAACGGCGGGTCAGATAGCCGGCCGAGGCGGTTCTCAAGGCGGTGTCGGCCGTGCCTTTGCGGGCGCCGTGAGTCGAAATGAAATATTCCAAAACATTAAAGCCTTCTTTGAAAGAAGAAATAATCGGAAGGTCGATGATGTCGCCCGCCGGATTCTGCACCAAACCTTTAAGGCCCATCATCTGGTTTACCTGACTCCAAGAGCCCCTCGCTTTGGAATCAACCATGCTGAAAACCGAACCGTTTTGGTCAAGCGTCTGGGGCACAACTTTTCCGATTTTATCAATAGCGCCTTTCCAAATTTCAATCACTTTGCTCCTTTTTTCTTCTGAAGTCAGTAAACCTCTGTCGTAAAACTTCTCAACTTCTTCAATTTGTTTCTTGGCTTCATCTATTATCTGCGGTTTTTCTTTCGGCAATTTCAAGTCGTCCATGCTCCAGGAAATGCCCGAAACCGTGGCGTATTCAAATCCGATTTTTTTGACATTGTCCAAAATTTTGGCCGTTTTTTCGGCGCCGTACACGGCGAAAATTTTTCCGATTGTGTTTGTTATATCTTTTTGCCGCAGTTTTTCATTCATAAATTCAAAATCTTCCGGCAAGGCCTGATTAAATAAAATACGACCGACGGACGTTTCAATTATGTTGAAAACCGAGCTTCCAACAGACGGGACAACTTCAGTTTTTTTAATGCGCGTTTTTATTTTTGCCTGAAGAGCGATCTCGCCGAATTGATACGCCAAAATGGCATCCTGTTCGTTGGCAAAAATCTTGCCTTCGCCTTTCAGTCCGTCTTTGATTGTAGAAAGATAATAAGCGCCCAAAACGCTGTCTTTGGTCGGCATGGCGATTGATTCGCCCGTCGCCGGTTTTAACAGGTTCTTGGACGAAAGCATAATTTCTCTCGCTTCTTTTTGCGCTTCGTCGGACAGCGGCAAGTGGACGGCCATCTGGTCGCCGTCGAAGTCGGCATTAAACGCCGAGCAAACCATCGGGTGGATTTTTATGGCAAGCCCTTCCACAAGAAGCGGCTTGAAAGCCTGAATGCCCAGCCGATGCAAAGTCGGAGCGCGGTTCAACAAAACGTATTTATTCTGGATAACCTCTTCCAAAATCGCCCAGACTTCGTCTATGCCTTCCTCAATCAGGCGATTGGCGCCTTTGATATTATGGGCCAGTTCGCGCTCGATTATTTTGTTAATGACAAATGGCCGGAATAATTCCAGCGCCATTTGTTTCGGCAAACCGCACTCGTCAAGCTTCAGTTCCGGACCGACCACGATAACCGAACGGCCGGAATAATCGACTCTTTTGCCGAGCAGGTTCTGCCTGAAGCGGCCCTGTTTGCCTTTCAGCATGTCGGCCAGCGAACGCAACGGCCTTTTTTGCGATACCATGGTCGCGGCTTGGTTTTGGGCGCGGCGCGCCGAATTGTCAATCAGCGCGTCAACCGCTTCTTGGAGCATTCTTTTTTCATTCCTGACAATCACTTCCGGCGCGTTGAATTCCAAAAGTTTTTTCAAACGATTGTTGCGGTTGATGACCCGGCGATACAAATCGTTTGAATCGGCCGTAGCGAAACGGCCGCCGTCGAGCGGTACCATCGGGCGCAAGTCCGGCGGTAGAACCGGAAGAACCGTCAAAAACATCCAGCTTGGTTTTATATTGGCTTTAAGAAAATTGCGGATCAGCTTAAGCCGTTTCAAAACTTTTCTCCGCGTTGATACCGGCGCGGTTTTTTCTTCTTCCGCGACTTGAGCGGCCAATTCCGCCAAATTCAGTTCTTCCAGAAGTTTTTTGACCGCTTCGCTGCCGATTCCGGCTTCAAAAATATTTCCATATTTAAGCGACAGCTCGTGAAATTCCGTTTCGCCTAAAATTTGATACTTATGTAAGTTTTTTAAATCGTCTTTCGCCTTGTCTCGCGCCTTATTCAATCCCTCAACATCAATTTTTCCGCCAGAGGCGGATCCGCCTTTGGCGGAGACTTTTTGCTTGTATTCTTTATTAATTTCTTCCAACGCGCTTGCCTTGGCTTTTTCGTCAACCGATATGACAATATATGAAGCGTAGTAAACCACTCGTTCCAAAGCGTTGGCCGGAACGTCAAGCATCAAAGCGATTTTGGAAGGAATGCTTCTTAAAAACCAAATGTGGGCGACCGGCACGGCCAGTTTTATGTGCCCCATTCTTTCCCGGCGGACAATCGCTCTCGTAACCTCAACACCGCATTTGTCGCAGACGACGCCCTTATAACGGACTCGGCGATATTTGCCGCAATAACATTCCCAGTCTTTGACCGGACCGAAAATGCGTTCGTCGAACAAGCCGTCTTTTTCCGGTTTCTGGGTCCGGTAATTAATTGTTTCCGGCTTGGTTACCTCGCCATGGGAATTTTTTATAATATCTTCCGGCGAAGCGACTCTTAATTTTATGGCGTCAAATATGTTCATATTATTTAAATCCCAATGTCAAAATCCAAATGACTAATCAATGCCAAATGCCAAATTTCTAATGACAAAATTTTGACATTTGAGCTTTGGATTTGATTTGACATTTGAAATTTGGAATTTGTCATTTTAATTATGTTCTTATTCTCACCTTCTTAATCTCTCTTTTTTCGCTTTCTTTTTCCAATGGCGCGGAAACTTGCGGCGTTGGGCTTTCCACCAAATCCACGCCAAGCCCGAGTGATTTAAGTTCGCTTACCAAAACATTGAAAGAGGCCGGCAAGCTGGGTTTTTTGATTTCTTCGCCGCGGACAATAGCGTCAAAAGCCGCCGCCCGTCCGGTAACATCGTCGGATTTAATCGTTATCATTTCCTGCAAAGTATGAGCCGCGCCATAGCCTTCAAGCGCCCAAACTTCCATCTCGCCGAATCTCTGGCCGCCGCCCTGCGCCTTACCGCCCAATGGCTGTTGGGTAATAAGCGAATACGGACCGACCGAACGCATGTGAATTTTGTCTTCAACCAAGTGGTTCAATTTCATTATATAAGTTATGCCGACAGTTACCTTGTCGTTAAACGGCTGTCCATTCCGCCCGTCGTAGAGAATAACTTTTCCGCTTTCCGGCAAGCCGGCTTTTTTAAGTTCTGTTTTAATATCCTCTTCGGTCGCGCCGTCAAGCGACGGAGTAAGCGCGCGATAGCCGAGCTTGGAAGCCGCCCATCCCAAATGGGTTTCCAAAATCTGGCCGATATTCATTCTGGAGGCAACGCCCAAAGGATTTAAAATTATATCAACCGGAGTGCCGTCGGCGAGATAAGGCATATCTTCTTCGGGAAGTATTTTTGAAATAACGCCTTTGTTGCCGTGCCGGCCGGCCAATTTGTCGCCCGCCTGGACTTTTCTCAACTGGGCGATTTCAACCTGGACTTTTTTGACTACTCCCGGTTCAAGTTTGTCGCCTTTGTCGCGGGAAAAAATCTTCACTCCGACAACGCGGCCTCTTTTTCCGTGCGAAAGCGTCAAAGATGTGTCTTTAACGTCGCGAGCTTTTTCGCCGAAAATCGCCTGAAGCAATCTTTCTTCGGAAGTAAGGTCCGCTTCGCCTTTTGGAGAAATTTTGCCGACCAAAATATCGCCGCTTCCGACTTCAGCGCCGATTCTGACGATTCCTTCCTCATCCAGATTTTTCAATTTTTCTTCGGAAACATTCGGAATATCGGGAGTGGTGATTTCCGGGCCGAGTTTGGTATCGCGAACATCGATTGAATAATCCTCAATATGAATGGAAGTGAAGCGGTCGTCTTTGACCAGACGCTCGGAAAGTATAATGGCATCTTCAAAGTTTGCGCCGCCCCAGGAAATAAAAGCCACAAGCAGATTCTGGCCGAGCGCCAAATTGCCGTTCTGGGTGGCAGCGCCGTCGGCGAGCGCTTGTCCTTTCTTGATTTTTTCGCCTTTGGCAACCAACGGCTGCTGGCTCATTGAAGTGTACTGGTTTGAACGCAAGAAGTTGTTTAGAACATAGGTCCTATTGGTCATATTGGTCTTATTTGACCTATTAGCTTCCTGCACCACAATATGGTCCGCGTCAACGGCCGTAACAATGCCATCCTCGGCGGCGATAATAACCTGGCCGGAATCCATCGCGGTTTTTTCTTCAATCCCCGTGCCCACTATGGGCGATTGCGGCTTAACGCAAGAAACCGCCTGTCTCTGCATATTGGAACCCATCATCGCGCGCGCGGCGTCGTCATGTTCCACAAAAGGAATCAAACTGGTGGCGACCGAAAAAATCTGCTGGGGAGAAACGTCCATATATTGGACCTGTTCGCGCTTGACCATCTGGGGCTTGCCGGCAATTCTTGCTTCAACAATCGGTTCGATAAGTTTTCCATCGCTGCCGTATCTCGTACCTCCGTGGGCAATAACGAATTTTTCCTCGTCGGAAGCATTGAGCCATTCAATTTCACCGGTAATTTTAGCCTGCTTAACTTTAACATAAGGAGTTTCCACAAATCCCAGCTCGTTGACACGCGCGTAAGAAGTTAAGTGAACGACCAGTCCGATATTCGGCCCTTCGGGAGTTTCAATCGGGCAAATCCGCCCGTAGTGGGAAGTGTGCACATCGCGCACTTCAAAACCGGCTCTTTCCCGAGTAAGACCGCCGGGGCCCATAGCCGAAATCCGCCGCTTGTGTTCAAGCTCGGCCAAAGGATTAACTTGGTCCATAAATTGCGCCAATTGGGAAAAAGTGAAAAATTCTTTTACCGCGGCGGTAAGAGGCCGGGCATTGACAAGCTGGGCGGGTGTTAACGCGTTGACATCGTAAGTGCTCATCCGATCGCGGATTATGCGCTCCATCCTGACTATTCCAACGCGCAATTTTGTTTGTAAAAGTTCGCCCAACGCCCGCACCCTTCTATTGCCCAAGTGGTCAATGTCGTCGGGCATCGCGTCTTCGGTGTTGTTCAAACGGATGATTTCGGAAACAATATCTGTTAAATCTCTAAAACTTAAAAGCATCTCTTGTTTGGTATAGTCAAATGGGGATTTCGTGTCAGAAGACCTATTCAATTTCGGCACGGGGACGCCAAGCCTCTGATTCATTTTGAATCTCCCGACTTTCGCCAAGTCATATCTGTCGTTTCTGAAAAAAATACCCTCCACCAATTGTTTGGCGTTTTCGGCGGTTGCCGGATCGCCCGGCCTGATGCGTTTGTAAATTTCAACAAAACCCTCCGCGGCGTTTTTCGTTGGGTCTTTTTTAAGGGTCGCTTCCATAGGTCCTATTTGTCCTATTGGTCCAATAGGGCCTATGGCTTTTAAGAGTTCCTCGTTGGAATCGCCTTTCCCGTAATGCGCCGCAAACACACGCAAAAGCGCCGTAACCGGCGTTTTACGTTTCCTGTCGATTTTAACGCTGATTACTCCGTCGGGATCGGTTTCAAATTCAAGCCAAGCGCCGCGATTTGGTATTACTTTGGCGCCAAAAAGTTTTCTGCCTCTGTAGAGCGCCGCCGAAAAGAAAACTCCGGGCGAACGGATGAGCTGGCTGACAATGACTCTTTCAACGCCGTTGACAATAAAAGTCCCCCACTCGGTCATCAGGGGGAAGTCGCCCAAATAAATTTCCTGCTCTTTCGATTTTTTGGTTTTTTTGTTTACCAATTCCAAACGCGCCCGCAAAGGCGCTTCATAAGAAAGGCCGTTTTGTTTGGCTTTAAGTTCGTCGAATTTCGGCTCGTCAAAATAGTAGTCGTGAAAATACAGGTCAAACTCTTTTCCGGTATAGTCGCTTATCGGCGACATTTCCTCGAATAATTCCTTGAGGCCGGTTTTCATGAACCACTTATAAGAGTCCAGCTGCATCGCCACCAGATTCGGAAGAGCGGTCCATCTTGTTTTTTGTTTTGCGAAACTTTTTGTTTCTTTAAACATAGAAAAAACCCCGCCTTAGTCTGGGTCTGATTATTTATCCAAAAATTTTACGAAAATATGATACTCAGATTTGTATATCTCCCCCTTCGGGGGATCACCCGCAGGGGTGACAAAATTAAAATGAAAGCCCTAGGATAATAACTCTTATGATTCTTTCCGTCAAGAGGCCGGTATTCTTAAATTCTAATCGGGCTTTTTCCCACCCTACGGGTGGCCACCCGTAGGGTGGCAGCAACTTGTCAACACAATTCAAAAACTCGTCGGATTTGGAAACAACAAAACCATCCACGACTTTGCCATGGCAAAATTTAATGGATATTTTTTTGTTTTCTTGAGAAACAATGATTTTCATAAATGACAAATGACAAATTTCAAATGACCAATCAATGACTAAATGTCAAAATCCAAAAGTTTATTTTTTTATTTTGTCATTTGAGCTTTGGGTTTGATTTGACATTTGACATTGGAAATTTGAAATTATTTTCAAAAATTACTTCTGTAATTTTTGAACTGGCGCTTTTGTTCCTTCCGAAATCGGCGCTTCGGCT
Source organism: Patescibacteria group bacterium (assembly GCA_043812515.1). Taxonomy (GTDB): domain Bacteria; phylum Patescibacteriota; class Minisyncoccia; order UBA10092; family UBA10092; genus UBA10092. The sequence continues at coordinate 435 of JBDRMC010000002.1, read as the reverse complement.
CTATTTTGCGGCGCCGGCGCCGGCGGAGTGACGCCGAACAAGGCCGGTTTTTTAGCTGTCAAATTCGCGACAATTTGTTTTATTTCGGCATTATCCGGATTTAATTCGGCAATCTTCCGGAACTCTTCAATCGCCTTGTTCCGGTCCTCCGTAGCTTTAGCGGAGGAGGAATCACTCATTTGAGCATTTTTGTCATATATCAGCCCCAAGAAATATCTGGCGTTGGAATAATTCGGCGAAAGTTCAATCGCTCTTTCAAAAGCCGGCTTCGCTTGCTCAAACTGGTTATTTTTGTAATACAGAAAACCAAGCTGGAACAAAGCGCCGACATCGTTGACATTAAGCGAAACCAATTCTTCCGCCCGCTTTACGGCATCCGTCAGCTTCCCTTGCTGGTCGTAAACCTGAACCAGCAAAAACCTTGCCGGCGCGTAG
>JBDRMC010000001.1:0-38618 GCA_043812515.1 Patescibacteria group bacterium | reverse complement strand
GGCCAGAAAAGCCCTTCTTACCGCAATTTCTGGAAAAGTTAAGGATAGCGAATTATTGATTTTAGATGAATTGAAACTTTCGGTTCCCAAAACTAAAGAAATGGCAAAAATCATGGCTAATTTTCCCCAAGTAAAAAGCGGGATTTTTATTGCTAATGGCAAAAATGATGATATAAAAATAGCAGGACGCAATTTGAGCAATTTGAAAATTATTGGCATGGATAATCTGAATATTTTGGACATACTAAAATATAAATTTTTAATTCTCACCAAAGACGGAGTTGATTATTTAAATAAAAAATATGGCGCTGCTAATTAAATTACATACCGCTGAAAAAGCGTTGGCGGCGCAAAAAGTCAATAAATATGTTTTTAAAGTTGACTCCGGCGCCAATAAAATTATGGTGGCAAATGAAATTAAAAAAACTTATAAAGTTAAGGTTTTGAGCGTGAATATTATCAATATTCCCAGAAGAAGCAGGCGAGTTGGCAAAACAACGGGATTCAAATCGGGATTCAAAAAAGCTATTATCACTCTGGCTCCTGGGCAAACTATAGAATTAAAAAATGTTTAAATTTTTAAATATTTAAATATATCAAAATGGCGATTAAAGTTTACAATCCAACATCACCAGGAAGGCGCGGAATGACGAGCGTTGATTTTTCTGTTCTGACAAAATCCGAACCGGAGAAGAGTTTGACTAGAGGAATAAAGAACACTTCGGCAAGAAACAATAACGGCCGTATCACTACCCGCCATCAGGGCGGTGGCCACAAAAAACTTTATCGCCTTGTTGATTTTAAACAAGATAAGTATAATGTCCCCGGTCGGGTGGCTTCAATTGAATACGACCCGAACCGCACCGCCTTTATAGCTTTGGTAATCTATAAAGACGGTGAAAAAAGATATATTTTGGCGCCGCGCGATATCAAAGTCGGCGATACGGTTGTTGTTTCCGAAAACGCGCCGCTTCAAGCCGGCAATCGCATAGCGCTCAAAAATATTCCCGTCGGAACATTCGTTCATAATGTTGAAATTTTTCCGGGAAAAGGCGGGCAATTGGCGAGAGCGGCGGGGAATTCGATTCAAGTGATGGCGCAGGAAAACGGCTATACCCATCTTCTTTTGCCTTCATCGGAAATAAGGAGGGTTTTGGACAGCGGTTATGCTTCCATCGGAGCGCTTTCAAACGCCGAATGGAATACAATCACAATCGGCAAAGCGGGTCGCTCGCGCTGGCTTGGCATAAGACCAACCGTTAGGGCCTCGGTTATGAATCCGAGAGACCACAAATACGGTGGCGGAGAAGGCCGTTCTCAAAGAGGCACTCGCCGGCCAAAAACCAAATGGGGACAGATTACCGGCGGACGCAAGACCAGAAAGAAAAAGAAACTGTCCAGTATGTTTATCGTAAGAAGAAGGAAAAAGAACAAATAACAATGTCTAGAAGCGTTAAAAAAGGTCCTTGGGTAGATCCGAAGCTGCTCAAGAAAATAAGCAAGTTAAAATCCGGCGATAACACGGTTATTAAAACATGGTCGCGCGATTGCGTGATTTCTCCGGAAATGGTGGGTTTTATTTTCGGTGTCCATAACGGAAAAATTCACATACCGGTTACCGTTATTGAAGAAATGGTCGGCCATTGCCTGGGTGAATTTTCCGCGACAAGAAAATTTGTAAGGCATGGCGGTAAAATACAACGGGAAATTGAACAAAAAGCCGCGGAAGTTGTTAAACCCTAATTATGCAATACAAATTTCACTTAAATAATTTAAGAATCGCGCCGAGAAAAGTCAGGCTAGTCGCCGCCTTGATAAAAAAAATGCCCGTTCAAGAAGCGGAGGCGCTGTTGAAGTTTCAAGGCCAAAGAGCGGCTTTGCCTGTTTTGAAATTATTAAAATCGGGCGTGGCTTCCGCCGCCAATAATTTCAGTTTGTCTCCCGAAGATTTGTTTATTTTTAATATTTTTATCGATGAAGGGCCGATGCTAAAGCGATTTATGCCCCGGGCTTTTGGGCGGGCCGGCGCAATTCATAAAAAAACCAGCCATATTACTTTGGTTTTGGAAGAAAAAATCGGCGGAGCCAAAAAGAAAAAGAAAGTTTCTAAAATTGAGACAGAAAAACCAGCTTTTATTAAAACAGAAAGCAAGGACAAGGCTGAATACACGGCTCCAAAAGAAATAAAACCAAAAAGAAGGCTGGAAAGCATTGCCAAAAGAATATTTAGGAGAAAGGCAATCGGCTAAAAATTATGGGACATAAAATTCATCCGACAAATTTTAGAATAGGAATAATTGATAATTGGAAGTCGCGCTGGCTTAACCGGAAATTTTTCCGTTTCTTTTTGGAAGAAGATATGCGTATCCGCGAATTTTTGACTAAGCAATATAACCGGGCCGGGCTCGGCGAAGTTGAAATAGAACGCTCCGGAGACAACCTTGCGGTTTTCGTTAATACCGCCAAGCCGGGTCTTATAATAGGCCGCGGTGGCACCGGTCTCACCGATTTGAAAAAGAAATTGGAAGAGATAGCCAAAAAACTGCGTTTGAAAAACAAATACGGAACCGGCAAGTGGGAATTGAAACTTTCCGTTATCGAAATTAAAAAACCCGAAAGCGAAGCTAAAATCGTTGCTCAAAATATTGCCGCCGACCTTGAGAAAAGAATGCCGTTTAAGAGAGCGATGAAAGGCGCTTTAGAAAGAATAATAGCGCAGAAGGGTGTTTTGGGCGCCAAAATTAATTTGGCGGGCAGGCTCAATGGGAGCGAGATGGCCAGGCGGGAACGGCTAAGCAAAGGCAAGGTTCCGCTTCAAACGCTCCGGGCCAACATCAATTACGCCCAAGAAGAAGCCTCAACGGTTTATGGAAAAATCGGAATAAAGGTCTGGATTTATAAAGGCGAAGTGTTTTCCGCCGAAGGCGGATCCGCCCGTGGCGGAGAAGGACATTAAACGAATATGTTAATTCCTAAAAAAGTAAAACATAGAAAATGGCACAAGGGGCGGAGACGCTTCAAAGGGATTGAAACACGCGGCACGAAGCTGGCATTCGGCAGTTATGGCCTGAAGTCTCAAGGACGTGATTGGATAACCGCCAGACAGATTGAAGCGGCCAGAAGGGCGATGACACGCTATGTGGCGCGCGGCGGAAAAATTTGGATTAGAATTTTTCCCGATAAGCCCGTTACCAAAAAAGGCGCTGAAACTCCGATGGGCGGCGGCAAAGGCGCCGTCGACCACTATGTCGTTCCGATAAAGCCGGGCAGAATTCTTTTTGAAATGGATGGTATTTCAAAGGAAGTGGCGGAAGAAGCTATGAGGCGCGCTTCTTATAAATTGCCGGTTAAAACAAAATTTATAACCAAATAATATGAACGTTTCTAAAAATTCCAAAACATTAAAGGGCGTGGTTGTTTCCGACAAAATGACGAAAACCGCGGTGGTTGAAGTTAAACAATACAAAAAGCATCCCCGCTATGGGCGTTTTTATATGACCAGCAAAAAATATAAAGCCCATGATGAGAAGGGGGAGTTTCATGTCGGCGATAAAGTTATTATTAAAGAAGTAAGGCCTATTTCAAAAGACAAGCGCTTCGCTATTATTGAAAAAATATGATCCAACCGAGAACAATATTAAAAGTGGCGGACAACACGGGAGCCAAGACAATCAGAGTTTTTAAGATTCTTGGCGGTACCAGGCGGCGATACGCGCAGCTTGGCGATATTGTCGTTGCTTCGGTGCAGGAAGCTGAACCGAGAAAAGCTGTCAAGAAAAAAGAAATTGTCAGGGCGGTAATAATCCGCCAAAAAAAGGCGTATCGCCGAAAAGACGGCAGTTATATCCGATTTGACGATAATGCCGCGGTTATTGTTGATAACCTTGAACCAAAAGGCAGCCGTATTTTCGGTCCAGTCGCTCGGGAACTGAGAGATAGAGGATTTGTAAAATTAATTTCTTTGGCGACCGAAGTGCTTTAATACATATATGACCGAAATAAAAAAAGGAGACAACATAATAGTGATTAGCGGCAAGGACAAGGGCAAACAAGGGAAGGTTATAAAAGCAAAAGACGATAAGGTCATCGTTGAAAATGTTAATTTGAAAAATAAGCATCAAAAACCGAAAACGGGCGGGAAAAAAGGAGAAAAAATTAAAGTGTCGAGGCCGATTTTTGCGTCAACCGTAATGCTTGTTTGCAAGAACTGCGGCAAACCGGCGCGAATCGGACGGCAAATCTTGCCCGATGGTTCGAAAATCAGGATTTGTAAAAAATGCGGTTTGGAAATATAAAAATTATGAAAAGCGATAAAAAAATTATAAACGTGATGGCGGCGCCTAAAATTGAAAAGGTTGTTGTTAATATCGGCCTTGGCCGGTCGCTTAAAGATGAAAAATTTTTGGAAGTGGCGCTGCGCGATATCGCGCTGATTACGGGCCAAAAGCCGAAAACCACTCTGGCAAAAAAATCCATAGCCAATTTCAAAACCAGGGAAGGACAGATCATTGGCGCCATGGCGACTTTAAGAGGACAAAAGATGCGCGACTTTGTGGATCGCTTGGTAAAAATAGCGCTTCCCCGAACCCGCGATTTTAGAGGCATCGATGCCAAGTCGATTGATAAAAGCGGTAACTTGACAATAGGAGTGAAAGAACATATTGTTTTTCCTGAAATAAAGGGAGAGGAAGTCCGCAACATTTTTGGCTTTGAAATCACAATCGTCGTAAAAGCTAAAAGTAAAGAAGAAGCGCTGGTTTTGTATAAAACTTTGGGTTTTCCCATATCCGCCAAAGGCGGACCCGCCTCTGGCGGAAAATAAAAAATGTAAATTATGCCGAAAAAATCACAAATCGCGAGAGCGTTAAAAAAACCCAAATTCATAACCCGCGTCATAAAACGATGTTTTCGATGCGGACGCCGGCGTGGATATATGAGGGACTTTGGCCTCTGTCGCATTTGTTTCAGGGAATCGGCAAGAAGGGGAGAAATCCCGGGAATAAAAAAATCATCATGGTAGACCCAATATCGGACATGTTAACAAGAATAAGGAACGCGCAATCGGCCGGACACGAAACGGTTGAAGTTTCTTTGTCAAAAATAAAATTTGAAATCGCTAAAATACTAAAGCGCGAAAAATATATTGTTGATTATAAAAAGTCGGGAAAAGGGAACGACAAGGTTTTGGAGATAGGATTAAAGCATCCTGCGGCCATTCAAGAAATTAAAAGGATAAGCAAGCCCGGTCGGCGCATTTATGCCAAAGCTCCCGAATTAAAACAGGTTAAAAATGGCTATGGCGTTTCCATCGTTTCAACACCGAAAGGTTTGATGACCGGCAAAGAAGCGCGCAAGGCTCGTTTGGGCGGGGAAATATTATTTGAAATCTGGTAAAAATAAATTTATGAGTAAAATCGGCAAAAAACCAATAGAAATTCCGCAAGGCGTAACAATAGCCATTGATACCCCGATGGTCAAAATTACAGGCCCCAAAGGCGAACTGTCTTTTAAAGTTCCGAGAGAAATCGAAGTGAAACTCAACGAAAAACAACTTTTAGTTTTACCTATCGGCAAATCGAAAAAAGTCCCCGCTCTTTGGGGAACGACACGGGCGATTATAGCTAATATGGTTATCGGCGTGGAGAAGGGTTTTGAAAAGAAACTCGAAATTGAAGGAGTTGGTTTCAAAGCGCAAATTCAGGGCGATGACTTAGTTTTAAGTTTGGGATTTTCTCATCCGGTTATTTTCAAATCGCCGGAAGGCATAAAAATCAGTGTTGAAAAAAACACTATCACGGTCAGCGGTATTTCATTGGAAATGGTCGGACAAGCCGCCGCGAATATCAGAGCGCTGAAAAAACCGGAACCGTATAAAGGCAAGGGGATACGCTACGCGGGCGAAGTTATCCGGCGCAAAGCAGGCAAAAAAGTTGCCGGTACAACCTCTTAATTTTAATTCAATGGCTACAAGAAATAAAAATACAAAAAGAATAGCAAGACATAAAAGGATAAGAGCGAAAATTTTCGGAACCTCCAAAAGGCCGCGGCTTTCGGTTTTTAAATCAAACAGATATATTTACGCCCAGCTTATCGACGATGAAAATAGCAAGACGCTTGCCGCGTCTTCCGTTTTGGACAAGGGAATCAAATCGGCTTACAATCTCGGGGGATCTTTGGCGAAAAAAGCTGTAGATAAAAAGATAAAAAAAGTAGTGTTTGACCGGGGCGGCTATAAATTTCACGGCAAAATTTTAGAATTAGCCAAGGGCGCGAGAGAGGGGGGATTAATTTTTTAACATGGATAAAGGAATAAACAAATTCTCCGCCAGAGGCGGATCCGCCTTTGGCGGAAAAAGAGGGCCGAAAAGAGAAAAATCTGATTTTGATCAGAAAGTTTTGGATATCAGAAGAGTAACGCGGGTTGTGGCCGGCGGAAAAAGGTTTCGTTTTAGGGCTACCGTTGTTATAGGTGACCACAAAGGGCGGGTCGGCGTAGGCATCGATAAGGGAGCTGATACTTCGGAAGCGATAGAAAAAGCTACCCGGAACGCCAGAAAAAATTTGATTTCGGTTCCGATAAAAAACAATACAATTCCGTATGATGTTATCGGAAAATTCTCCAGCGCCGTTGTTTTGCTCAAGCCGGCCAGCGAGGGAAAAGGAATCGTTGCCGGCGGCCCGGTTAGAACGGTCGTGGGCCTGGCCGGGATTATTAATATAACTTCAAAAATTTTGGGAACGACAACCAATAAATTAAACAACGCGCGTGCGGCCATAGAAGCGCTAAAAAAACTAAAACATGCAACTGCATAATATAAAACCAACTCATAAATCAAAGAAAAAGAAACGCGTTGCCCGCGGAGGGAAAAGAGGCGGTTATTCGGGTCGTGGAACCAAGGGGCAAAAATCCCGAGCCGGCGCCAAAATCCGCCCGGCTATCCGTGATTTAGTTACTAAATTTCCAAAACAACGCGGCAGGGCGAAACATTCTTTTAAGAGTCTGTTTAAAAAACCGATAGTTTTGAATTTGAGAGACTTGGAAAAAAACTTCAAGAACGGAGAAATAGTCAATCCGGTAACTTTGTTAAAAAAGAAATTAATTACCGGCAAAGAAAGCGCCATTTCCAAAATAAAAATTTTAGGCGAGGGCGAAATTTCGAAGAAATTGGCTTTTCATAATGTCTTACTGTCAAAATCGGCGCGTGTTAAAATTGAGAAAGCGGGCGGAACCGTAAAATAAAGCGATATGTTCCAAAAAATATTCCAAATTTTCACAATCAAAGATCTAAGAAACAGAATCTTTTTTGTTCTGGCGCTCTTAGTAGTTTTCCGTTTGATGGCGACTATTCCCGTACCCGGTGTTGACGTTCTTCGCCTGAAATCGTTTTTTGAAGGAAATCAACTTTTCGGGTTGTTGAATATTTTTTCCGGCGGCGCTTTATCGAATCTTTCCATTGTAATGCTTGGTGTCGGCCCCTATATTACAGCTTCAATTATTATGCAGCTTTTGACGATGCTAATCCCAGCCTTGAAAGAATTATATAACGAAGAGGGTGAAATCGGCCGTCAGAAGTTCAATCAGTATACTAGATATTTGACCGTACCTATGGCCATTATGTCAGGATATGGTCTGTTGGTTTTATTAAAAAATCAGCAGATTATTGTCGCTCAAGACAGCCTGGTTTTTATAGCGTCGATTTTTACGGTGGTCGCGGGTTCGTTGTTTTTGATGTGGCTCGGCGAATTAATAACGGAAAAAAATATCGGCAATGGCATTTCGCTTTTGATTTTTGCCGGCATCATTGCCGGCCTGCCCGTTGATTTGAAGCAGACGTTGATTACTTTTAATTCTTCCCAAATTCCGACTTATTTGGCGTTCATAATAACCGCGTTAATCGTTATTGCCGGTGTCGTTATTGTCACCGAAGGGGAAAGAGCCATACCGGTGGCCTATGCCAAAAGAGTGAGAGGAAATCGGGTTTACGGCGGTTCGATGGCCCATTTGCCGTTAAGAGTGAATCAGGCCGGTGTCATCCCCATTATTTTTGCCCTTTCCATTTTGCTTTTCCCCCAGCTTTTGGCGCAAATTTTAAGCAGCGTCAATGTTGCGTGGCTCGCCGGCATCGCAAGCGCTATGGCGGGATTTTTAAGAAATCAATTTGCTTACGGCTCGCTTTATTTTTTGCTGGTAATTATGTTTACATACTTTTATACGGCGGTAACCTTTGATCCCGACCAAATTTCGCAAAATCTCCAAAAACAAGGCGGATTTATTCCCGGAATCAGGCCCGGAATTTCCACTGCCGAATTCATAAAACATATTTTAAACAGAGTGGTTTTAATAGGCGCGATTTTTTTGGGGGTAATAGCCGTTTTGCCGATTATAGTCCAGCAATTTACTGGAATCACAACGATGACGATAGGCGGTACAGCCCTTTTGATCGTGGTATCGGTTGTTTTGGAAAGCATGAAACAGGTCAGATCCCAGCTCGTAACGCGCGAATATGAGGGGTTCTAAAATTGCCATAAGTATTTTGGGACGGCCCGGTTCCGGCAAAGATACTCAAGCGGAACTTTTAGCCAAAAAATTCGATCTAATACATATAATTTCAAGCAAGCTTATCAAAGCGGCACTGAAAGGCAAAAGCGCTAAAGTTGAAAAAGAACGCTATTTACAGAAAAGCGGTTTTTTAGTTTCTTCAGGATTTGTGTCGGCGCTGATGATGGCGAAAATAAAATCTCTTGCCGACCGCGGAAAAGGAATCATTATGAGCGGTTCACCCAGAACTTTAATAGAACTGAAAGACGAATTACCGCTTCTTAAAAAACTGTACGGAAAAAACACTTACTTTTTTCACGTTGCGATAAGCCCGAAAGAGGTTTACATTAGAAATTTGAAACGTCATAGAAAAGATTTTCCGGAATTGGATACCCGTAAAATAATAAAGAAACGGCTTGCTGTTTTCAATCGCGAAACTCTGCCGGTTATTAAATACTTAAAATCAAAAAAAATCATTTTTAATATCAACGGGGAACAGCCGATAGCGAAAATCCATAAAGACATATTAAAAATTCTTGCGAGTTTGTTATAAATGCTATAGCACGCATAACAAACTCAAAGCCATGATATCTATAAAAACAAAAGAAGAGATAGAGATTTTAAAACAAGGCGGGCGGATTTTGGCGGAAGTTTTAAAAGAAGTTTCGGAACTGGCCAAAATCGGCGTTAGCACCGGTTTTTTAAACACCAAAGCGAAAGAAATAATTTTAGCCCGGGGCGCCGAGCCGGCATTTGAAGGGTATCAGCCGAGCTTTTCCGACAAACCATATCCGGCCGCCATCTGCGCTTCGTTGAATAATATCGTGGTTCATGGTTTGCCAAGCGACAAAATCATTTTGAAAGAGGGCGATATTTTGAAATTGGATATCGGTGTCAAATATAAAAATCTTTTTACCGACGCCGCGCTTACAGTCGGCATTGGAAGAATGACGGATGAAAAAACCAAATTAATTAACACTACAAAACACGCCCTAGAATCGGCCATCAACGAAGTGAAGCCGGGAAATCATATAGGCGATATCGGTTTTGCCATAGAAAATTGTTTTGAGAAAGAAGGCCTATCCGTTATTAAGGATTTAGTCGGTCACGGCGTCGGTTACGCGGTTCATGAAGAACCGAATATCTGTAATTTTGGCAAAAAAGGGGAAGGAATAGTCTTAGAATCCGGCATGGTTTTAGCGATAGAACCCATGGCGGCGCTCGGCGGCGGCGAAGTTCGCGAATCAAAAAACGGCTTCGGCTTTGAAACCATCGACGGCTCTCTCACGGCTCACTTTGAACACACCATCGCGATTACGGACGAGGGCTGCACTATATTGACAGAATAGCTATTTTTAATTGAAATTTATGTCTAAGTGTGTCAAAATGGCCTTATGAAAATATTGGGAGTTGATTATGGATTAAAATGGATTGGACTAGCCATGACTGATGATGAAAACAAGCTGGCTTTTCCTTGCGAAACATTGGAAAACAATTTCAAGTTTTTCGGACGTTTAAATGAAATGATAAAAAAAGAGAGTATTTACAAAATTATTATCGGTTTACCGCTGAATAAAAATATGAAGTCAACGGCCCAAACAACGGAGGTTGAAAATTGGGCCGAAAAATTAATCAAAGAAGTTGATTTGCCGATTGAATTTGAAAACGAAATTTTAACCACTAAAGCCGCGGCTCAAAGCGGCGCCAAAAACAACCATTCGGCCGCGGCCGCGATTTTGTTGCAAAGTTATTTAGACAGAAAATAGTGGATTTCGTCTTAAAAATTTGATAAAATCCATTTAATGTCTAAACATCTGTCGGTCATTATTCCCACCTATAACGAAGCGAATAAAATAAAAGGCACCATTGAGGCTATTTATGGTTATCTTTCACGCCAAGGCTATTCTTGGGAAGCGATCGTGGTTTCCGACGGAAGTTCCGATAAAACGGTTGAAATGGTTTCCGAATTTATCAGTAACAAACCGGAATTCAGTTTGATCGCCAATACTCAAAATCACGGCAAGGGCTATGTCGTCAGACAGGGGATGCTCGCCGCGACCGGCGATTATCGTATCTTTGTGGATGCCGATAACGCGGTTTCAATGGAGCAAATTGAAAAATTCTGGCCCTATTTTTCCGACGGCTACAATATTGTTATCGGTTCGATTGAAATGCCCGGAGCGGTAATAAACGAAAATGCCCAATGGTACCGCCGGTTTTTGGGAAAGTATTCAAAGTATCTCATTAGGATTGTTGCCGGATTGTGGAGCATCCACGATACCCAAAGGGCCTTTAAACTTTTTACCGCCGAAGCGGCCAAAAGTATTTTTTCCAGAACTAAAATTGATCGTTTTGCTTTTGACATTGAAGTTTTGGTTTTGGCCAAAAAGTTTAGATATAAAATAAAAGAATTGCCGGTTATTTGGAATAACTCCGGTAATTCAACCGTGCATCTTTCAAGTTATTTTCAGGTATTGAAAGATTTATTCAAAATAAGATTAGGATTATTGACGGGTAAGTATAAATTATGAAAAGCGAAAAGGTAAAATCTGATTCGGAATTTCGCCAGGACCCGATTTCAGGGGATTGTATTTTGTTCGCGCCGCTTCGCGGCGCGGGGCATAGGTTTGAAGGCAGGGCAAAAATGGAATTTGCCAAAAACAAATGTCCCTTTGAAAATCCCGCCAAATTTGGAAACAAACCGCCAGTTTTGGTTTATCAAGATAAGACCAAAAACGATTGGTTTTTGCAGATAATCCCGAATAAAAGTCCGGCGGTCGGACCGAAATTAGGCTCTCACGATGTTGTGATTTACAGAGACCACGAACGCCATTTAGCCAATTTTACCAAAGAAGAAATAAAAATGGTCTTATTGGCTTTTCAGGAGCGTTATAAAAGTTTGGCTGAAGAAAAAAATATAAAATATATATCGATTTTTCATAATCACGGAAAAGAAGCGGGTTCCACCATACCCCATCCTCATTCGCAGATTTTGGCCTTGCCGATATTACCGCCTTATATCAACCGCAGTGTTAACGCCTCGCGGCGCTATTTTAAGGAACACAACAAATGCACGCATTGCCAAATGATTGGTTGGGAATTAAAAGAGAAAAAAAGAGTGGTTTATCAAAACAGCGACATGGTTGTCATTGCTCCTTTTGCTTCGCGGGCGGAATTTGAATTGGCGATTTTACCAAAAAAACATTTTGCTTATTTTGAAAAAATTAAAGAGCCGGAATTATCCGCTCTCGCCGATGCTTTGAAAGTTGCGCTTCAGAAAATTTATAAAAAATTGAAAGATCCCGCTTTCAATTTTTTCATCCACACGGCGCCGGTGGATAAAAATTCAAATCACAGTCATTATCACTGGCATTTGGAGATTATGCCAAAATTTGATATTATCGGCGGTTTTGAATTAAGCACCGGGCTGGATATTGTTGCCGTGTATCCGGAGAAAGCCGCGGAAATTTTTAAAAAATAATGCTCAATGAAACAATCACATTTGTTACCGCCGCGCTGCCTTTAAGTGAACTTAGGGGAGCTATCCCTTTGGCAATTTTAAAATTTGGTTTTAATCCGTATAAAGCATTTATTTTAAGCGTCTTGGGGAATATTTTGCCGATTCTACCGCTTTTATTCGGTTTGGAAAAAATATCGGAATATTTAAGTCATAAATTTTACTGGTTTAATAAATTTTTTAACTGGCTTTTTGAAAGAACGAGAATAAAACACACCGAACATTTTGCTTGTTGGGGCGATTTGGCGCTTTTTATTTTTGTCGCCATCCCATTACCCTTGACCGGCGCTTATACCGGAGTGGTGGCGGCTTTTATTTTCGGAATCTCGAAAACTCATGCCTTTTGGTCTATTATTTTGGGAGTTTTAGCCGCCGGTTTAATAGTTACCGGCATGACTGTTTTTGGCGAAAATATTTTTAAATATTTATTTTTATTATGAGTACAAAAAAAATTATCATTGCCAATTGGAAAATGAATCCTCAAACGGCCGATGAAGCTTCGCGTTTCGTGCAGGGCATTTTAGCTCAGCGTCTGCCAAAAAACATTGAATTAATAATCGCTCCGCCGTTCGTTTATCTTGAGTTGCTGAAGAAAAATTGCGGGAAAGAAATAAAACTGGCGGCTCAAAATATCAGCTGGGCCGAGCGTGGCGCTTATACCGGAGAAGTATCGGGATTGATGTTGAAAAATTTAGGTTGCAATTATGTAATTATCGGCCATTCGGAAAGACGGTACATCATGGGAGAAACAGAGGAAATAATAAATTTGAAAATAAAAACCGCTCTAAAAATCGGATTAATGCCCATTTTAGCCGTGGGCGAAAAAGAACAAAATGACGATATTTCCAAAATATTATCCAGACAGATTGAGAGCGCTTTGGAAGGGGTTGGCGTTTCAGATATTAGCCGCCTGATTATTGCCTATGAACCGGTTTGGGCTATTGGCCGTCCCCGTGCCGATATTGAATCGGTCTTTGGACACGAAGGGACAGGGCCCGATAATCCTGACCACGCTCTTTCAGCGGCGCTTTTAATAAGAAAAATTATAAGCCGCCTATACGGCCAAGAATGGGCAAGTGATATGCCGGTTCTTTACGGTGGCTCTGTTTCGGAAGAAAATGCGGCTGATTTTATCGCGCAAAATGGAATTGATGGCGCCTTGGTGGGCGGCGCGTCTCTTGAGCTTCAGACCTTTATGAAAATAATAAAAGCGGCTCGCCTCGTCTCCGAGTCGGAGCGGGCGGAAAAAGATGAGTAAAAAATTCGCTTATGCCATTTTAATATTTTTTGTCATTGCCTTTGCCGCGCTTTTTATTTTTTGGTGGAAAATAAGAACACCGCTAAACATTTCGGGTGAAATAAGAATACTGAAAGTTGAAAAAGGGGAATCGGCCCAGACAATTGCCGAAAATTTAAAAAATGCCGGATTGATAAAAAATCCTTTTCTTTTCCGCCTTTATGTTTTTCTGTCTTTGGCTCAGTATGATTTGAAACCCGGCGAATATGAACTTTCGCCGAAAATGTCCATCCGCGATATTGGAGATATACTGGCCCTGGGCGGAACCAATGAAGTTTTAATCGTGATTCCCGAAGGTTTTAATTTAAAGCAAATTGAAAATAAACTAGTCAGGGCTAATTTAGCTGAACCGAATGCGCTAACGAATTTCAAATTTTTATTAAATATTCCGGAGATTTTATTCGATAAGCCGAAAATGGCTTCTCTTGAAGGATATTTATTTCCTGACACTTACCGTTTTTTCTCCGCCCAAGGCGGATCCGCCTCTGGCGGAAAAGACTCTTTATCCGATATAGCTGGCAAAATGATTAATAATCTTAATAATAAATTAACGCCGGACTTAAAATTAGCCATAAAAAATTCTTCATATACCACTTACGAAATTTTAACGATGGCGTCTCTGGTTGAAAAAGAAGTTTCCAAAGATTCCGACAGGCCGATTGTTGCCGGCATATTATGGAAACGACTTAAAGCGGGCATGCCTTTACAAGTCGACGCGACATTGGTTTATATCACCGGACGCAACGAAATCGGCGATTCCGACAAAAAAATAGATTCGCGATATAATACTTATTTTTACCGCGGTCTGCCGAATGGGCCAATTGCCAACCCGGGTATCTCTGCCATCAAAGCGGCGCTTTTCCCGGAAGCAAGCCCATATTGGTACTATCTCTCCGCTAAAGACGGCACAACCATTTTCTCCAAAACCCTCGAAGAACACAACCGCGCCCGCGCTATTTATTTAAAGTAATATGACAGATAAAACGGAGGCAAAATACCGGGCTGAAAAACTAAGGGGCCTGCTTAATAAATATTCTTACGAATACCATGTTTTAGATAAACCGAACGTCTCGGACGCGGTTTATGATTCTTTAAATAACGAACTAAAAGAAATCGAAAAGGCCTATCCCGAATTAATTACGCCCGATTCGCCGACCCAAAGGGTCGGCGGCGAGCCGCTCAAAAAATTCAATAAAGTCCGCCATTCTACGCGGATGCTCTCTCTTAATGACGCTTTTTCGGAAGAGGATATAAAGGACTGGCATGAAAGAAATATGAAATTATTGTTTACCCGCCGAAGCCTTGGCGAAGGCGGGCCGGGTGGCACCAAAGTCGATTTTTATGTGGAGCTCAAACTTGATGGCTTGGCCGTTAGCATGATTTATGAAAATGGCATTTTTAAAACCGGTTCAACCCGCGGCGACGGGGCAATAGGAGAGGATGTAACCAATAACTTAAAAACTATTGATACTATTCCGCTTGTTTTATTGCCGAAAGAAGAGGTTATTAAAAATCTTAAAAAATCGGGACTTCAATATATAGTAGATAATTTAACATGGCCGAAAACTATAGAAGCGCGCGGTGAAGTTTTTTTGAATACAAGAGATTTTAATGCCTTAAATAAAGAACAGACGAAAAAAAATCTTCCGCTTTATGCCAATCCAAGAAACGTAGCCGCCGGTTCCATCCGCCAGCTCAACCCCAAAATTACCGCCTCCCGCCATCTGAATTCTTTTGCGTACGCTTTAGTAAATGACTTGGGTCAAAAAACCCATGAAGAAGAACATTTAATTTTAAAAGCGCTTGGATTTAGAACTAATCCCAATAATAAAAAAGTTGATTCGCTTTCCGAAGTTTTTGAATTTAAAAAATATTGGTCGGCGCATCGCGATAAATTGCCATTTGAAATTGACGGTACTGTAGTCATGGTTAATTCGGAAGAATATTTAAAGCGGCTCGGAGTTGTCGGCAAAGCGCCGCGAGGGGGGATTGCTTATAAATTTGCCGCCAAAGAAGCTGAAACGATTGTTGAAAATATTATCGTTCAAGTTGGCAGGACGGGCGTATTAACTCCGGTGGCGATTCTTAGGCCCGTTTCAATCGGTGGCACAATGGTATCTCGGGCCACGCTTCATAATGAAGATGAGATTGAACGGCTGGGGCTAAAAATCGGCGACACGGTTATTGTCGGTCGGGCCGGAGACGTTATCCCCGATATTATAAAAACGCTGAAAGAATTGAGGACCGGGCGGGAAAAAACTTTTCATTTTCCCAAAGAATTTTGCGGCCAAAAAGTTGTCAGAGTTGCCGGCGAATCCGCCCACAAAGTTTTGAATCCGGAAAAATGCGGGCTGGTAAACCGCCGGCGGCTTTATCACTTTGTATCAAAAGCGGCGTTTAATATGGATGGAGTTGGGCCTAAAATAATTGACGCGCTTTTGGATAACAGTTTGATTTCCGACGCGGCCGATTTGTTTGATTTGAAAGATGGCGATTTGTTGCCGCTGGAAAGATTCGCCGAAAAATCGGCCGAAAATACCGTCGCTTCAATCCAAAAAAGCAAAACAATCGGTTTATATAAATTTATTTTCGCGCTTGGCATAAAACACGCGGGGGAGGAAACGGCGATTGATATCGGCAAAAAATTAATTGAACACAAAACGGTTTCAACTCCACAGGATTTGATTATCGCCGCGGAAAAATTAAAACTGGAAGATTGGCAGAAAATTCCCAATATCGGCCCGAAGGTCGCCGAAAGCATTTTTGAATATTTTAGCGATAAAAATAGCATTAATTTTCTTCAAAAGCTTGATAATGCGGATGTTAAAATTATCTCACCAAAAATTGCCGCGAAATTTTTAAAGTTGAAAGACAAGATATTTGTTTTAACCGGCAGTATGCAAACCTTGACGCGGGAAGAAGCCAAAGGCAGAATTAGAGAATTGGGAGGCGATATTTCTTCGTCGGTAAGCGCTTCGGTTGATTATGTCGTTGCCGGTGCCGAACCGGGAGAAAAATACGAAAAAGCGAAAAAATTGGGAGTTAAAATAATAGACGAAAAAGAGTTTTTGAAACTCATAAAATAATGTTAACCAAAAAAGAGGTTGAAAAAATCGCGGAATTGGCCCGATTGAAACTGGAAGAAAAAGAAAAAGAAAAATTCGCCGAAGATTTATCTTCCATAATCGGCTATGTCCAAAAATTATCGGAAGTTAACGTTGAAAAAGTCGAGCCGATGACCGGAGGCACGGACTTGGAGAGCGTTGCCAGACAGGACGATGAAACAACCATTTCCGACCCGGAAATGCGAAAACAAATATTGAATGCCGCCCCAAATCGCGAAGAAGATTATTTTAAAGTCCCATCAATATTGGAATGAATTTAAAAGAACTGACAATCAAAGAAGCGCATAAGCTTCTGGAAGAAAAAGAAATAACTTCGGTTGAACTAACCCGGGCGCATTTTGACGAGATTAAAAAACATGATAGCGAAATCCACGCTTTTTTATCTTTGACCGAAGAGGGGGCGCTTGAATCGGCAAAAAAAGTTGATGCCAGAATTTCCAAAGGCGAGCCGATTGAAATGTTGGCCGGAATTCCGGCCGCGATTAAAGATAATATTTTAATTCGCGGCGCCAAAGCCACAGCCGCTTCAAAAATTCTTGAAAATTATACAGCGCCTTATGACGCTACCGTAATTAAAAAACTTAAGGAAGAAGAATCGGTTTTTATCGGCAAAACAAATATGGATGAGTTTGCGATGGGCAGTTCAACCGAAAATTCCGCTTTCGGCCCGACAAAAAATCCGGTTGACCCAAGCAGAGTGCCCGGCGGCTCTTCCGGTGGCTCCGCCGCCGCGGTTAAAGCCGGATTTTCTGTTTACGCGCTGGGTTCCGACACGGGCGGTTCAATCCGCCAACCGGCCGGTTTTTGTGGCGTTGTCGGTTTTAAACCGTCTTACGGCGCCGTTTCCCGCCATGGATTGATGGCTATGGCCTCGTCCTTGGACCAAATCGGGCCGATTACCAGAAACGTAGACGACGCCGCCGCAGTTTTTGAAATTATTCGCGGCGGGGATATTTTAGACTCAACAAGCGCCAATAGAGAATGGCAAAGTTATCATGATAAACCTGTAGATATAGAAGAAATAAAATTTGGCGTCCCCCGGGAATTTTTTACTCATGGTCTGGACCCGGAAATAGAAAAAAACATAAAATCGGTAATATCAAAACTGGAAAAAGAAGGGGCGCGAATAGAAGAAATTTCCTTGCCCTACAGCGAGTGGGCGCTGGCGGCTTACTATATCATTATGCCCGCCGAAGTGTCGGCCAATCTTGCCAGATTTGATGGAATAAAATATGGGCATTCCAAAATAAATAAAAAAGAAAAACTGCAAAATTTGCTTGACGTTTATCTTGAAAGCAGGGGAGAAGGATTCGGCGCCGAAGCGAGACGAAGAATAATGCTCGGCACTTACGTTCTTTCGGCCGGATATTATGACGCGTATTACACAAGAGCTCAAAAAGTCAGACGGCTTATAAAACAGGATTTTACTCATGCTTTCAAAGAAGTTGACGCGATTATAACGCCCACGTCTCCGACAACCGCTTTCAAGTTTGGAGAAAAAACCCAGGATCCGTTATCAATGTATCTGGCGGATATTTATACGGTTTCAATTAACTTGGCGGGCGTTCCGGCGATTTCCATTCCCATAAAAGAGGCGAATGGATTGCCGGTCGGACTTCAGCTTATCGGCAACAATTTTGAAGATGTTAAATTGCTAAAAATTGCCAAATTGGTTGAAAATATGAGTAAATAAATCCATGCGTATAATTTATTTAATGGCCGATATAACAAATAATCTCCGTTTAAGCGTCATCAATCTCGGCGGCTCGGAGTGGGTCGTCAATCTTAAAATTCTCGGTATTTTTTTGACGTTGGTTTTTGGTGTTCTGGTTATAATTTTGATAAATAAAGTTGACACATTAAAGAAATTTTTCAAAGCCACTAGTAATTTTTTGAAAGGCGGCAAAACGCCGAAGAAGAATTTAAATGCTTCGTGGCAAAAAGTCGTTTCTCGTTTAAATAAAAATGATGAAGCCAATTTACACATGGCGTTGATAGAAGCCGATAAGATTTTTGATGATTTATTGAAACTGATGGGGCTTCCGGGGGAGTCAATGGCCGACCGGTTGAAATATTTAAACTCCGCCCAAGTTTCCAATATAGAAGAAATTTGGCAGGCGCATAAATTGAGAAATCAACTGGTGCACGGTTCGGAATATACAATCGCCAGAAGCGAAATAGAATTCGGAGTCCGCGCCTACGAAAAAGCCCTCAAAGAACTGGAGTTTATTGATTAATAAAAAAATCCATCTAAGGCGGGTTTTAATGAAGGGGATTTATGAAAATAAAAGATTTGCCAAAAATTGATAGGCCAAGGGAAAAACTTGAAAAATACTTCAAAAAGAAGCTGCTATAGCTATTGACGAAAGATTAGCATGTACGTTATTATGTACATATAAAACCAACATGAATACAAAAACAACCATATCAATTTCCGAGGCCAGAAAAAGAATTTTTGAAATCGCCGAAGAAGTTCAAAAACCCGATAATTTTTACACCTTAACCGAAAAGGGCCGGCCCAAGGCCGTTTTAATGTCCGCGGAAGATTTTGAATCCTTACAGGAAACCTTGGAAGTAATGAGAGAATGCCCAGGATTAGATAAAGATATTAAAGAAACGGATCGCGCGATCAAAACCGGCGAATATAAAAAATGGGCTACTTTGGACGACATCATGGCCAAACATGGTTATATTTTAGCGGATAAAGGAAAAAACAAATATGGCGTGGGAACTAAAATTCGAAAAAAGAGCGCAAAAAGAGCTTGATAAAATTCCGGCTCAATATCGGAAAAGAATTTTGGCGGTTTTTCCGTTAATCGCGGTTGATCCTTTTTCGGGTAAAAAATTAGAAGGAGAATTAGCCGGCCTTTATTCTTATCGAGTTTGGCCCTATAGAATAATTTATAAAGTCTATAAAGGAATTTTAGTTGTCGTCATAATCCGCGTCTGCCACCGCCAAGGGATTTATTGAGAATTATATCCAGCCATCTATCCACAGCCGCCCAACTGAACGATTTCAGTCGTTCGGGCGGGTGAAAGCATTTTATTCAAATTACATATATAAATGCGATAGCATATGAAATATGTAATTTGAAACCACGCTAAAATGCTTTCATAAGCTTCGGAAAATAATTTATGTTATTTTTTTTCGCGCCTATTTTTCATTTTACAACCCCACCAAAGTGGGGTATTGTTAGGGAAAAGAAGGGGGATTTTGGGAAACAAAATATGGTAAAAAAATTAACTAAATCAAAAAAGAATTTCTTATCTGAACGTGAAGGTCAGATACAATTCTTTGCCGATCTAAGGATAGATGCCGATGTAGAACTAACCCATAATACTGACGGGGTATATAAAGGCACGTTATTTGAGTTTAAACTTACTATCCCAGACATTAACAAAGCACTCTTTCAGGCAATAAAATATCTTAGCCATAGAAGAATTAAGGGTGAACCAGTGCCAGCGCAAATCTTGTTAGCCGCATTAAATGAAGAAAATGCTTACTTATTTAATTCCGGAGATTTTCTTTCATATATGGAAATACCCTATGCCGGCGCTGCAAGTAAAAATAATGCTGATTTTGCAACCAAAATTCAACCAGAAAAGATTGACTACAGTAATTTAGCTGGTCTACGACGCATTACAGAAATTCTAGATGTAGAAAAATACACCAAAATTCATATTGACTTATTCGATGTTGTCGGTTGGTCAAATCGGTTTTATCGAGAAAATCCGACTGCTAGTAAAATTAAACTTTTTAAGGAGTTACGTGCTCCCAAGTATTTTGCTGCCTATATCTATCCGTGGGCAGGCGATGAAAAGGATTTTAAATACATCATGGATCTGCTTAATGATAAGCAGCATAAAAAGGAGCTTGGCGCTTTTTATACTCCTCCGGCATATTGTCTAAAAGCTACTGAATTGGTTCGTAAAGCCATTAAGCAGATACCGAGAGGCCATGACTATATCATTCTTGACCGCTGCGCCGGTACAGGCAACCTGGAAGAGTTTTTAACCGATAAACAGGTGAATGATATTACAATTGGCGAGCTAAGCCGCTATATCGACAAATCTCTAAAAACAAAATATTTACAGGATAAGGCTGATATTATCACGACGTTTTACAATAAGCGCAATTTTAGCGAAATCACCGTAGGTGAACTGGAAAAACATAGGACAAAACTTTCGCTCCATGACTATATTTTTGACAATGAGTTGTCTCATGCTGTTGTCAACACATATGAATTAAAGGAATGGGTAGTATTAAATGAGCGCATCGGAGATCGTGTTAAGCTCATAATTCCGCCACCTCAGGAAATCGACAATACAGAAGCTCTGGTTGATGGCGGTGACGCTTTAAGCGAACAGTTTGTTACCGGCCAAAAGGCGATTGGGATGACGAAAGAATATAACGACAGCATAGGTATGCTTCTGAGCTATGTGAAAGACAAAAAGACAAACATTATATTGTTTGAAAATCCACCATATAGTGATACCAGCGCTGATAAGATAAGGCAAGACGGCCTTACGCGGGATGTTAAAAAAGATAGTTTTGTCGCAAAGGCTTTTAAGGGCTCATTCACCTCAGAAACAAGGGGGATGATTCCATCAAAAGAAATTGCCAATCTATTCATCTGGTCTGGTTGGAAATATTATCTAACGAAACCCGATGACGCTTTTGTTTTATTCTCACCAATTAAATATTGGAAGTCGCATGGACTTACTGAAAAGAAGTTTATCGACGGCTTTTTATTTAATCGCCAGCATTTTCATGCTGGGCCAAGTGCTATTAGTTGTATATTGTGGCGAAATCAAGATGAGAGTCGAGAAGAGGTAGCACTTAAGGCCTTCGACATCGATACCAAAGATACATCCGAACACGATGATATCTTCTTTGTCAAAGGTGTCATTGTGAAAAAAGTGCACAAAACGTTTAACGAATTCTATTTTGATAAAAGAACATTTGATGATGACGTAGTTGATGGTGTGTATTGTGATGGTGCTGGACGGGAGGCAGAAAAAACAAGTGCAACTAGTACTGAAAAAATATTTAATGAAAATATCTTAGCCTATGAATACTTAGTGGGTTACACACTTGGTGCCCCAAAACAGGCATTAGTGAGAACAACTCTGAATGCGAGAAAAAATGGTTTTTACCTTCGCTCTGATAATTTCATTGAGAAGCTGCCACTCTTTACGGCTAAACTCTACCCGCAGAAAAATTGGTATGAACGAGATATTTATTTTACTACTGCTGACGGTGGCGACCGCTATTTAAAAGACAAAGATTTTTTGAAAGCATGCTTCATATTTACTTGTCTTAGTCGGCGTAATCACTGTCGTAGCTTTGATGCTAGCGACGGCCGACTTTACAAAAACGAACTTTGTTTTGACAAAGGCACAGTAGCAAGTAATAAATTAAAAATCTATAAACTTACGGACGAGGAAAAAGAGTTGCTGGATACTTTTGCCGATGTTCTGTCAAAAGCAAAGTCTACCAAAGAATACAATCCAAAGTATATGTACGGTACATATCAAATCGACGAAGAGCTAAACACTCGTGAAAAAAATGAAAATGACGAGTGGATTTACGATTACGCAGAACTCAATACGGCGATCAATAGTTTAAAGACAAAATTGGCTAAATACTATGAAGCAGAAATTCAACCCAAGCTGTTTCAATATGAATTATTAAAATAAGTCTCGTTTCCATAGTGAACAATGCAACCGAACTAAATCTGGAAAATAAAATCACTACAATGCGAAAAGTATAAAATTATGGCAGATGAAAAATTATATCAATCATTTATTGAATTAGGCTTCGAAAATTACCTAAAAGATAGAGGAAACGGCACTATCTATCAAGAAGCTCATATGGTAAAAATAGATTCTTTTGTTAAAAACTTATCAGCCGAACAAAAGAAAATATTAAAAGACAAAACAAACAAAAAGAAAAATGAAACACATGAGCAACATAATGATGTATTTCACGAAATAAATATCGCTTGCGCCTTCTACGATAATATAGAATTTTTACCGGAAAAGGAAAATCAAAGAACGCCCGATTTTCGTTCAAATAATATTTTTGTTGAAGTTAAAACAATCAATAATAGTATTGAAGAACGCAAAAGACAAGAGGAATTAAACGAAGGATCGTTTTGTGATATCAGTCCTGCGTTTACCGAAGATGAAGTAGAAAAAATAAAAAAAGAATATATTGACCGTATTAGCAAAAAATTTACTGATCATATAAATAAGGCAAAAGAACAATTGAATTCAAATGGCGGGCATATATGGGTTGTTTACGCTATTGATTCACCCCCAAAATTCCATGAAAAAATAAATAAAGAAATTGAAAATAAATTTGATGAGATTATCAAAAAAGTGCAATCTGAAAATTTCTGTATTCGGTATATTAGTTTTGAGGCGTTGCGAGAAAAAATAGCAAGTTGAAATAATTAAGAAATTGATTTTTTATTTAAAATTTGCTATAATATAAGCATAAGATGAGGCGACGCCTCGACAAGAACTTAGAATTCAAGCCGGGGCAACCCGGCTTGTTTTAGTTAATAAAATTGATAGTCAATTACAGAAAATAAAAGGAGAATTATATAAAAAATTATAATATGGCATACGAAATCGATTACATTCCAGTCGGCGAAGGTGAAAAAAGCGGAGATGCTATCACACTTCGCTTTGGAAATTTAAACGGCCCGAGAGAACAGCAATTCGTCGTAGTTATTGATGGCGGTTTTAAGGAGTCCGGAGAGTTGATGGTTGACCACATAAAAAATTATTATGGTACAGATCGTGTTGATTTGATTGTTTCCACGCATCCTGACGCTGATCACGCTTCAGGTCTATATGTTGTATTGGATAAATTAAACGTTGGACAATTAGCAATGCACCGCCCATGGGAACATGCTAATGACATAAAGAACTTTTTCAAGAATGGGAAAATTACTGCATCGGGGTTGGAAGATCGACTTGAGAAATCGCTACAATACGCAAGCGATCTGGAAGCGTTGGCAAACAAGAAAAACATACCGATTGTAGAACCATTTCAGGGCATAACAGGTTTCAATGGGGCAGTGCAGATTCTAGGTCCGTCTCAAGAATATTATGAAAATCTTTTAGCCGTTTTTAAATCAACTCCAGAGCCAAAAGGTGTATTTGGTGTTTTTGCACCAGTCCAAAAGGTGGCAGAAGAAGTTATCAAGCGCATACAGGATTTCTGGCATATTGATCTATTGAATGACAACGAAGACACTACATCGGGTGAGAATAATACAAGTACGATTATACTCTTCACTCTCGATAACCATAAACTTCTTTTTACTGGTGATGCGGGGAAGACGGCCTTGCTTAATTCTATCGTTTACGCCGAAAGTTTAGGTATTCTTCTCACTGATTTGGTATTTTTGGATGTTCCTCATCATGGAAGTAAACGAAATATTAGTAGTAATGTTTTGAAAAAAATTAAAGCAGGAACTGCCTTTGTGTCGGCCTCAAAGGATTCACCAAAACATCCTGCAAAGAAAGTCACTAATGGTCTACAAAAGTATGGAGCCAATGTATTTGTAACGCGTGGTGTCCCGCTTCTCCATCACAATGGTGGGAATGGACGTGGTTGGGGTTCGGCAATAGCAGAGCCATTTCATTCAATAGTTGAGGAATAATATGAACGACTTTTTAAACAAATTAACTTCATACAATCTTTTTAATTACCTCTTGCCGGGGATACTCTTTGCCGTTATTGCTGACGAGTTTATGTCATTTCATTTTATTCAAGAAAATATTATTATAGGTGTTTTTGTTTATTATTTTATTGGTTTAGTGATAAGCAGGTTTGGTTCGTTGGTAATTGAACCGTTGCTGAGAAAAATTTTATATTTAAAATTTTCGTCCTATCCCGAATTCGTATGTGCTTCTAAAGAAGATCCTAAAATTGAAATACTTTTGGAAGCAAATAATATGTACAGAACATTTTGTTCTTTATTTTCTCTACTCCTCCTTTTGAAATTTTATAGCGCAATTGAGTATAAATTTCCGGTATTAGGGACTTACAGTCCATATATTCTAACCATTATACTTTTGATTATATTTCTTTGTGCATATTGGAAACAAACTAAATACATTACTCGCCGGATTGAAGCAAGAAACAAAAAAGTATGAGTATTATAAAATCATTTTCAGTTGGAGACGGGGATACATTTTACATCAAGCATAATAGCGATAATTTTAGTATTATTGATTGCTATTTATCTGACGATAATAAAGAGAGGATAGTCAAAGAAATAAAACATACTCATCAAGGAAAAGGTGTAACTAGATTTATTTCCACCCATCCCGACGAAGACCATTTTCGAGGACTGAAATATTTAGATGATAATATTGATATTCTCAACTTTTATTGCATAAAAAATAACGCAACAAAGAAGATTGAAACGGAAGATTTTAAGCATTACTGCGCTCTGCGCGATTCAAGTAAGAAAGCATTTTATATAGAAAGAGACTGTACAAGAAAATGGATGAATAAGGCATGCGAAAAAAGGGGTTCGGCTGGGATAGATATTCTTTGGCCGATAACGAGCAATAAAGATTACATAGAAGCATTAAAAATAGCAGAAGAAGAAGATGGAAGTCCTAATAATACTTCAGCGATTATTAAATATAGCGTGGAAGACGGAGTATCTGTTTTGTGGATGGGTGATTTAGAAACCGATTTTATGGAAAAAATAAAGGATACTGTTAAATTATCAAAGGTAGATATTCTTTTTGCCCCTCATCATGGTAGAGATACAGGAAAAGTGCCTGAAGAATGGTTGGAGAAAATGAATCCTAAAATCATTATCATTGGTGAAGCGCCCTCGGAAGACTTAAATTATTATTGCAATTACAGTACACTAACACAAAATTCCGCCGGGGATATAACTCTTGATTGTGCTGGGAAAAAAGTACATGTTTTCGTTTCTAATTATGACTATTCCATTGATTTTTTAGACGATGAGAATATTTCAGGGGATGATTATTATCTTGGAACTTTAAACTTATGACTTCGTTTCCCACAAAAAAATTAAGATAAAATTATGAAAAAAAGAAATCTTGAAAAAAACTTAGTGGGTATTACTGGTGTTTATTACGCAGCGGCGGAACTCAGTAGGATGGGCTATATAGCACTTATTACAGCTAGAAATACAAGGGCTTACGACATTCTTATTTTTAAAGAAGGTAAATATAAAACATTACCAGTTCAAGTTAAAACATCATCAGGAGATAATTTTCACATCGTGTTAATAAAAGATATTAAAAAAATGAGCGGGGATTTAAATAAAAAAATAACTTGCCCGTATATTCTAGTAAAATTAAAAAATAAAAATCCAGAATTTTATATTTTGAATGTGAAACAGATGAAAAATTTAATTAGAAAAGATTGGAATATTTGGTTGAATAAAAAACATCATAAGCCAATAAGGACAAAGAATGTTCGCATAATTTTTCAACAAAAGGAGATTTTGAAAATTTTAGAAAATAAATTCAAAGATAAGTGGAAAGAAAATTTAAATTTAGATTAATTTAGTTTTGTTTAACAAAAAAATTACTAAAATAAATTTATGAATTCTGAAATTATACTGCGCATTTTAATATGGGGAGTTATCATAATACTTTTGGTCGCGTCTGTAGGTTTATATCAAGGAGATTTTGCGATACTGCGCTGGGCGGTTTCTTTGAGTGGGATTGCTCTTGCCTATACCGTATATCAGAGCCGAAAATTTTATTGGCTCCTTGCCTTTATTGCGGCAATTATAATTTTTAATCCTATCATTCCGATTCATCTCTATAGCGTGAACATTTGGCGCGTTATAGATTTCATGACGGCAATTGTATTCGGAACGTTTCTTTGGAGTTATTATGATTATTATGGGAAGGGTTATCAATTTGAAAAATATATCGCCTTACTTTTCCCGACAGATATTTGGGTAATCGTTGATAAAACGAGAGATTTTTCTAAAGTGCTTAAACGTCATGTGGAATCTGATACCAACCCCGATTTTACATTTCGGCATATTAAGACCGGGAAGATGTTGGCTGTTGAATGTAAATATCGTTCCTATTTCTATAAAGGCGGCATAGAGTGGGATAAGAGAAAGGGAAAAAATTACAGAATATATGGCGAAAGCCATAAATTGCCGGTTTTCGTTGCCATTGGAATAGGAGGAAGCCCAAAAAATCCAAAGCAACTTTTTTTCTGTCCGTTAAATAAACTTAATGACTCTTATTATCAAATCATCGCTGAAGGAGAATTACGGCAATTCGAGAGAGATGTGCAAAAACAATTCATTTCATCTGAAGAAATAATTAAAAAATAAATTTATAGGAAATTATAAAGGCGCGATTGTTGATTTTCATCCGGACATTAAAAAATGGGAAAGATAAAACTAACTCAATAACAACACTCTCACATTCTGCAGAATGTGAGAGTGTTGTAAAAATCAGCCAATAAAACCATGCTCTCAATTTTAATAGTAATCGGGGTGGTGGTTGTGGGGATTATTGTCGCCATCATCATCAATTCCGGAGATAAATAACACTCCAACATTCTGCAGAATATGAGAATGTCATAGTATAGTATTGAATTAATAAGAAATTTGAAAATAAATTTATGAAAAATTATAAAGGTGTAATAATTGAAGAAAGTTTAGAAAATACGGGTGTTTTAAAAGAGGTCAAGATTTTAGAGACCGAAGTTGAGCCGGTGACTAACGAGCATGAAACTCCTTGGCTTAAACAGTGGACTTTGCATACCGTAGAAATTCCTGAAGATAAAGCGGAGGCGATTGCCGAGGAAATAAGTCATGCGCTCGATAGGGGACATGGCGGTTCCTGGTACGCGGATTTTAAAAATGACGAAACGCATTTTATAATTTTTCGCGATAAAGTTTTCAAAATTGATAGAAAAAACAAAGAACAATATAACGAGGCGAAAGAATACGGAATTTCTTTAGGAATTCCTGAACATCAAGTTGATTTTCATCCAGATATTAAAGAATGGGAAAGATAAAATAGATACTCCAACATTCTGCAGAATGTTGGAATGTTTTTTAAAGTGTTGTAAAATGGGGGAGTATGCAAACGAAAACCGCTAAACAATTGGAAAGACATTTCAAAGGTGTGGCCAATCACCGTCGCATTGATATATTGAATTTGATTGCCAGTAACGATGGCATTAGTTTAGAGAAGATTGCCGATGAGCTGGATTGCAATATGAAAACTATTTCCGAACACACCAGAAAGTTAGTTCAGGCCGGCCTGGTTGATAAAAAGTATCAGGGCAGGGAAGTCGCTCATTCTCTCTCGCCCTATGGCAAGACCTTTTGTAAGTTTATTAAAACCTTTCCCAACTAACAACATTCTCACATTCTGCAGAATGTGAGAATGTTGTAGAAGTTGGCCAAAAAAATTAAAATCTCTAAAACATGATTTCAATTTTAATAATAATCGGGGGTGGTGGTTGTGGGGATTATTGTCGCCATCATCATCAATTCCGGAGATAAATAAAAAAGTGGTATAATAAAAATATGAACAGCGCGTATAATTGGTATTCAACTTTAATAAAGCCGACATGGTCGCCGCCAAGCTGGCTTTTCGGCCCGGTGTGGACTTTTCTTTACGCTTTGATGGCCTTATCTTTTGGCAAGGTGTTTTATATGGTCTGGCGGAATCAAATTCCATTTATGGTTGCTTTGCCATTTATCCTCAATCTTATTTTCAATTTTTCTTTTACTTATTTGCAATTCGGACTCAAAAATAATTTATTAGCGGCAATTGATATTTTGTTGATTTTAGGCACGCTTGTTTGGGCGATGGCGGCCATTTATCCGCATGCGCGCTGGATTGCATATATCCAAATTCCGTATTTGCTATGGGCTTCGTTTGCAACAGTTTTACAATTAACTATTACTTATCTAAATAAATAAAATAAGTTTATGGAAAAAACAATTTTTATAATTAACTCAGTAGATTACTTTATTCTGCTACTTACTATTTTTATGGATTTTGTTATAATCAATTCAAGTAGCGGAAATAATATATAAATGGTAAATATACACACACCACATCCTCGGATTGAAGAAAGGGCAAAAGAGAAACCTCATCTCACAAAAGATGAGCACCTAGGACTCAATGGCCGCTCAGCGGTATTTATTACCAAAAAGTTCGGCACAATGGGGGCTTTTTATGTCCTCGTAATATGGATGTTCGGTTGGATGATTCTTGCTACGGCAGGATTTTGGTTGTTCCGAGAAGACCAATATCCATTCATCTTCTTATTGTTTTTGAGCAATTTAGTCCAATTATTTGCACTGCCAATTTTAGCAGTGGGTCAGCAAGTTTTGAGTCGAGCTTCCGATAAACAAGCGGAGCAAACATATAAAGATGCAGAGGCAATTTTAAAACTTCAGGATGAAATCCACCGATTAGTTAAAGTCAATAATATATTGACGGAAGAAATTCATGCCGTCACATTTAAAAAAACAAAAGAGTAAATTTTACTTGAGGTTTAAAATAAGTTACATCTGGATTAAATCTTATTCTTCGGCAAAGTCGCGGCCTAACCATTTAGTTCGGCTAAGCGTTCTTTAATGGCTTTCAGAAAGAAATGTTGACTGTTTACACTGAGCTTGTCGAAGTGCGCAGTGGATGGGATTCCTGCTCCTCCAATTCTCGCGACCGCAAGCGGTTCCCGCTCGAATTTCCCCCGCAGCCGGGGTTTGTAAAAAAGTGAAGCAGTTCACTTTTTTACAATACCCTTCGAATCCCTCATCACGAAGTGCCAACTAAAAAACGCCACAAGGGCGTATTTTAGTTGGCAATTGCGCAGTGGATGGGATTCGAACCCACGGTCTCCTCCGTGACAGGGAGGCGCTTTAGGCCAGCTAAGCTACCACTGCACTGTGCCGATGGGAGGAATTGAACCTCCGACCTAACGCTTATGAAACGTCCGCTCTAACCACTGAGCTACGCCGGCTTTATTATATAGAATGCAATGGCCCCACTATTAACTCATTGATTTTATATAATAAATCTCTACTTTTCAATACACTAACAGCTAAGGTGCCGTAGTAGTTATTATGATTTGCGTAGATCTTTTTTTGTTTTGTTTCAACAAAAAAAGTTTTTCTAAACCGAGAAAGAGAAGTACTAAAACATTTTGCCCAAAATTTTTTGACTACCAACTCTCTATTCCTATGGACCGCATTAATGGTTAAATAGAGAGCTAGTCGCTCTTTTTTTATTTGGAAAAATTTAGCGAGCCAATTAATAAAAAATTTTAAGGTTTTATAATCGGGATTAACAAGTTCTACTCTGCCGCTTTTCTTTGTTCCTTCAGCTAAATACAAAGCTACCCCTGCGATAAAAAATGCATCTTCTGACATATTTCTAAATCTTTCTATGCCCTCTTTCTCGTATTTGGCAATCTTGTCTAATCGTTTTTGTTTTTGAACCACAGCGCCTTTTAATTGCCCAAGACGCAATCCGAGCATCTTATTGGCTAATAATCTGATAGTCAGATCCTTGGTTAACTCAATATCTCCGCACCATAAACTAACGGTACTATCGTCCCAATACTTTTTCCTCGTGTCCGTAATTTTATTGCTTTTAATCTTAATAATGATTTCGCCATTGAACCAAAGATTAATGCAAAATGACTATATTATAGGTACAATAAAATTAAAAGTTGATAAAATTTTTAGCCCAGCACTCCTAGTTCGTGGAGCGCTTTCCCGTATTGGCTAATGGCTACGCGCGCGTCATTGTATCTAACCTGATAATCAGGGTTATGGACGATAACATTTCTCAATTTATGAGCTTCCCAGATGTCATTTATAGATGCTAGTTGATTCTTGTCTATCTGTTTTAATTTTTCACCCAGAGTATCGCCGGGGTAACCGGCTCCGGTTAAAATTTCTTCAACGATATTATCCGCCTCTATCACCGCGAACTTCCATTCGGTTTCGCGAACTGATTGCAAATGCTCCGCAATCTCCTTCCACTTGGCGTCATACTTGCTTTCGCCGGGCGTTGGCGGATTTGCTTCGGTTTTCAATTCAACCACTTTGGCGCCCAACTTTCTTCTCATCTTAGCGACAGTCCAAGCAAAAAGAATGCCAAAAATAACAGACAAGCTGATTCCGATTATTTTTAGAATTTCCATAATTGAACTGAAGTCAAAATCTCTTGCCGCCTTTTCTAAATTATTTAAATTAAGAGCCATAGGGGACATATAACTTATAACATATTTTTTGTTATAAGACGCTGCTTTCGTACTGATGGCCAACTCTCAAAACCGTTTCTTCGTCAAAGGACTTGCCGATAATCTGAAGACCGATTGGAAGTCCGTCTATTTTTCCGCAGGGTATTGAAATCGCCGGCAGGCCGGCCAAATTCACCGATACGGTGTAGATATCCGACAAATACATTGACAATGGATCCTCTTTCTCTCCGATTTTGAATGCCGTGGTGGGAGTAGTCGGTCCGACTATCGCGTCAAATTTCTCAAACACTTTTTCAAAATCTTGCCTGATTAAAGTCCTGACTTTTTGGGCTCTCAAATAATATTCATCATGATATCCCGACGACAAAGCGAAAGTACCTAAAATTATTCTGCGTCGAACTTCATCGCCGAAACCTTTTGTTCGGCTTTTTAAATAAGCGTCCAAAAGGTTGTCGCCGTTCTTGGATAATCCATAATGAATTCCGTCGTAACGGGCGAGGTTTGAAGACGCCTCGGAAGGCATAATTAAATAATAAGTTGCCAGAGCGTATTTGGTGTGCGGCAAACTTACCTGGTCAACGCGCGCTCCCAACGCTTCTAATTTGGAAAGGGCTTTTTTAATACTTTCGCTGGGGAATTCTTTCGGTATAGCTATTTTAAGTCCCTTGATTGTTTGCCCAAGATTTTTTGTAAAATCAACCACTGATTGACTGCTGGCGGTTGAATCCATTTTATCCGTTCCGCTGATAATATTCATTAGCAATGCGGAATCGTAAACATTCTTGGTTATGGGTCCGATTTGGTCCAAACTTGAAGCCATTGCGATCAGGCCGTGGCGGGAGACCCTTCCGTAAGTCGGCTTAAGTCCCACTACGCCGCAAAAAGATGCCGGCTGGCGAATTGAGCCGCCGGTATCGGAGCCCAAAGCCGCTACCGCCAAGCCGGCTGCTACAGCCGCCGCCGAGCCACCGCTTGAACCGCCCGGCACCCGACTGTGATTACGCGGATTTTTAGTAACGCCGAAAGCGGAATTTTCAGTGGAAGAACCCATGGCGAATTCATCCATATTGGTCTTTCCCAAAAACACCGCGCCGGCGGTTTTGAGCTTGCTGATAACCGTAGCGTCATACACCGCTTTATGATTTTCCAAGATTTTAGAGCCGGCGGTGGTAACCGTATCTTTAATGCAAATGTTATCCTTAACGGCCAAAGGCGCTCCACACAGCACAGAACTCGCGACTTCTGTCTTGGTGGTAGCCGGATGCAATTTTTCTTTATCAAAAATTGTTAAATAGGCGTTGAGGTCGGGATTTTCTTTTTTGATTAAATCCAAAAACTGACCCTGCAATTCTTCGGCAGAGAAATCTTTCTCTTTTATGCCTTTTTGAACATCTCTTATTGTCAGCTTCTTAATATCCATAAATCTTATAACATATAACTTGCGGGGGAATCGAAATTTCTTCAAGTTGCAAATTATATAACCCTCTTTACCTTGACGAACTCCCCCTTTTTGTCCGGCGCTTGCCCTAAAATCTTCGCTACCGTTTCCGCTCCATATTCGCCGCTAGGATCATCCGAACGGAAAGCATTCATTGCTTTACCGGCGTTTGTAGTCGGCTCAATGTTTTTCACATTGAGTTCTTTTAATTTATCTACATAATCCAAAATCTTGGAGATGTCTTTTTGTAATCCCTCTTGCTCTTTGTCGGCGATGTTTATTCTTGCCAAGTCGGCAATTCGTTTAATTTCTTTTTTAGCAATCATATCGTTACAGTAACAATAAACCTGATTTTTGCCAATCATTTTGGCTCAACTTTACTTCAAATATTTTGCGCGGTTACGCGAATGTTCTTCGGCGGTTTTGCTGAAAATTGTCCTGTTATCGTCGCTTGCCGAGAGATAATACAGGTAGTCGCTTACTTCTGGGTTGAGAGCCGCTTCAATCGCCTTCAGTCCCGGATTTGAAATCGGGCCGACCGGCAGACCCTTTCTGGCATAAGTATTGTAGGGCGAGTCAATCTTAATACTTTCCGCCAAATTTATCCGCGAAACATCGCATTTTGAGATTTTCAAACAAGCGCCGTAAGCAACCGTCGCGTCAAGTTGCAGGGGCATATCCAGCTCCAGCCGTTTGTAAATAATGCCGGCGACAAGGCGCATATCTTTTTCTGCCTGAACTTCTTTTTCCAGCATAGAGGCAATGATAATAATTTCCGACTCCAAATCTTTCAACTTGCTTTCAAAATTTTCCTTCATCTTTCCAATTATCTCTTTCGTTTGCTCCTTGTCGTTTACCTCTTGATCGCCAAAAAAATAAGTATCAGGAAAAAGATAACCCTCGTTATCCAAAAATTCAGAAGTATTTAATTCTTTGAATTTGCCGTCACTCTCCAAGAGCTTGACAATTTCCCAAGCATTTAGGCCTTCAGGAATTGTGATTAAAACTCCTTCCGGTTCCGCTTTGCCTCGGGTGAAGATACCGACAATTTTCGGAATACTCATCGCGGGTGAAATCAAATATCGTCCCGCCCGAAAACTTTTTTCCTTGCCAATCAATAGAGTGTAGCCGATAAAAAGGTAGCGATTCTTGACAAGTCTTTGTTCGGATAAAAGACGCGCTACCTTAGCGGACCCGTCGCCTTTCTGAATTACAAACTCTCTTAATGTGTTGTCAGACCCAGTCAAGGGCGAATAAACAAGAATAATAAGGACAACAACGAAAGACAGCAAAGCAGTTATGGGTAAAACCTTTTTAATCATGTTTGACTTGAGATCCTTCCGTCTCCAAGGGTTTTTTGCTCGTAACCGTAGCCGGAGGAATTTCTCTCTTACCGGCTTCTAAAGATGCCATCTTTTCTCTTACTGTTTCATTGTCCTTATTGGCTTCCAGTTTCAGAATCTCTCCCAATTGCGCGATTGCCATATCAATCTCTCCTCTTTCTTCAAGCATTAGAGCTAAATACCATCTTGCGTTGGAGTAGTCCTTGAACAGACCGACGGCGCGCGCCATTTCAGTCAATGCTTTTTCTTTTTGACTGTCACGATAATAGAGCAAGCCAAGTTCAAAAGCCAGCCCCGGATTACTTTATTCTAGTAACTTAGTCAGTTCCAGCTGCTTCATTGCTTCTTTTAGTTGGCCCTCTCTTTCGTATACCGTGCCCAGATTGTACAAAGCGGTCGCCAAATCTTCCTTAAGCTCAATCGCTTTTTTGTAACTTTCCTCCGCTTTTTTATAATCGTTGGCTATGAATGTCTTAACATCTTCTTCATTTTCAATTTTTTGATTCTTGCTTTTGGCGTTTTGCTGGGCAATGCTATTGCTATCCGCTCTGTTTAGGTAGATTCCACCTCTTCTTTCATGCCCCCGCGGGTCATTTTTTGCTCTTTTGGAATATTCGTCATAAGCGGAAAGGGCGGCTTCATCGGCTCCACCGACAAGTCCGATTAAGTTCTGGTAAATGAAAGCGGCGCTAAACCAGCTTGAGGCGTCGTCTTGGTGGCTATTGGTTAGTTGATTGGCAATTTGAATGGCTGTTCTGGTTAAATTTTCCAATTTTGCCGTAATCTCTTCGGGCTCGGATCCTTCGTCATTAATGGCAAAATTAATCTTGCTCAAAATCAAATTGGCAAGATTGCTTAAGTACAGACCTTCGCTATTATTGGCGTTGACCGCTTTGCTCATTAGAGAAATGGCTTTATCCAAATCAGCCTCGGTATTGATAGTAACTCTGGCGGCGTGGGCGAGATAAATCTCTCCGCGGTATTTCTGGAAAAGCATATAGCCACCGATTAGACCGAATGCCATTACGAGGACGAATACCAAGGAAGACAAAATTGAAGACAGAGAGGCGTCTTCCATCCGTATTTTTACTTTTTGGCCGTCATCTTTGGCGCTAATCGCGATTAACCCGATAAGCATCCAAAAAGCAAACATCAAAACCAAATTGAATGGGTAAAGGAAAAACAAAACTACCGCCGTCACAAAAGCGGGCGCGACCTTCCATTCCTTGAGTTTGCGGAAAGCCAAAACTAGGAGGAAAATGAACGAGGCCAAAGCTAATATGCCTCCCTCAATCAATCTGTCAAAAAATTCCGAAGCGCTGTTGGAAAATCGGGTATTCCAAAAAGCCGTTTGGTTGATTGAAGACGGTCTGAATTTATCGTAAGCGATTCCAAAACTGCCCGCGCCTACGCCAAAGACCGGACTGGCAATAACAACCCCTTTGGCGATATTTGTTGAACCTCGCTGCGTTAAGCCGGCTTCAACGGGGAGGTTTTTTCTTAAAACAAGACTTGAGATCTTAAAACCGAAATAGACATTACTGAAGATAAAGATTAGCGACATTACAAGAATAATTAACGGCGTAACAAGATAGGCGGAACTTACCTTCATTCGCTTGCCGGTGAATTTTTGCGCCAATCCCGGCCCCAAAAGCACCGCAAGCATTCCCGCGGCAATAACCGCGAAGAAAACCCACCAGTCAAGAATCAGCAAAAGCAGGCCGGAAACAATCATTGAGCCTAAAGTCAAGATATTAGAAGCGCGACTTTTAAAATTTCCGATGTCAGAACTTGGATTTTCAGATGTTTTTTCCTGCGGATAGAAATATTGACTTAGGGCGAGAACGAAAACCAAAACCGCCAGACTGCCCAAACCGTTAGGCGAGCTGACGGTATTAAAGGCGGCGCTAACCGTCAGTCCGTCAAAGGAAAACCAGCTAATCCATTTAAACACCGGTATCTCCCAGATGCTTAATATGCCTGCCAGAATCGCCAGCGAAGAACCGGACAAGAAAGTGGCAATCAATTTGCCAATGTCCTTTTTGTCAAAAAAATTGACCGTCAAAAAGAATAAAACGACAAAACTTGCCAAAGTGATAAACCCATCGCTTGAAGTAAAACTGCGATAAGCGCTGGTTGAAAATATAGAAGCCGCCAAACCGGCAGCCAGCATCGCCAGCGCTCCAAGTTCAATACCGCTCAAGCGCAAAACAAGACCTTCTTGTCGAATTACTATCCCAAGCCAAATCAACAAACCAGCCATTGCCACGCCGTAAATCAGGATTTGCTTGTTGAGCAACAAAACATTTCCCGGAGCGGTCAGGGTCAAGAAGAAAAGCGGAACTAAAAATATCAACCCCAAAATCAATCCTTTCGCGCCGCTTCTCAACCGAGTTTTCTTCGGAGGTTCAATTTCGTCAACCCGCTCATCGTTTTGAAACTCAACGGGCTCAATTCTCTGAACCTCCACGGTTGACGCTTGCGGGTCAACCTGGTCTTGAAAATTAACATACTCAAACTTACCAAACACACTCCCCCTTTTTTTCTTAAAAATATTCCACATAATAAATTACCGCAAATTATTTTATTATTCGTTGCCAACTCGACATGTTGGCGATAAAAAAATTAAAATTTTGGTTCTGTCCATTTCTGCCACGACTTTTCAAGCCGGAAAATCTTGCCTCGCACATCGGCGTATCGTCTTATTAAATCGTCCATCAAATCCGGCTCCAGTTTACTGCCGTACATACCCTTGGCTTGTTCTAGATAAACTATCATCTTGTTGCATCCGGCCATTGCCTGCTCCAGCAGGCGCAAGCCAAGCTTATGGTCGCCGAAGCGGATTGAGTGCGCTTCGCTTATCCAAAGCGGCACCGACATAGCGCAGTTTACTATGCCTTCGGTAAAAGGGAACCTCAATCGCGCCAATCTTGGCTTGATATTTTTCACGATAATAACCGACGCTTCCAGTGTCTTTTGATAAACTTCCAAATCCCTGAAACTTCTCACCGGTTTTTTGTATGAATAATTATTTTTCATATTTTCATACCACCTTAAATACATCTTCTTCCGGTATTTCCACCACTTTGCCGACCTTTAAGCTGACTCTTTTCTTTTTGCGATTAGCGATTTTTTTCACCATATGCAAGGGAAAAAATTCAAAATAATCTTTTTCGTCAAACCAAGCGCACTTGAATTCGTACAATCTCAAGCCGGTCAGGCGCGAAAGAGCCAAGGCGTACCAAGTCAGTTGTTCCAGCGGTTTTTCTTTCGCCGCATTCGGTTTGTAATCAAGAATATGGATTTGTCCGTTGCGGACTTGCAGAATATCTATGTGTCCCGTCAGCAATTTTGGAAATTCCACTTGCTTTTTCCCTTTAATTTCTAAACCGCCTTCGGCCACAATCTTAAAACTCAACTGATTTTCCATATGCTCAATATCTTCTTTTCTGATGTAAACAGGCACTTCGGTTGCCACCGTAACCGAATCGTTGGCAATTATAAATCTTTGCATGGCTTCGTGTCGCGATTTGTTATCCTTCACCGCTTGCAGAACAAAATTTGCCAGCATATTGGCGTAATTCTTCTTGCTCCTCACAATCATCTGCGACTTGTCAAACTTTGTTTTAACTTCGGAAATCCTGATTCCGTCTTGAAAATACTGATGCGGGGTCTCGGAAGAGACGCCGTCAAGATAATCTTTCAATGCCTCAAACTTTTTATGCTTGTACATTTCAACGATGGTCAATCTCATTTTCGGCCGATGATAGCGAAAACGGTAAATTTGTCGGTGCGCCATAGTTGTTACCTCAACCGTTTTTTCTGGCTTGCATAATTTAATGGCGTAAGGCCTCAATCTGCTATACCGACAAAGCCCGGAGTATTGCGTTATCCATCCCCCCAGCGTTGAAGCCCCCGGATTCACTCCAAACTTTTGATTCAGCAAGCGACAAGAATCTTCCAAGTTATAGCCCAGATTGTAATAGCTCATGCCCTCAATGACAAGATTCAAGGGGTAATGCTTGCCTTTGCTGAACTGGGCCGTAAAAGTTTTTTCGCACTTTCGGCACAAATAAAGCTGGACTGTCTCCAGTTTCTTTTTCCTCTTGCCTCTTTTTACAAAATTTTTGGAATTGCAATAAGGGCAGGTTTCGGCGATTCTCTCCTCGCCGATGTTGCTTATTTCTTTTTCTTTGTCCACAATATTATTAATATTATTTGACATTGTTTTAATAATTTATTCTGTCGGAACTACTTCCGTCGGAATTTCCGTAGGCGCGCTCACTGGCGCTGGCGCGATTTCAGGCGTTGCCGTCGGTTCGGGAGTCTGCTCCGGCGGGATACTTGTTTCCGGTGTTTCCGGAATTATCTCTTGCTCTGACTCTGGCGGAATTTCAGACGGAGTTTCAGGTGCCGCAGGCGTACCTTCTGGCGCGATTTCAGGCGTTGCCGTCGGTTCGGGAGTCTGCTCCGGCGCGGGTGTTTCTAAAATTACTTCTTGAGGCGTCTCTCGCGGTGTCGGCGTAGGAGTAATGTTATTCTTTTCCAGCAATTTTTTCAACTCCGGTTCGGTTACACAGGTTTCGCCCACGCACAGTTTCTTGGTTTCAACCTCTACCGCGCTTAGCTTATTCGTGATCACACTCGCTACTCTCAACAATCCTTTCTCAAATACAATCTCAAAGAAATTTGAGAATACTGAAATTACAGACTGGAAAACCGAATTTCCCATATCACTACCTTGTAGTGTTCCCATATCACGAATTTCAGAAAAACCGGCGCTTCCACTGCTATCCGTGATACGAAATTGCTCCGAAAGAGATGCTATCTTCATACCCAATTCCTGCATCCCCGCTGTCAGCACCGCTTCAAAACCAGACGGGTTGTACCAATAGTAACCATCGCCACCTTGTTTAACCATTTCTGGAATTACACTCATTAATTCTTGAGCCACGAATCCGTACATTACCGTATCCGTGGAAGTGCCGTAGAGTTGTTTATGCAAATCATTCCATTCGTATTTGACTGGACGCATTTGTGAGATTAAGTCCATAGCTGTGCCATTCAATTCTCCCAAAACATTT